>JAAFIB010000002.1 GCA_013297725.1 Sphingomonadales bacterium
GGCGGCGCAGTGTTGCTATTCGTGGACGGCGAATGTTTTGAAACTGCGGGCGAGGCCGCGGCATTTGCTGAGCTGCTGTGCGCACAGGATGCCATGATCGTTGATCCAGACCTGATACAATTCGACACAACAATGGCACTGTTGGTGCAACTCTACAACCAAGGCAGCATCGCATTCGACCAAGAAGATTGATGTGCGCACCCGGCTAAGCATCTGCATCAAGAAGGCGCGTTTTGCGACAAAGGCCGAGGCGCTGGAGATTTCTGGGCATGCTGATTTCCCGCTCCATCCCTATCGTTGTGACCGGTGCATGCAGTTCCACCTGACCAGCCGAACAAAGGGACGCCGGGTAGTTAGGCCGGTCGACTAAACGGCAATCTCGCGCCACTCACCCTGCCCCAATCCATCCACAGTCCAATCACCCACGGCCCAGCGCACCAAGCGCAAAGTCGGATTTCCAACAGCCGCAGTCATCCGGCGCACTTGGCGGTTGCGGCCTTCACGGATGGTGAGTTGTAACCAGCTGTCGGGGATGCTCAAGCGAACACGGATGGGTGGGTCACGCGGCCAGAGTTGCGGGTCGTCAATCCGTTCCGCCTCGGCTCGCAAAGTCAGCCCGTCTTTCAACATCACGCCTTTGCGCAATGCGGCCAGCGCATCATCCGTCACTTCACCCTCAACCTGCACCAGATAGGTTTTTGGCATCTTAAACTTCGGATCGGCGATGCGTGCCTGCAACCGGCCATCATCGGTCAGCAGCATCAACCCTTCGCTATCCATATCCAGCCGTCCCGCCGGATAGATGCCGGGAATGTCGATATAATCGGACAGCGTTGGGCGCGGGGAACCCTCTGTTCCTTTATCCGTAAATTGCGGCAGCACACCGTAAGGTTTGTTGAACAGGATCAGGCGGGACATGCCTTATTGGCCGTCGGGCCAGAATTTCAGTTCGCCTGCATTGCGCACGGGCTGCACGATTTCCACGCGTTGTTTGGCAAGCATCGCCGCCGCTGCAACGCCAGCGATCGCGCCGAACAGATGCGATTCAAACGAGATATAGCTTTGCGTTGGCAGCACGCCAAAGATCATGCCGCCATAAAAGAACACCACTGCAAGCGCGATCGCGATGTTGCGCGGGCTGCGGTCGAACCATGCCAATGCGATCACAAGGCTCCATAGGCCGAAGATCCAACCACTGGCCCCGATATGCGTTGATCCGCGCGCGAACAGCCACACGAGAGCCCCGCCGATGCCAATGATCAACGCGCTGGCCTTCACGAAATAGCGCAGGCCATTCAGCATGCACAGCGAGCCCAGCACAATGAACGCCGCCAGATTGCTACCAAGATGCGCAAAGCTTGCATGCAGCCACGGCGCTGTAACGATGGTATACGCTGTCCCAATCTCACGGGGATGGATGCCAAAGGATTTCAGGAACCCGCCGAGCACGATGTCGACCAAATGCACGCCGATCATCACCGCGCTGATCACACCGATTATTGCCCATTGCCGGATCATCATCACTCCTTGTCTGAACAGCTGTCTTACATCACTAATACAATCGCTCAAAACAAAAAAGGGGACATGCTATTGCGTGTCCCCTTTCTCTGTTTCTTGCGGTAATTTGGCAAAAGGGATAAGAGGCGCCGGGGACACCGTATTCGGTGTCCCCAATCGGATTTAGAAATCCATACCGCCCATGCCGCCCATTCCGCCCATGCCGCCGGGCATACCGCCAGCGCCACCGGCCTTATCTTCAGGCGCGTCAGAGATTGCAGCTTCGGTCGTGATCAACAGACCAGCAACCGATGCGGCATCCTGCAATGCAGTGCGCACAACCTTGGTCGGATCGATAACGCCGGAAGTCACCAGGTTTTCATACACATCGGTTGATGCGTTGAAGCCCATGGTTTCGTCGTTTTCGCGCAACAGATTGCCCGAGACAACCGCACCGTCAAAACCGGCATTCGCCGCGATCTGGCGCAATGGTGTGACAATCGCTTTGCGGATGATGTCGATACCACGTGTCTGGTCGTCATTGACGCCCTTCATGCCTTCCAAAGACTTGGTTGCATAAAGAAGCGCAGTGCCGCCGCCGGGGACGATGCCTTCTTCGACAGCTGCACGGGTTGCATGCAACGCATCATCGACGCGATCCTTGCGTTCTTTCACTTCAACTTCGGTCGAACCGCCGACTTTGATAACGGCAACACCGCCAGCGAGTTTCGCCAAACGCTCTTGCAGCTTTTCTTTATCGTAATCGGACGTTGTGTTTTCGATCTGCGAACGGATCGCTTCGACGCGGCCCTTGATCGCATCGGACTCGCCAGCACCGTCGACGATGATGGTGTTGTCCTTATCAATCGAAACGCGCTTGGCTTGGCCGAGCATGCCGAGTGTTACGGTTTCAAGCTTGATGCCGAGGTCTTCCGAGATCATTTCACCCTTGGTCAGGATCGCGATATCTTCAAGCATCGCTTTACGGCGATCGCCAAATCCTGGTGCCTTAACCGCGGCAATCTTCAAACCGCCACGCAGCTTGTTGACCACGAGGGTAGCAAGCGCTTCGCCTTCGACGTCTTCTGCGATGATCAACAAAGGACGACCCGACTGCACAACTGCTTCCAAAATCGGCAGCATGGCTTGCAGATTGCCAAGCTTCTTTTCGTGGATCAGGATGTACGGGTTATCAAGTTCAACCGACATTTTTTCGGTGTTGGTGATGAAGTATGGCGACAGATAGCCGCGATCAAACTGCATGCCTTCAACCACTTCGAGCTCGCTTTCGCGGCCCTTGGCTTCTTCAACAGTGATAACACCTTCTTTACCGACTTTTTCCATCGCCTTGGCAATCATCTCGCCGATTTCGGCTTCGCCATTGGCGGAGATTGTGCCGACTTGTGCGATTTCCGAAGAACCAGCAACAGGCTTTGAACGCTTTACAAGGTCTGCAACAACGGTGGTGACAGCAATGTCGATACCGCGTTTCAGATCCATTGGGTTCATGCCAGCAGCTACCGACTTCATGCCTTCACGCACGATGGCTTGAGCAAGAACGGTTGCAGTGGTGGTGCCGTCGCCAGCAATGTCGTTGGTTTTCGAAGCAACTTCGCGAACCATCTGTGCACCCATGTTTTCGAACTTGTCTTTCAGTTCGATTTCCTTGGCGACGGTAACGCCGTCCTTGGTGATGCGGGGTGCGCCAAAGCTTTTGTCGATGACGACATTACGGCCTTTGGGGCCCAAAGTTACCTTCACCGCGTCGGCGAGGATATCTACGCCGCGCAGGATGCGTTCACGCGCATCGCGGCCAAATTTCACGTCTTTTGCAGCCATGATGTTTTTCCTTTAAAAAGCGCAGAAAACTGCGCAAGTACACACTGAATTAGACTTGGGAATTGGGGTTAACCAACAATGCCCAAAATGTCGGATTCTTTCATGATCAAGAGGTCTTCACCGTCGACCTTCACTTCGGTGCCGGACCATTTGCCGAACAGGATTTTGTCGCCTGTTTTAACGTCTGGCTTAATGCGGTCGCCGTCTTCGTTATAGGCGCCTTCGCCTACAGCGACGACTTCACCTTCTTGTGGTTTTTCTTGCGCTGTATCGGGGATGATGATCCCACCAGCGGTTTTTGCTTCGGCCTCGACACGGCGGACGAGGACGCGATCATGCAACGGACGAAATTTCATGTCGTGCTTCCTTTGCTTTGGTTGATGGCGCATCAGGAGGATGCAAAATCACTCCCGCACACCTGAATAGCAATTAGCACTCGTTTGCATTGAGTGCTAACGATGGTCAAATAGGGATTAACGGCCACAGGTCAAGCGGAGAGGACAAAGATTTTTCGCTTTGGTGTAACCATCGTGGCAGTATCAACGAAACTTTCAACGAGACCTTCGAAGATGGCCTCATGGTCGATCCCCCTGACCAATTTGAATATACTCAATCGATGGAGAATTTATGACTGTTTCTGTTTTGAAAATCGCCGCTGCCGCCGCTGCTCTTTCGGCCGCTGCTGCCATCGCCACCGCCCCTGCTACAGCCGCTGCTGGAGCAAAGGAAAAATGCTATGGCGTTGCTTTGAAGGCAAAGAATGATTGCGCCGCTGGCCCCGGCACAAGCTGTGCTGGCACCTCGACCACTGACTATCAAGGCAATGCATGGAAATATGTGGCCAAGGGTGAGTGCGTAAAAATGGGCGGATCGCTATCTGCAAAAGAAGGCAACATGGCGCCCAAACCAATGATGAAAAAATAAAGGTATTCTGCGTCAGCGTGCAATTAAACTGAATCAGATAAACCCCAAAATTTCGTCACCCCCGCGAAGGCGGGGGGCCAACACCGGCACTCCAAATTTCAACAATTGGTGATGGATTCCCGCCTTCGCGGGAATGACGAAGTTTATGTTGCTATCATAAGCTGCACCTCACTAGGATTTGCGGATGGACATGATCGCGTCTTCGGCTTCGGGCCTTTCCTCACTCCCCCCTAAAACCGGGATAGGTCTGAAGCCGCAGCATTATGATGCGATTCTCGATCCAGATCACCCCTCGGGTCGCCCCTTTTGGGTCGAGGTTCATCCGCAAAACTATTTTGGCGTATCTGATTCCATAGGGGCAGGCCCGCCCCATCGCTGGCTGTCCGCCATTTCCGCGATTTTGCCGGTCAGTTTTCATTCGGTTGGGCTATCCTTGGGTAGTGCCGAAGGGTTAAACAATGGCGACCTCGAAAGGCTGGCGGCCCTGTGCGAGCGATATAATCCGGCGATGGTTTCCGACCATCTGAGTTTTTCGGGCAATGCGCATGACCGCTTTGCTGACTTGCTTCCTGTTCCCTACACAAAGGAATCGCTGAACCATTTCGCTTTGCAAGTGGACCGCGTGCAGCGCCGTCTGGGGCGGCAGATGCTGATCGAAAACCCCAGCTGCTATCTTGCCTATCGCGATAGCCAGATGAGCGAAACCGAATTTCTGGCCGAACTGATCCACCGCACAGGCTGCGGCCTGTTGCTTGATATCAATAATATCGTTGTGACCACCGGCAACCTCGGTGGGGCGGCGGAAGAATATCTTTCCGCTATAGACCCTGATTGGGTCGGCGAAATCCATCTGGCGGGGCACGCAACCGAACAGCATGACAGCGGGCCGCTTTATATCGACGACCATGGCAGTGCCGTTAGTGAGCGCGTGTGGCAACTCTATGCACACTTTATCCAGCGCGCCGGACCAAAGCCGACTTTGATCGAATGGGACACCGATGTTCCGGATTATGCAACTTTGATGGCAGAGGTCGCCAAAGCCGATGCCGTGCTGATGGAGGCAAGCCATGCTTTCGCTTGAAGCCGCGCAGGCAAATTTTATCGCAACGATCAATCAAGGGCCGGATGCGCTTGACCACACATTGTTCGATGGCCCGATTGACAGGGTCGTGCTCGGCCTGAAAGCTCATGCCAATACGATCAACCATGCCCGCTTAGTGGCGCTTGAGGAGAGCTTTCCGCTGACGCGGCAGGCTTTGGGTGATGAACGGTTCAACCAGCTATCGCGTGCCTATCTTGAAACAGCCGAAGCGACGACGCGTGATAACAACAGCATAGGCGAACGCTTCCCCCAATTCCTGAAGGCGTCATCTGTTACCCTGACAGGGGTCGATTTGGCGTCAATCGAATGGGCGTGGCTGCAAAGCTATCATGCCGCCGATGCTGTTCCGCTACAATTGACTGACATAGCCGGACTGGCCGAAGAAAAACTCATCAGCTTGCCGGTGAAAGCACATCCCGCAGCGATCCTGATCACTCTGACCGGTCCGCTCTCAGATCAACTCGCCGACATCACAGCAATGATACCAAACCCAGCCGCTGTTCTCGTCGTTCGACCGGAAGCCGAAGTCCAGCTTGTTCCTCTAAACGCCGCAACCGCCACGATCTTCGCCGCGACCAAAAAAATGACACCCATCGGTAACATGTTGGCCCTCGCCGCCGAACTACCGGGCATAACCAATCCGGCTGAGCCGGTGATGACATTGCTTGGTGCAGGTGCACTGATGGAGGAACATGATGCAGGCGGTACTGAATAGTTACGACCGTGCCGTTGCGCTGGTTTCAGCAAAATGGGCTGAAGCCATCATGCTATTGATGGTCCGCTTGGCGCTCGCTGGTATATTCTGGCGATCGGGCCGTACCAAAGTGGAAGAAGGCAGTTTGCTGACCGTCAGCGAAACCACGATCTTTCAGTTCGGCGATGATCCGTTCAACAAGGTGCCGTTGCTACCATCCGAACTCGCCGCCTATCTGACCACTTATGCCGAACATGCTTTGCCGATATTGCTTGTGATAGGCCTGTTCACCCGCATCTCTGCACTCGCACTGATGGGCATGACTTTGGTAATCCAGATTTTCGTTTTCCCCGAGGCATGGTGGCAGGTGCATATCCTTTGGGTCGCGCTTGCACTCGTCCTTATCGTTCGCGGCGGAGGCGGCCTGTCATTGGACAAAATCCTTTCAGGTCGCCGCAGATGATCGCCAATGAAGAAGGGCTACGCCGCCTGATGCGGCTGTCGTTGACCGGCGATAAACAGGCTTATGCCGTTCTGCTTGAACAGGCGGGCAAATGGCTTGCGCGCTATTTTCGGCAAAAAATTGCGCCCGATGCCGTCGATGATCTGGTTCAGGACACGCTGATCTCGCTCCACAGAAAGCGTTCCAGCTATGATCCGGCACGTCCATTTCTGCCCTGGCTGGCGGCTATCGCCCGCTATCGCTGGATTGACCGGCTGCGCCAAACCTACCGGCACGAGGCGCAAATGCTGGAGGATTATGACAAAGCCGAAGATAGCCATGAAGAGGTCGTTGGAGCACGGATCAGCATTGATCGTCTGCTCGATTTGATCCCGCAGTCCCAAGCCGAGGTGATCCGATGCGTGAAGATTGAGGGGCTAAGCATAGACGAAGCAAGCATACGTACCGGCCAGTCTGAATCACTGGTAAAGGTTAATATTCATCGCGGTTTGAAGAAGTTATCTACATTAGTTGAGAGTGAATAAGATGAAGCAGGGTTTTGATTTGGATGCAATGGTAGCGGAGCTGGAGCCGGTGAAGCCGTTGCGGATTACACATGCAATATGGGCTGTGTTCGCTGTTGTAGCATTGGCCGCGACGCTGATAGTATTGTCAAAGGGCATGCGTCCCGATGTGATGCTGGGTGATCCCGATCCAATGTTCCTGCTACGTGGCGGGCTGTTGCTATTGCTGGGCGGCGGTTGCGGTTGGGCGGCGCTCAGCATGGCGAGTCCATCGGTTGGCAAGCAGGGGCAGAGCTGGAAAATGGCGATCGCCGCCGCTGCTTTGGTTCCCTTCGCTGCGTTGATTGTGGCGATGACCGGGCACGTCGATGTGGCCATGGCCAATATGCGCTTCGGGCTGGATTGCATGGTCTTCAGCGCCTTGGGGGGGCTAGCGACCGCAGTGCCAATGGTGCTGCAACTGCGTCGCGGCGCGCCGACTTCGCCTGAACGTGCAGGCTGGCTGACCGGTGTCGCTTCAGGAGGCCTTGGTGCTTTTGCCTATGGCCTACACTGTCCGTTCAATGATGTCGTTTACATCGGCCTGTGGTATTCACTAGCAGTCGGAGTTTGCGCGGTTGCGGGGCGATTGGTCGTACCAAGGCTGATCCGTTGGTAATCAACTGCGCGCAGGCAAACCAGCGGCCCTAAGCGCAGCATGCGCCTGTGCTATGCCGTATGTGCCAAAGTGAAAGATCGAGGCGGCAAGGACTGCGCTTGCATGCCCTTTGGTAACGCCCTCGACCAAGTGATCGAGTGTGCCTACGCCGCCGCTGGCAACAACTGGCACTTTGACAGCATCTGCAATCGTGCGGGTGAGTTCCAGATCAAATCCCGCTTTTGTGCCATCGCGGTCCATGCTGGTGACAAGCAATTCGCCTGCACCCAGCTCCGCCAGTCGCAGCGCGTGACCAACCGCGTCGATGCCGGTTGGTTTGCGCCCGCCATGGGTAAAAATCTCCCAACCGTCGCGCCCGTCAGACCAGCGTTTTGCATCGACAGAGGCAACCACACATTGGCTGCCGAAACGTTCAGCAATATCGGCAACGACTTCGGGCCGCGTCACCGCTGCGCTGTTCACGGCAACTTTGTCCGCACCCGCCAGCAATAACGCCCGCGCATCGTCGGCACTGCGCACACCGCCGCCAACCGTCAGCGGCATAAAACAGACCTCGGCCGTGCGCCGAACCACATCGATGATCGTGTCGCGGCCCTCATGGCTGGCGCCGATGTCCAGAAAGCAAAGCTCATCCGCCCCCGCCGCATCATAGGCTTTGGCCTGTTCAACGGGATCACCCGCATCGATCAGGTCAACAAAGTTGACGCCTTTAACAACGCGACCATTGGCGACGTCTAAACAGGGGATGACGCGGATGCGGACGGTCATTGCAACTTCCCGAATAACAGCCATACATTGGTAAGAACCAATATGATTTGAAGAGCGACTATCAGCCCAAAGACGACAGGCTTGTCAGTTTTTGAGAATGACCCGAAAGTGCCTGAGACCCGGCTTGAATGCAGAGTTTTCCAAGCCAAATAGGCAAAAAAAATGGCAAAAAAGCCATTTAGGAAGATGGAAAAAATCACGCCCTACCCGCCATCGCAATCGCCGTCGCCAGATCCAACCGCCCGTCATAAATCGCGCGGCCAGTAATCACGCCCTCGATGCCATCCTGCGCGTGCAGGCTGAGGATGTGGATATCGTCCAGCCCCTTTACCCCGCCGCTGGCGATCACCGGAATACGCACCGAACGGGCCAGTTCCACCGTCGCATCGATATTGCACCCCGTCAGCATCCCGTCGCGTCCCACATCGGTGAACAGGATAGAGGCAACGCCTGCATCCTCAAACCGCCGCGCCAGATCGACCACGGGCATGTCAGATTTCTCCGCCCAACCCTCGGTCGCGACAAAGCCGTCACGCGCATCAACGGCAACAACAATGCCGTTTTCAAACTCGCGCGCCATGTCTTTGACGAACTGCGGGTCTTTCAACGCTGCTGTGCCGATCACCAGCCGCGCCACGCCCATATCGAACCAGCGTTCAACCGTTTGCGGATTGCGAATGCCTCCGCCAAGCTGGATATAGCCGGGGAAATTCTCGATAATCCCCTCAACCGCCTCGGCATTTTCGGGGCGTCCGGCAAAGGCACCATCAAGGTCAACGACATGCAGAAACTCTGCGCCCTGCTGAGAAAACAACATAGCCTGAGCCGCCGGATCATCAGCATACACGGTTGCGCGATCCATATCGCCCTCGGCAAGCCGAACCACTTCGCCGCCCTTTAGGTCGATGGCTGGAAATACGATCATGAACCTTTATCCCCTTTTTGTTGCTTCGTGGCTTTGTGTGAGATAATTTTTTCACACAAAGCCACGAAGCAACAAAGATATTTTGCACGCAACATTAGGGCATCCACTCCAAAAAGCGTTTCAGGAAGTTGATACCGTAAGCTTGGCTTTTTTCGGGGTGGAATTGCACACCGATGCGGTTTTCAGAACCAATTGCAGCCGTAAGCGGCGCACCTAGCGACGTTGTAGCGACAACATTTTCGCCCCAATATGAGTAGCTATGCAGGAAATAAGCCTCGCCTGTTTCGATAAGCGGGTGAGGGTTTATCGGCACTACATCGTTCCAGCCCATGTGCGGAATTTTAATCTCTGGATTGGTGGGCGTCATCAATCGCACTTCACCCTTTATCCAGCCCAGACCTTTATGCTCGCCATGTTCATGGCCTGATGTGGCCATAAGCTGCATTCCCACACAAATACCAAGGAACGGTTTTGCACCCTCGCCAGTGCCTGTTCCTGTGGTGCGGTGCAAAGCATCAATCATCCCGGGCAGTGCGGATAACGCCGCCATACAATGCGCAAACGCGCCTACTCCGGGCAGCACAATCCGGTCGGCATTGGCAACAATATCGGGATCAGCAGTCACAACAACATCGGCTGCACCCGACGCCCTTAGCGCATTTTTGACCGATTGGAGGTTGCCTGCGCCATAATCGATAAGTACCAACACCATTGATATTATACCGTTAGTGCTGAGCCTGTCGAAGCACGCCCTTCAGCCTTGCACTGCCCGTTGAAACGCCGTTCGCCTTCGGTGGCCTTCGGCTCGACAGGCTCAGGGCTGACGGTTAAAGTATAGGCTATGTTCACAAAATCCCCTTAGTCGAAGGAATTGCATCGCCCTTACGCGGGTCGATCTCAACTGCTTGGCGCAAAGCCCGAGCTAACGCCTTGTAACAGCTTTCAACGATATGATGGTTGTTTGAACCATAAAGGTTCTCGACATGCAGCGTTATCCCCGCCGCAGTCGCAAAGCTGTGGAACCAATGTTCGATCAGCTCGGTATCCCATTCGCCCAGCCGCTGCATCGACAGTTCGACTTTCCAAACAAAATAGGGCCGCCCCGAAATATCAAGCGCGCAGCGGGTTAGGGTTTCATCCATCGGTGCGTAAGCCGAACCATAACGCGTTATCCCGCGTTTATCGCCCAGCGCCTGCAACACTGCCTCGCCCACCGCAATACCGGTGTCCTCGGTGGTATGATGCTGATCAATATGCAGATCACCAATCGCCTTTACTTTCAGGTCCATAAGCGAATGGCGCGATAGCTGTTCCAGCATATGGTCAAGGAAACCGATGCCTGTTGATACGTCATAAATGCCGGTACCATCCAGATTAACGACAACGTCAATCGAGGTCTCATGGGTTTTGCGAGCGATGCTTCCTGTGCGCATGGGCGTCGCTATAGCCTTGCTGGCACGAATGGCAAGTTCACAAGCAACTTGATTTAGCGCGGCGCAGCGTCCAATTAGTGACGCATGAGCGAAGATAATCCGGATAGCCTGATTCCCTATGATGACGTAGTGCAAGAGGCGCTGCGAGCTGTGGTCAGCCGCGTTCTTGGTGATGTGTGCCTGAATGGACTTCCCGGCGACCATCATTTCTACATCACGTTCAAAACCCGCGCGCCCGGCGTGAATATCCCTGTGCACCTGATGGAACGTTTCCCCGATGAAATGACCATCGTGATGCAGCACAAATATTGGGATCTAAAAGTAGAGGCCGAACATTTCGAAATCGGCCTATCGTTCAGTCAAGTTCCTGCGCATTTGTATATCCCGTTCTCTGCGATCACCGCCTTTGTCGATCCAGCGGTGGATTTCGCGCTTCAGTTCCATGTCGAGGCAGAAGCTGGTCCCGAACCACATGACGCAGCGGGCAATGACGAAGCCATTTTCGAACAGGAAGACGGCTCCAATGTCGTAACGGTGGATTTTGGACGGAAGAAGTAAAGCCGTCCGCTTGCTAACGCTGCTGAGCGTTGCAGCATCGCCGTTATTCGCGCCGATCAGTGCGCAATCCGAACCAAAAATCCAAAGCTGCACAGCTAAAGTCGCAAAGACCGTTTCCTTTAAAAAGGCTGGAAAATTGGCCAGCGAAACAGACGAAATCTGCATCCGCATAAAGGGCTATGTCTACAGCCATGCACTGCACCGGACAAAAGCTGTCGCCATCAGCAAGACAGAACCAGATTGGCAGACCATCGGATTTGGCGGCAACACCGAAGAGGAAGAGCCTGATCCCCAGCAAATCCCCGATAAACCAAGGCTTGCTATGATCACCGGCTATCTGCGCGATTGCGGAAGTAAAAGCTGGCCGCCATATTGTCACTATGTCGGCGGTCCGATCATCCGGGTTGAGCAGATAAAGTTCCTAGACAATAAACCATGACCAGCACCCGCACCGAAACCGACAGCTTTGGCCCCATCGAAGTCCCTGCCGATGCATATTGGGGGGCGCAGACGCAGCGAAGCATCGCAAACTTCCCCTTCCCGCCGCATGAACGCATGCCGATGAGGATTATCTATGGCCTAGTGCATGTGAAACGCGCTGCGGCGTTGGTGCACAAAGCATCCGGCGCAATGGCCCCAGAAATCGCCGATGCGATCGTAACCGCCGCAGACCTTATTCTATCTGGCAAGTATGACGACCAATTTCCGCTGACCATCTGGCAAACCGGCAGCGGCACGCAATCGAACATGAACGTCAACGAGGTGATCGCCGGGATCG
Organism: Sphingomonadales bacterium; assembly: GCA_013297725.1. GTDB lineage: Bacteria > Pseudomonadota > Alphaproteobacteria > Sphingomonadales > Sphingomonadaceae > Sphingorhabdus_B. Next base: position 12,143 of record JAAFIB010000002.1, read on the forward strand.
CCAATGAGGCTTTGGCTGGAACGCGCGGCGGCAAGTCTCCAGTACATCCCAATGACCATGTAAATATGGGGCAGTCGTCAAACGACAGTTTTCCAACCGCAATGCATATAGCCGTTGCGCTCGCCGCTGAACGTCAATTGCGCCCTGCCCTGCACCGGCTTCATACAGCGTTACTTGCAAAATCCGACGACTGGAAAGACATCGTCAAAATTGGCCGCACACATTTGCAAGACGCAACACCAATGACGCTGGGGCAGGAATTTTCTGCCTTTGCGCATGTCCTTGCTGTGTCGGATGTGCGCCTTACAGTTAATCTGACCGAGGTTCACTATCTGGCGCAAGGTGGCACAGCCGTTGGCACAGGCCTAAATGCACCGCCCGATTTCGGTAAAGATGTTGCAACGGAAATCAGCCTAGCGACTGGTTTGGACTTTGAAACTGCGCCGAACAAGTTCGAAGCTTTATCCACACACGACGCGCTGGTCGATTTTTCGGGGCATCTAAACACCCTCGCCGTCGCGCTGACCAAAATCGCCAATGACATCCGCCTGCTCGGCTCCGGCCCGCGCTCTGGCCTTGGCGAATTGTCGCTGCCCGAAAACGAACCCGGCAGCTCGATTATGCCCGGCAAAGTTAATCCGACCCAGTGCGAGATGCTGACAATGGTGGCGGCGCAGGTCATCGGCAATCACCAGGCGGTTACAGTCGGCGGGATGCAGGGGCATCTGGAACTGAATGTGTTCAAACCACTGATCGGGGCCAATGTTCTGCGCTCTATCGAATTGCTTAGCGTCGGCATGGAAAGTTTCGCCAAAAACTGCGTCGAGGGGATCGAGCCCAATCGCGAGCGCATCGCCGAGTTAGTGGACCGCTCGCTGATGCTCGTCACCGCGCTGGTGCCTGTGATCGGCTATGACAATGCCGCAAAGATCGCCAAGCACGCGCATCAGAACAACCTGACGCTGAAACAATCCGCGCTGGCGCTTGGGCTGGTTGACGAAGCAACCTTTGATACCCATGTCAGAGCGGAAGATATGGTTTGAAACACCCAGCCCCCTCTCTTTAGGGGCGGGGCCAAGATTAGGATGACACCAATGCCGCTACTCAAGACAATCGCAGGAGCCGTAGTTGGCGAAGCCGTAGGCCGCAAGCGCGGGCGAGGACTTCTTGGTGCCGGCTTGGGTATCGTCGCCACACGCCTTGCCACACGGTCGTTACCGGGCGCGTTGCTGGTCGGCGGTGCATTAGTTGCAAAGGCGGTTTATGATCGGCGAAAGACCAAGCGCGAAGACAATCAGACCGGCAAATAGGCGTTAGCTTCCACAGCCTCCTCCGCAACCACCGCATCCGCTACTGGCACCACCGTCGCAATCACCAGAACTGCTACCGCAACCACCGATCGCCATGCCAACGCACCCGCTGCTATCGCCATTTTTCTTTTTGGCAGAACCGTCTCCTGCTCTTGCAGCAATGGCGACAGTTCCGAAAACAAGGCCGACACCTGCCAATATGCCACCAGCCGCCCACTCGACGGGTGTACACGCTGCAAGGGTCAATAACGGGATCAATGCGTAACCAGCCTTTTTCGGAACCATCCAGTGCTCTCCTATGGCAACGCGCCGATACTCTGTGCCAAAACGCTGCTTCGCATCCGGCCAGACATCGACAGGGGGCGTATGGCCAAAGGCTTTGGTATAGGCTTCAACTGTGCGCTCATATTGATCATGGTAACGCTTGTTCTCTTGCGTGCCTCCTAGCGTCGGGCCGTGATGCAAAGGGCGCCCTAAAATCTGCCCGCACAATATTTCCCAATAATGGCGGGTATAAGTCAGATGCAGGTGCCAAGCCTGATCGACCTCATCAGACGGAGTGACCGGATACCCTGATGTTGCTGCCAGAAACAAAAAGCGGCGATATTCGACCAGCACGCGCTCTGCATAGTCGGTCGACCAGCCATTTTCGTTAGCCAGTCGTGCTGCGAAAGTCGTAGCCGCTCCTTCAGACTCGATTCGCATGAGACTAAGCTTTTCGAGTAATTGGACTTTATTCATGATTCTCACTCCATCACTTTTTGTCTATCGTTTTAGTAGACAATTAAAATGACAGTTTTGTGACATCGCATTATGCGGCCTAGTTTTAGGTTCTAACCCTTCCCCGTAACCCAATATCCAGTCGCGCCCGCCTGCCATTGCTTTACGCTTTCCAGCGGCGCTGTTAGCATCATGATGTTAAGCGCGAGATTGTCGCGGATCATTATGCCGACAAAGACTTCAAAGATCAGCGCAATGACCACAGTCGCCTTCCACGGCAAACGCGATGCGATGAAAAATCCGACTATCATCCAGAATATATCCGCCAGAGAATTGACGATGCTGTCGCCTTCATAGCCCCAGCTGATCGTCACTTCGCGGTAACGGTCGATGATGATGGGGGAGTTTTCCAAGATCTCCCATGCACCCTCGGCCAGTATCGCTAGCGACACAGCAACGCCCAGCGGAAACACCGCTGGCCATTTTTTACGCAGTAAATGCCCTGCGCCATAGAACAGAAATCCGTGGATGATGTGGCTGGGTGTGTACCAATCCGCCAGATGCTGGCTGTTCTCGCTCGATTGCACCACCAGATGGATCAGCTTCACCTCTCCGCACGCGCAAATCGGCGGACGTCCCATGCTCCATAGGATCGCGCCGATGATGAGGAACAATGCAAACGCGATCAACGCGCTGAACTTACTGATCCGCAATGGCCAATCCATAATATTCCCCCCAAAAGACGCTTGACGCCCACCCCAATATTCGAGCAGTAGCGGCTATGGTTGAAAGCAGCAATCCCGGCACATCTCCACTCGAACGGCGCGGGCTGTTGTTCGTTCTTTCGTCACCGTCTGGCGCGGGCAAATCCACTTTGTCGCGAATGTTGCTAGAGGCGGACGAGCAAATTGCTTTATCGGTCAGCTATACGACGCGCCCGCCCCGCCCCGGCGAAGTCGACGGCAAAGACTATCATTTCACTGATACTGCGACGTTCAAAGAAATGGCCGCTGCAGGCGCGTTTCTGGAATGGGCGCACGTTTTTGGCCATCGCTATGGCACGCCAAAAGCCCCTGTTGAGGCGGAATTGGCGGCGGGCCGCGATGTGCTGTTCGATATCGACTGGCAAGGCGCGCAGCAATTGTATCAAGAGGCTGGGCCCGATGTTGTCCGAGTTTTCATTCTGCCGCCATCCATCGACGAACTCGAACGCCGCCTGCATACTCGCGCGCAGGATAGCGACGATGTGATCAAGGATCGTATGGCGCGTGCGAAATCGGAAATCGGCCATTGGGATGGCTATGACTATGTTCTGGTCAACGACGACGTCGAACGCTGTTTTGCACAAGTGCGCCAGATTTTAACGGCCGAACGGTTAAAACGACGCCGCCAAAAGGGGCTGATCGGTTTTGTTAGAGATATGGTTGCCGGTTAACCGCGCAGCAATTCCAAAAAATCCGCCGCTTGCATAAATTCTGCCTCACGGTCGCTGCGATTTTTTTGCGCCCAAAAATCTGCGCCCCAAAGTTCCTCTTGCCACAGCTCATCAAGGCAGCAAGCAGTCCATAATTCAGAGGCGATCCCTGCCCCTTCGACCAGCGCGAGCGTGGCGACCAACGATCCGGATAGATGCGCAAACTTTGCCATTGCCGCCAGCTCAAATGTCCCGCGTGATGCAACCGCTGCACCCAGTTTTTCAAGCGACGCGGCAGGCTGCGCTTGCGGCATGATCCCTTCGACCAATGTAAAGCTTACATCATACCGCGTCCGCGCCCAGTCGAGCCACGGATCCCATTCCGCCGCTTGCCGGACTGCCAAAGCGTCCTCTGCCTCGGCACGGTAACAAAAGGCGTCGGTTTCGCCATAAGCGGCAATGCGCGACGCAAATTCTGCGCGGTCGGGCGTAACGTGATCAATGGCGGCATTGGCAAAGCCGGTGAATGGCATCTTGGCGGGATCGATGTCCTTTTCAACCGTGCGCCATTCCGCCACCACTGCGTCCGCCAGTGCCGTTGTCGGCAGCAGCAATGCGTTGCGCATCGGCGTCTTTAATGGCTTTCCATCCAGCTCTATGCCGAACCCCCATGCGCTTTGTTGGGTCGTAACCTCTTTCCAAAAACGGCGCATCATTCAGCCCTTATTCGCGTCGTGTTTTTTCCACATTTTTTTGACGATGATGGGCAGCGCGAAAAATTCAAACATTCCCATGATAACAAAGATATATCCAAGGAACTCCATACCAATCAACAGCCTACCGGTTATGATCATCAGCCCGAACATAACCAAAAAAACTGCGACAAACCGAATGACGTTCAGCATCATGAACCGCTGAAAAGCCTGTTTCTCTATTTCTTCGCGCGTCATCATATTGCCTCCAAAGCGACTTTTAGTTCATCCATGTTTTCCACCAAATAGTCCGCCCCGGCATCACGCAGTTCATCCAGCGGATGATAGCCCCAGCCAACGCCAATAGTCTTGCACCCAGCAGCAGCACCCATGTGAATATCATACACAGTATCGCCAATCATAACCGCGTTTAACGCAGCGGCCCCGCTATCAACCAGAGCCTGATGTATCATCGAGGGATGGGGCTTTGATGGATGACGGTCGGCGGTCTGCAGGCTGATAAACAAGTCCTTTATGCCATGACCGTCAAGGCAGCGCTCCAGCCCGCGATCAGACTTTCCGGTGGCAACACCAAGTAACCAGCCGTTATCATGCAGATCGTTTAGCAACGGTGCGATGCCATCATATAACGGCTCATGTTCCAAACCATTGCTGCGCATCATCAAATAGGATGCGCGGTATCGTTCGACCATTTCAGAATGCACCGCGTTATCGGCGTCGGGGAGCAATGTTCGCATGATTTCAAATAGGCTCAATCCGACAATCCGCCTGATCGCACTGCGCGGCGGCGCGGCCATTCCGGCTTCGCCAAAGGCGTGCTCCATCGCGATGCAGATGTTGGCCTGACTATCGACCAACGTGCCGTCACAATCAAAAATTGCGAGGCGTTTGGTCATAGAAGCAACTCCGCCTCAAAACATACCGTTAGTGCTGAGCCTGTCGAAGTACGTCCCTCAGCCGAGCGCTGCCCGTTGAGACGCCCTTCGACAAGCTCAGGGCTAACGGTATATTTTAGCGACGTGATCTTCATTTCATCCATTCGCGCATGAAATGGGCCATCGCTTTTTTGCCCTGTTTCTCCAACTCATCGGCAACACGCAGTCGCTCTGCCTCAGTCTTGTTCTGTGAAAGTTTCAGCGTGGGTCGCCAAGCCATTACTTCCATCTCAAAACCGGTGATGCCTCCCAGCATTTTGTGGAATATATCATTATCCATTTTATCGCGGGTCCAAGGTGCCTTTGGCGCAAGCCGTGCTTCGTTCACGGCGCCTAGGTCATCAAGCAGCGCGATCAGCCCATCCTGATCCATCGCCCGCACCGGCCCCTCCATCTCGATGCTGATATAATTCCATGTCGGAACCTGATTGGGGCCTTCATACCAATCGGGGCTGACATAAGCATCGGGGCCATTCACAACGATCAAAGCATCAGTGCCGCCCAATGTCTTGGTCAGCGCATTGCCGCGTGCAAGGTGGAATTGCACGGCACCATCCCCTGTCGAAAAAAGCGAAGCTTGCCCCACACGCGGGCCGTTTGGCGTTTGCGCAAAGACCATCCCAAAGCCGATTTCCTGAACCAGTGCTTCCATCAACACGCGTTGTTCAGCATCGCTGCCCTTGGCGCGGAATAGTGCATTGGGGTGCATTAGGTCTTCCTTTTGGGTGCAGTTCGTTGAGCAACTGGCTTTTTGATTACTGGCTTCTTCGCCGCAATCTTTTTGGCTGTTGCCAGCTGGCTACGCTTTTTGTCCTTGGGTTTTTCAGCCGCCGCCGCTCCTCGCGAACGGCGTTCGCCTTTGCGTTCTTTACGTGCCGATTTCGCGATGTTGGCGGCAACGCGCTTTTTGCCTTCTGCAGTCTCGGCAAACTTTGGCGCGTCGAGCACCAGTGCATCACCCAGCTCAATGTCTAGCCCAAGGTCAGCAAAGCTTTCGGCCATATGCGGCGGCAGATCAGCGGTGATATCGATCTGGTGCCCCTTTGGATGATCGATCCGCAGCCGCCGTGCATGCAGGTGCATCTTGCGGCTGATCGTGCCGGTCAGGAACGCATCCTTCCCACCATATTTGCCATCGCCGACAATCGGATGGCCAATCGCTGCCATGTGTACGCGCAGCTGATGTGTGCGGCCGGTATAGGGCTGCAACTCGACCCAGGAACACGCATTCCCCGCACGTTCGACAACGCGGTAACGCGTGCGTGCCGACGCGCCTTCTTTCTCATCGACATGCATCTTCTCGCCGCCGCTGCCCGGCTGTTTGGCAAGCGGCAGATCGATAAAGCCGTCATAAATTGAAGGCACGCCTACAACGAGCGCCCAATAAACTTTGCGTGCAGTGCGTGACGAAAACGCTTTGGCAAAATGCCCAGCCGCCCGCGATGTCCGCGCGACCAACAACACGCCCGAGGTGTCCTTATCCAGCCGGTGCACCAGCTTTGGCCGGTTATCGAGACCAAAGGTCAGCGCATCAAGCAAGCCGTCGACATGGCTTTCCGTCTTTGTCCCGCCCTGTGTCGCAAGGCCGGGTGGCTTGTTCAGGATCAAAGCCGCATCGTCGCGGTGGATGACCATATCCTTTGCAAAATCTACCTCTGCCTCGGTCAACTCGCGCCGCTTGCGCGCTGGCTTTCCGGTTGCGGCGGCTTCTGCATCGGCCGGTGGCACGCGGATTTCTTGGCCAGCCTCTAAACGGTCGCCGGGAGTCGCCCGTTTGCCATCGACGCGCAATTGCCCCGTTCGTGCCCAGCGCGATACGAGGTTAAAGCTGGCATCGGGCAAATGCCGTTTGAACCAGCGGTCAAGGCGAATACCGTCATCATCGGGTTCCACCTTAAAATGGCGGATCGCAGTTTCGGCCTTGCTCATGCAAATACCCCGCGATCAAGCGCGCTTCTAAACATTAGAGGTAAAATTGATTTCATGACGCGCGGCTTAGCCGTCAATGTTGATAAAGGAAAGACTAGCGCCAAAGCGCAGCTATTTTCCGTCATCGCGGAAATAAACAGTTCCGTTCAGCATCAATGAATCACGATCCTGCTTTCCCATCTGATGAACATAGGCCGCAAACGACAAGCGCGAGATTCTGCCATCCGGATATGTCAGTTTCAACGTATAGCCCTCGACATCATAGCGGCCCCTTGCACCCCCGCCATTGCTTCCGCCCATAGCACCACCACCCTCCCCGCCAGCACCGGGCCCGACCATGAACGAGCTGCTCCGGTCGCTGCTAAACGTGCCATCGGGGAAGAATGTGTAGCTGCTTTCACTCAAAAAACTATTGCCGCCGCCAAAGGCTTGATTGCCGCCACCGCTGACATGGCGATACTCTCCGTTCAGCTTCATACCCTTTGGCCCGCCGGTCATCAGGTTATCGCCGCTGACCGGAACAGTGCTGGTTTCTCCGTCATTCCAACGCACAGTGATCGTTGAACCTGCGCGCGTCCAGCGTCCCCAATTGCCCGGCTCTTTCAATGCGTCTGCCGCAGGATCAATATAGGCTGGCGGACGACTAAAGTCGCTGAACGCGCGGCCATCCTTTAACAAAACCGGGCCATCGATTTCAAACCCGGTCATAAAACCGCCCGCGCCCATTGTATTGCGGCCTTCGGTATAAATCCCTGCAATCTGTATATCTTTCAGTCCGTTGGCAGGCGGCGGCAGCTGCGTAGCCGCAATCGTCTTTTGTCGCCGCGCCTCTAGCGCGCCCGAACGCACTTGCAGCTTAGCCTGCTCAACCCCGTAAGAACAGGTTTGCAACCAGCCTTTATTCGGACAACGAACACCGATGATCACCGTTCGACCGTCCGCTGTACGTTCCGACCCCGCCATATGGATTGACGGGCCGTCAAACGCCTCTGGATATTCGCGCCGTATCCATGGATTGTCGGTAGTGCCAACCCACTGCGCCGTCCCAGGATTTTCGTCGACCTGATCATCCAGATTATCAATCAGGTTATCGGACATCTGTTTGATCGCACCGGGCAATTGGTCGGCCGATATCATACGCGGCGGTGTTACATAGAGTGTCGCTTTGCGTAGGCCGTTCCAGTTGCTGTTCACTGCTATCGACGTTCCGTCACTCGCATATTGCCCATCCCAGCCGGCCACATTCAACGGCGTTTCAGGGTCAGGCATTTTTAACTCGCCTGTTTGCAACAGCGCCACACCGGTAAGCATTTTGCGCAGGCACGTTTCAAAGCGGTATTCATTTGGCTGATCAGGATCATCCGCCTCGCAGCGGGCGGTAAAGGGGACATAGCTGTTATTCTTTGTGGTTATGACACCCCAAAAGCCCAGAATATCATCAAAGGCATAGGTCCAGCGATACTTAACCGCCAATACGCCGGGTGCCAGTTCACTGGCGCGTCTCAGATCCAGCTTTGTGGGCTCCAATGAGTCATCACCAAGGTCGTCACCTTCAAAATGGCTAGCCAGCACCTGCTGCGCGGTGCGACCTGCAACCGGTTCTTCGGCAAGCAGGTTCAGATAAAGGTCGCTTTGCCACGTATACATTGTGGGGTGCAGTGTCAGTGTACCGCGGCGCCAATCCTCGGCCTCCCAATCGCCAAGCGCAGCTGTTACCTGTTTGGAAAATTCGGTTGGCGGATCGTCGGCTGCAAACGCTGGCACGCTCGACGAAAACGCTATTAGGGTCAGAATACGCCAAAGGCGCACGTTACTTTTTCCGTTCCAGCCCGGCGGGTGTCAAAACAAACAGATCAACATCAATGCCCATTTCCTTGGCACCAGCCTTTGTATCGGCTTTCACTTTGGCCAAGGCTGCAGGATCCGAAACAGATTCTTGCAATATGGCGTCAAATAGAAATCCTTGAATCATTAGCGCTTCGGAAAACTGCTGCTTTTTGGCGTCGTCCAGCTTTAACATGTCCGGTGTGTTACCAAGCGCATTGGCCGCCATTTTCTGAACGCCAGCGATCTGTTCGGGTGTGTTTTGATCCGTGCGTCCGTTGGCTGCCATCCAGGCGTTCAGGAAATATATGGCATAGGCGTCTGCCATATTATCGGTCTTCAAACCATAAGGCGCAACGGCTTTACCGATCTCGTCAATGATATCGACCTGAGCAAAGACCTTTTCAAACTCGCCTGCAACTTCGGGGTTCAGAGTGCGCAAACCATCAACAAATGATTTGATGCTCTGTTTTCGGACATCCGTCGACGGTTTGTAGTTCAGCGAGGCAAGCGATGCTGCAGATGGAGCGGCAACCGCTTTACCGGCACGTGCAGCCTCTGCCTGCGCATTTGCGCTAGTCGAAATCGTGTTGGTTAAAGCGCCCATATCGAACACACCCTGCGCCGCAGCGGGAGTAACAGCTATCGTCGTTAGAACTAATGCAAAGCCTGCAGAAAACGATTTGAGGAGAGTGTGCATATGAATACCTTTCCTATCGAGTCGATCTACTAAGCTGCTGAATATGGGATCAGATTACGGAAACTCCAAAAGGAAAATCCAACGCTTCAACGCGTTCTTGCTACGACGCAAAACCTATGCCTGTCATCGTCCCTGATGCAGCCTATATTGCGGCGGCTTGAAGCCAAAATAAAGGGGGCATGAAGCCCCCTTAGTCGTTCGGTAATTTCAAAAACAGGATCGGCAGATCAGCGGCCGTTATTGGCGACGATATCAACCGATGTGCCACCACCCGACAGCGGGTTCAATGTGACAACATAGGCACCGCCATCGTTATCACGGGTTCCGCCAAGGACATGCTCCCCATCGCGCACTTCGTAATCGGCGGTAAAGCCAGACCGGCGGGCGCGGGTGTAGTAATAATCGGCGACCGCTTGCATTGAGGCCGATGTGGAAAAGCTAACAACGCGGATATCGCAAATTCCGCCTTCAACGCCCGCAGCTTCTTGAACGCGGCCCTTGGGATAGACGGGGAATTCGGTTGGCATACGTGCGGCCCAACCTGCACCATATTGCAGCTTTGCCTCGCACGTACCCTTACCGCGCTTTACGCCCTGTTCGGCGGCAAGCGATTCAAGCGTTTGTGCGCCACCATTGGTACCGCAGTCACGGCAATCGCCCGCTGCAACAACGCGCGGCTTTGGAGCGCGCATCAATTTTGTATTGTCCAGATCCGCAGCAGAAGCCGTTGAACCTTCATAGCCTGTGTCTGGCGGAACCGAGCCGTCGAGCGGCTGGTCAGGTGCTTTCACCATATTGCTGTTGCTGCTGTCGGTCAGCGCCGGATCAACCATGATGCGATCTTCGAGCGCACCTTTCATAGCCGGGTCCGAACCCTTGCCCGTCAGCTTTTCATCAAGAGCTGTAACTTCCTCGTCATTTCCGGCAGTACCGCAAGCGGAAAGGCTTAATGTCATCAGCGAGGCTGAAAGTAAGGCTACCGTTGTCCGGCGAAACAGGCTGTTCTTGTGCACGATAAATGCTCCAACTATATTTGAACGCTGACGCTGCGCGCATATTTCCGCGATGGCCAGCCCGAAACAGGGTTAACCAGTGCCAGATATCCATTAATACTGATTGGATGGGCCTGCAATGCCCTATGCTGTGCCAGCACGGGACATGCCAGCAACAGCCGTTAACGACGCAACCAAAATGCGCGCTATTTCACAACACCGCGATAGGACAATGTACCCTCGCCGCCCGGAGGAATCGCGCTGGGGAATACCCAACGCACATGAGTTACATCTTGAACCGCAGCTGCGCGGGTAACATCGGTTGTGCCATCAGCTGCTTTTGCTTTCACCGTCAAATTGGCAAGCTTGCCCCAGCTTTTGCCGCCATCAACGGACATCTCGGCCCATTCTTCAACGACTGATATAAACTGCACTGGTCCTGGCATAGGATTTGTCGCACGAAAACCAGTGGCCGGTAACGTGCCCTGATTTTTATAGCTAAGCGTAAAAACAACGCGATCGCCGGGAGTGACTGCAACCTCTGATGGCTTTTTCAACAAGATCTGTTCTTTACCACTGGCATCGACTTCGATCCGTTCGATCACAGCATCGCTGGTAAGGATAACACGGCCCGGTTCTGCGGCCTGCGCATGGGCAGGTGCAGCATAGGCCGCCAGTGAACCCAAACACGCTGCTGTTGCCAATGCAACCGCATAAGCCATGTCCAATTTGCGCAATACTAGCATCGCACTTTCGCTCCGAATTAAACCAACGTCCCGCTTTCGCGTAACTTAACGGATAAATTCTGGCGAAAAATGGTTAACAGGCGGTAAAAATAGCCGGTCAAATCAGACGAGTTACAATAATTTTACGATTGCTATCTGGCCTTCATCCCTGTGCATGGCCTGCAATCAATTCCACCATCCGCCCAATTTGCGAACGCGGCAGATCATGCGCCATTTCGTCAATGATTTCCAAGCGGGCATTTGGAACATGATGTGCAATATCCTCACTGCCCTCTTTTGGTACCAGCGGATCTGCACCGCCATGGATAACCAGCGTAGATGTAGTGATTGTCTTCAGCCGTTCGACCCGGCTGCCATCCGCGATAATGGCAAGCAATTGCCGCTTTGATCCGATGGGGTAATAGCCACGATCAAAAGCAATGCCAGCCATTTCGGCATGGGCACTGTCGGGGCGAGCAGGATCAGGATAGGAAAACGAGCGCACCAGATCAGCGCCGAATGCTACCGCTTCCTCGCGATTGGCATCTGACGGACGCTTCACCATAAACCGGCGCTGGATATCGGGACGCGCACCGGGCAGTCCGGGTGCGCCGCTGGACGACATGATCGACGTCATACTCAGCAAACGCTCCCGATGGTTTGCGGCCATCAACTGCACGATCATTCCGCCCATAGAGGCGCCGACGACATTCGCCTTTTCGATCCCCAGAGCATCCAGCAGACCGATTCCGTCAGCGGCCATATCGGAAAGGCTGTAGGCTACATTCACTGGCAGGCCCAAACGCGCCTTAAACATGCTCCAGATCAAATTAGGCGCAGATGCACCCTCCATCCGCTGTGACATACCGACGTCGCGGTTGTCATAATGGATGACGCGAAAGCCCTTTGCCACAAGCGCTTGGATCATCTCGTCGGGCCACGCGATCATCTGCGCACCAAGGCCCATGACCAGAAGAATGACCGGCGCATCGGCGGGGCCATTGTCCTCGTAATAAAGGTTGACGTTATTGGCGGTTATGTGCGGCATTGAAATCCCCCCGGTGAGCTGCCTTTTATCTAAGGCAGTCTACTATCAACACTTTGCGCCACCAGTGCAAACTATCGCGCAATCAGCAGCGCAATAATCCCTGTAAGCGCAATCATAACAAATGCGCCGACACCGATAAAGATCGACGGATTGATATCAAATGTTGCTTTTGCTTGTTCTTTGACCCGGTTCAACAACTCTGGCCATGTATAGCTTACGAAGTCGCCTTGGCTCATAATGCCGATCAACGAGCCGTCATCATCAACGACGGGCAAATGCCGGAACCGGTCATTTGACATCTGACGAAGCCAGTCGAGCAAATCATCATCAGCACGCGCCAGTTTCAGATCAGACGTCATAATCGCGCTTAACGGTGTCTTTTTAGGATCAAGATTTTTGTTCAACAACCGGCGCATAAAATCACGCTCTGTAACGATCCCAAGTGGCTTACGATCAGGTGAAATAATAACAGCAGCGCCATAGTTCTTTTCGCTCATAGCCTGCACCGCCGTAAACACGTCTTGGTCAGCGCTAAACGTCATCACAGCGCCTTTGCGGCTGAACTCGGGTCGATCCTTAATTTTCATAGGTTGTCCTCCTGGGGAGTGATATCCCGGGGCACACCTTAAAGAGCAGCAATAGCGCAACAATACGGATATTTAGGTCATTGGCGGGCACGGAGGGATTAAGACGAATGATAAAAATCATACACCGTCTGCGCCACCGCCGCCGATACACCGGGCGCCATCTGCAAATCCTCTAGGCTAGCGGAACGCACCGCTCGCGCTGTGCCAAAGTGCAGCAATAACGCTTTTTTACGCGATGGGCCGATGCCCGGCACTTCATCCAATGGGCTGGCGGTTATGGCCTTGGTCCGTTTCGTCCGGTGTGCGCCAATGGCGTAGCGATGCACCTCGTCGCGCAGGCGTTGCAGGTAGAACAACACTGGCGCATTGACAGGCAACATGATTTCGCGACCATCGGGGAAATGAAACACTTCACGCCCGTCGCGGCCATGATGCGGTCCTTTGGCGATGGCAATCAACGGTACATCTTCGACGCCGATTTCCTCAAGCGCAGCCTTGACGGCGCTCATTTGACCTTTGCCACCGTCGATCAGGACCAGGTCGGGCCAACCGCCCCCCTTTCCATCACCTTCGCGATCCGGATCTTCTTCCTGCGCGCGTCCAAAGCGGCGCTGGAATACCTCCCGCATCATAGCATAATCGTCGTCCGTTGCCGCCTCTTTAATGTTGAATTTGCGGTACTGGTTTTTGATAAATCCTTCCGGCCCCGCAACCACCATCGCGCCGAGCGCGTTGCTGCCCGAAATATGGCTGTTATCGTAAACCTCGATCCGCTGCGGCGGTTCGGCAAGCTCAAACAGTTCCGCGACTTCGCGCAGCAGCTTGCCTTGTGTGGTCGTTTCCGCAAGCCGCCGGTCCAGCGCTTCGTCGGCATTGCGCTTTGCCTGTGCAACCAGCTTCACCCGGTCGCCACGTTGCGGATACGTCACCGTCACTTTGCGTCCGATTTGCGCGCTGAGTGCCTCGGCAAGCAACGCTTCCTCTGGCAGTTCGCGGTCGAGCATAATCGTGGGTGCAGGCGGCACTTCTTCATAGAATTGCGCCAGCACGAGGGTCAGCACCTCTTCTTCGCTGCTATCCTGCGTGTGTGCTGGAAAGAAAGCACGATGGCCCCAATTTTGCCCGCCGCGAATGAAAAAGGCCTGAATGCCAATCACACCGTTTTTGTGCGCAAGGGCAAAGATATCAGCATCGCCAATCCCCGACGCGTTGATCGCTTGCGACCCCTGAATGAAGGTTAGCGCCTTTAGCCGGTCACGAACCATCGCTGCACGTTCAAAATCTAACGCCTCTGCTGCTCCCTCCATTTCCTTTGCCAGCTTTGATTGCACCGCCGTGGATTTGCCGCCCAGAAATGCTTTGGCATCGGCGACCAGATCGGAATAGCCGGCCTTGTCGATACGATCCACACAGGGCGCGGAACACCGTTTGATCTGATACAGTAAGCACGGCCGGTCGCGGTTGTTAAAGAAACTGTCGGTGCAACTGCGCAACAGGAACAGTTTTTGCAGCGCATTCAGCGTGACATTCACCGACCCTGCACTCGCGAACGGGCCGTAATATTCACCCTTATGCCGCCGCGCACCGCGATGTTTTTGGATGCGCGGATAATCATGGTCGGCGCGCAGCAGGATGAACGGAAAGCTTTTGTCATCGCGCAACAGGACGTTGTAGGCCGGGCGGTATCGCTTGATCAGCTGCGCCTCCAACAACAACGCCTCTGCCTCGCTATTGGTGGTGACAATCGTCATGCTACGCGTCAGCGACACCATCCGCCGCAACCTGTTCGGCAACCGGTCCACTTGCGTATAATTGGTCACGCGGTTTTTCAGCGCGCGGGCTTTGCCGACATACAGCACGTCGCCGCGCGCATCATGCATCCGATAGACACCGGGCTTAGTCGGCAGCGTATTCAAAACATTGCGGATCGCAGCAACGCCGCCGTCCAGATCAGGCTGATCCGCACCGCGCACAGCATAAGTCTGCGCCTCTTCGTTAAAGCGCGAGGCCGCATTGGGCTGTTCAGGACGTTCTGCTTTGGACATTCGGTTGCAATGCGCTACTTAAAGGAAAGAAAGAGGACCAGTCTAAATGCAACTAAACGGAAAAACCATATTATTGACAGGCGGCACCGATGGAATCGGACGCGAGCTTGCAGCGCAGTTGAAAGCAAAAGGTGCGGTGGTGATTGTCACTGGCCGCACAGCAGAGCGCATCGCGGCGGCACAGGCGGCAGGATTCGAAACAATCTCTGCTGATCTATCAAATGCGGCAGGCGTTGATGCGGTGCTTGCGGCGGTAAAAGGGCGCGATATCGATATCCTGATCAACAATGCGGGCGTCGGCAGCGACCATGATTTCCGCGAGGCTGCACCTGATTTGGGCGACAATGACCGGTGCATTTTCCTGAACGTGAACGCGCCGGTGCATTTGATTGCCAATATGATGGATGGGTTAAAGGCTCGCCCAGAGGCAATGATCGTCAACACCACATCAGGGCTGGCGCTTGCGCCGCGAGCTGGCGGGCCAATCTATTGCGCGACTAAGGCTGCGCTGCGCAGCTATACGCTAGCTTTGCGTGAACAGCTTAAGGGCACGCGCATTCACGTGCTTGAGGTGTTGCCACCTGTGGTTGAAACGAAAATGACTGCCGGACGCACCAGCAAGAAAATGAGCCCGCAAGATTGCGCCGCAGAGATGGTGTGCGCGATGGAGGCCGATGCGAACGAAGCCAATGTCGGCATGGTCAAGTTTTTACGGGTGGTTTACAGCATCTCACCTGCGCTGGCGCGGCGGATTATGATCGGGTTTTGATTTAGGGTTGAGTAAAATCTGCAGCCCTTACAAGCCCAAATTCGCAACCCAAATCAATCTCGTCGCCCCGTGCTTGACACGGGGCTTGGCTTTTTTCTTCGCCCACGGTGACAACCCAACCCCGTGTCAAGCACGGGGTGACGAATGAGAGTGTTACGTATTCGTCGGAGCGAAGAGCATGCAGTCTCGCTGCACCCAATCAATTCAGCTTAGCAATCGTTTCATCGATTAAACCAGCATCTGCCTTACCGTCATGATGCTTTGCGATCAGCGCCTCTGCAGCAGCAGTAGCCGCAGCAGCAGCCTGCGCACGTACGTCGGCGATGGCTGCACGTTCTGCAGCGGCAATCTTATCCTCTGCTGATTGCGCGCGGCGGGCGATCAGCGTGGTGGCATCAGTTTTGGCTTTGGCGATGATCGCTTTGGCTTCTTCCTCGGCATGCGCTTTCATGGCTTCAGCGTCTTTGGCGGCCTGCTTGGCTTTCGCCTCATAATCCGCTTTGATCGCTTCGGCTTCTTTACGCAGGTTTGTTGCTTGGTCCAGCTGTTCCTTGATGCCTGCGATTTGCTTATCAAGCATGCCGCCAACCATCGCAGGCACTTTTTTCCACACTGCTAGTCCAATGACCAACAGCATTGCGAGCGCAACCCACATGCTGGCGTCCAGACCAAGAGCGGCAGGAGCGGCATGCACTGCGCCGTCATGACCTTCGGTCGTGGCGTGCGTTGTGGGCGCACCATCAACAGTGGTATCGTCAATAATGGCTTTTTCGGCTTGCACAGCCTTGGGTTCTGCTGGTTTGGACATCAGTTCAATACCGCCTTCACAGCCGTTGCAGCTTGTGCCGCGCTGACCTTTGCACCGGAAACCTTAGCGACAATGTCAGCAGCGGCTTCTGCTGCAACACTTTCAATGCCAGTCATTGCTTTGGCGCGTGCCTTTGATAAGACCGCTTCCGCAACAGAAAGCTTTTCCGAAATCTCTGCGTCCGCTTTGGCAAGCCGTACCTCGGCGTCCTTGGCGGCTTTTGCTTTCGCCGTAGCTGCTTTGGCTTGTGCATCGCTGCGTGCTGCGTTCAACGCTTCGCTGCCACCTGCAACCATCGTCTCAGCTTCAGCCCGTGCGCGCTCTGCAGCGGCAAGGTCTTCAGCGATTTTACGATCACGGGCATCAACGTTAGCGTCGATTTTTGTCACCATCGCCTTGCCGATACCAAAATAAAGCAGGCCGAATACCAGCAACATCCAGAAGAACTGAGATGCATAGGTTTCCAGAATCTGGGCAATTTGTGGCATGTTATCCGCTCAGGCTAAGGTGGAATTAAAACAAAGGAGGATGGCCCCCGGCGTCTATGCGCCGGGGTGTCCTCCCCTAAAAACGTTTAGGCTACGAAGATCAGGATCATCGCAACAACGAACGCGAGCAGACCGAGAAGTTCAGCAGCTGCGAAGCCGATGAACAAACGGCCCTGCTGGCTGTCAGCCGCCGCAGGATTGCGCAATGCGCCCTGAAGGAACGAACCGAACACGTTACCAACGCCGCCGGCTGCAAGGCCTGCACCAATTGCTGCGAGACCGGCACCGATCAATTTTGCTGCTTCTGCTTCCATGATATAAACTCCTGTTAAAAATGCAAATTAGGTTGAAAAACTTAGTGAAGATTGACCGCGTCGTTGATGTACAAAGCTGTCAAAAGGGCAAAGACATAGGCCTGAATGGCGCATACCAAAAGCTCGAGTAAAGTGATGCCAATCATCAAAATGAAGCTAGGCAATGCAACCATAGGTGCGACCCATAGCGCCTCGGCATTAAGACCGTTAATGACGAAACCAGCCAGCACCTTCATCAAAATGTGTCCAGCACTCATCGCGACAAACAACCGCAGTGCAAGGCTGAACGGACGGATCAGGAAGGAGAATAGCTCGATTGCGGGGATCAGCCACATAAGCGCCCAAGGCGTGCCGTGCGGAACAAACAAGCTGAAGAAATGAAAACCGTGTTTCCAAAAACCAACGACCAATACAGTGCTAAAGCTCAGTACGGCTAGCACAGCAGTGACTGTCAAATGGCTGGTGACGGTAAAAGTATGGACGCCTGGAACGATACCGATTGGCATCATACCCATAAAATTGGCGAACAAAATAAACATGAACAGCGAGAAGACCAAAGGCACGTATTTCTTGCCTTCTGGACCGACGCTCGCGCTCATCATATTATTGATAAAGCCGGTTACGCCTTCAACGGCCATCTGCCAGCGGCCGGGAACAAGCTCGCGCTTCATTCCGCCAGCCATGAAGACCCAGATTGCGCCGAGCACAACGAGCATGAACAGCGAAGAATTGGTAAAGGAGATGTCGTAACCGAACAGATCCAATTTCGCCAAAGGCTCAATCTGGAACTGATGCATCGGATCGATTTTGCCGCTTTCGCCTGCCACGTTATGCCAACCCTGTTTATGCCAAAGACCCCGCAAGCGAGGCCGAATGAATACGGTTAAAGCGCCCAGTTAATCTGGACGCTCTTGTGAAATCTTATAAATATTCCTGAAGGCGACTGCGATGCCCAAAAACATGCAGACCAACAGAAGCGCTGGCGTGGTATCCAGCCAGCGGTCAAATAACCAACCAACCAGTGAACCACCCGCAGGACCGGCGATCAGTTCGGTTAAGACCCTGTTCCCCTGCCGCATTCCTTTGGCCGGGGGCACGTCTTGCCCCGTACGTTCTGCCTCGGCTTTCCGGACCATTTTCAGCTGCATGTCTAACGAATCGAGCCGAGAGTCTTTATTGCCGTTGCCATCCTGCGCGGGATCGTTGGAAGCCATGTAATTCCTCCTGTTTTAAAAAGGGAGAACCACTTGGAACCGGTTAACCCCGCCAAGGCACGGGCGCTTTAGGAGAGGGTCACAGCGAAGTCAACAGCCCCGCCAATATCCCGCCAACATTATGCTGCACCGCAAAAGCAAAGGCCCGGAAAATTGCTTCTCCGGGCCTCTTTATATTGTGCGATAATCTTGCTTAAGGACAACCGGCTTGCTTAAGGACAGCGAGCATCCACGACAGGCGGGCTAGCGTCGCGTGTTTTCCAAGTGCGGTCCGGCGCTTGATATTTCTCGCCAGCAACAGTCTTTTCCTTGATCAAACGGCAACCATTGCGGAATGCAAACTCCTCAACCGTCACACCATTGGTTAGTGCCTGTTCGGTATAGACTTGCTTACGCTTGATATTGATGTCTTTGACCAGAGCATCAATTGCGGCACTAGGCGCAGTTACATAGCCGACATAGCCCGTCGGCAATTCACCGATAAGTCCCTCACTGCGTGCTGCCTGATATGCAGGGTCGCGTTGTTGTGCATAAGCTGCGGTCGTAACCGTTGCGCCAAGGAGCAATGCGGCCACCAGCATTTCCAACCGGTCTTGCATCTTATCGCTCATCATAGGTTTTTTATCAGCCATCAAAATATCTCCGGGTTCGCTTCAGTCACCTTTTTCGACGCCTCGTCCAGACGAAGGAGAACCTCCTGCCGGATCGCGATGTTAAGATTGATTACGATCGGCTTGTCAGGTGCTGTCACCTGAACGCAGCCGGGCAGTAACAAACCCGTCAAAGGCAATAAGAAGATCACTCCTTTTTTCATGATTGAATGAATCGCACCATTGCGACCCTTCGTCAATCCACCACGCATATGCTCCCCTTTCGCTGTCCACATGCTGAATGGACCATTCAACAAGTGTATCATTTTCCAAATGCCTATCATGGCTGTGGTTTCTCTTCTCCGGTTACGACTGTCGTTGGTTGTAAAAACCCTTTGTAACGCTGCGCTGCATATTCGGCATCATACAGCGCCCGAAGGCTACCGATAAGCGTCAGAAACTGCGCCTCAATGCGCACGTTAAACTCAAGCGGCAGTTTCGCGAGCTGTTTGGTCACGAAATTGCGCTTTGCCCCGCTGCCTTGCTGCAGCCCCCGAAAACGGACCTGCGTTACTACATCGCCTGCAATATTGCCCTCTACACCAATCTGCATTTCGTCAAACTTGATGGAGCGCAAAGCCTCAAAGGCAAAATTGGCGAAGGTTCCCATTTCCTCGTAAGATAATTGTCCCAGATAGCTAACTTCGCCGCCGCCAGATCGCGATACCAGCCAGCCGCCAACAATACGCCCGCCCTCTGCATCAAACACCATCGGCAGCGTGCCATCGAATATGCCCGACACGCGCAGGTTTTCTAACTCATATCCCGCAAGGAACTTTTCGGCGTCAAGGCCGACCAACCGGAATGTCAGCTCTCGTTTGGCTTTTATGTCGAAATCAAGGATCGTTGGTTCAAGGATCAGTTCGCCTCCATAAAACGGCCAACGACCACCTTCGATCTGAACCTTTTGATCGGGCAGCAGCCGATATTGAAGTCGGCCATCGAATGCAGGCACCCCAGGATTGACCACAGCGATATTGGCTACCTGCCCCGGTGCTGTTTCCATACCCAACAGGTCAGTAAAGTTCACCTCGGTTGCAAGGCCGGTTACCGGACCAAAGGCAGCTGCAAAATCAATCTTTTGCGTGCCAAACTTACCGCGGCTTCGTACGCCGTTGCGATCCCATTCTATGATGCCGTCGCCGGACACATCGCCTTTAACATTCGCAATTGCGCCAAGCGTCAATGGTGTCAGCATTTCGGGTTGCAACAGATCGCCAAAAGTCAGCGCGTCTACCGCCAATAATGCGCGTCCCGTGCTGCTGTTTAGCTCGTGCCTGATATCAACATCAGAAACGCGGATGCCGGTTTTGGGTTCGGCCAAATAGCCGATGGCGGTGATGACGTTGTTCTCAAGCGCAACTTGCATGTTCGGCACAGTCATCGTCTTAAAACGGTCAACCTGTTCAGCGTCAGACACATTGGCCATGCCGTCGAGTGTCAGCACACTGTTGTTCCAGCCCCAATTGCCATTGGCGGCCTCGATCAACAGGGGCACATTGCCAATCCGGCCTGCCCCGCCCTCTAACGTCCCTGATAACCCGCCACCTTTACCAAACCTGCCACCAAGGTTGGCAATGTCAAACTGGGTCAGCGTATTGGGCGGCCCGAGATCGACAGAGACATTACTGGCGACAAACCCGCTATCGAGATCGAAACGGATGTTGCTGCCGGCAAACCCCATCGGTGTGCTGCCCAGACTACCGCGTCCGGCAATTTTCGGCGAATTGAACACCAACCGTGTTTCGCCACCTGCGACTTGCAAAATCGGTCCATTTTGCGCGCAGGCCTGAAATGTTTGTCCCGGCAGATTCAGTGCGCCTGTTTGAAAGCGCGTAAAGCGGACACTGCGGCAGCCGGTCAACATCGAGAAACGGCCGCCGCCATATGCACCATCCACCGGCAGCGACAGCCCCTCAATACGGCCACCCATTAATGGCCCGCTCAACGTCGCTTGCCCGTTAAAGGTCCAAGCGCCGCCAGTTCCGCTGGTAAACGCCAGCTTTGGCAGGCTGATACTGGCGCCTCCCGCTGCATAAGGGGCAAGCGCCAATGTCCCCGCCCAGCCGCGGCCCTGTTGGCGCAGAGCAAGGTCTGCATTAGGCAAACCGCCACCAGATAATGATAAAGAGAGCGGCCCGGTCAAACGCCCTTGCGATAAAGCCAGCGGCCCTGACTGGGTAATTTGCGCCCCCGATTGCGATGACAGGTTTAGGCCATTTATAGCAACATTCGCTGCATTTTCTGGATCAATGCCGAAATCAAAGCCTAGCCGACCGTCAAATGACCGCAACGCATTACGCATCGCAGGTTCCAACCCCGCCATAATCGGGCCGACTGGTGTCGCTTTGGTCCCGCGCGCAATGCCGCTGATCCCTGAAAGCATCGATGCTGGCACCGATCCGCCACCAATTTCAGCGTCGCCCCGCGCGCTGATCGCCACACCGTTGTCGCCAAAACCGACATTGCCATTGGCGCTGCCCGATAGCTTTTTTACCGCTAGACTGCTTCCCCGATAGCCTGCTTCGGCGAGCGCCAGATCAAACTCGGTCCGTTTTTTGTCACCAAAGAACGAAACTTTACCAGAAGGCGCATTGAGCAGTTCACCCGAAAGCGCAGCACTTTTGGCGGCAAAGCCCAAGTCGCCGACCCAGTTATCAAATCCGGCCGAAAGCTTCACTTTGCCTTTTACCGCAGGCGCAGCCACCGCCACCCCTTGCGCTTTGCAATCCAGCTGTGCCGCCGCCATCGGTCCGTCAAGTTCTGGTTGGCTAGTGCGAATGCGGATCGCACCGTCAAAGCGCGGCAGTGCGGCCAGACACCCGCCACCATATAGCTTTGGCGAACGCACCACCAATTGCCCGTCAAACCGGTTGCGCAAATGGCCGCTACCCTCAAGCGATGCGCCAATGCCGCCCCATGGCGTTGCCATCGACAACAACGCATCGTTCAATTTCACATTGAAATCGGGAAGTGCAAATGGCTCTTTGTTGGCCGGATCCTGAAATTTATCCAATTCGCCAAAGCTAAGTTTACCGCCGAGATACTGCCCCCGCAGCCGCACTCCGTTGGCACGCACCGCCTGAATCGTCGGCGTGCCAAAGCCGATTACGATATCGACCTCAACCATCTTAGCCGTCAGATCAGGATTGGCCGGATCGCCAATGACAATATTTTTTATCCGCTGTGTGCGAAAACCGATTTCTTCGATTTCGTACGTCGCTTTGATATTCCGGCTGGTGATTTGATCACGGACAAGATTATCCGCCAACCGATAGCGTTGCCACCAAACGATTGCGAGCAGCACCAGCAAAAGCAGGAATACTGCACCGAATATCCACCGCTTTCTGAAACGGCGGATTGTAGGAGTTTCGACTTCCTGCGCGTCCATAATCTCTCAAATGGAGGAAAGCATCGTGCCATGCAACTTTAGTCTCGGTCAAATGGCTTGCAGCAAAGCCAAATATGCTGAAAAACGATGAACATGGCGGATGGGGCAAATAATTCAGAGGATTACGGCAAAGGCCATCGTGGCCGGTTGCGCGAACGATTGCTAGGCAGCGGTGGTGAGACATTGCTCGATCACGAGCTGGTCGAATATCTATTGTCCCTAGCGATACCGCGCCGCGACACTAAGCCATTGGCGAAGCAACTGATTGCCCATTATGGCAGCTTGTCCGCACTGTTTACCGCAGATACCGAAAGCCTGACGCGGCAAGCCGGAATGGGTGAGACCAGTGCCGCTGCGATCAAAATCGTGCAAGCAGCCGCGCTGCGGATGCTGTCGGAACCTGTTCGCGAGTTACCGATCTTGGCAAGCTGGCAATCACTGCTCGATTATCTACGCGCCGACATGGCGCATTTGACTATTGAACGGGTGCGGGTTCTCTATCTCAATTCCAAAAATATGCTGATCCGTGATGAAGTCGCCAGCGAAGGCTCGCTCGATCAAGCCGCGATCTACACGCGCGAGATTATCCGGCGATCGATTGATTTGGGAGCAGCAGCAATCATTATGGTGCACAACCACCCATCAGGCGACAGTGCGCCCAGCCGCCAAGATATCAACATGACTCGCGAAATTGCCGAGGCCGGAAAGAAGCTGGGCATATCGGTGCACGATCATGTTATTGTTGGTAAAGATGGTATCTCCAGCATGCGCAGTGCAGGGTTGATTTAGCTGTAGGTTATTTGGGGTTTGCTCCGCCTAAAAATTACCGTTAGCCCTGAGCCTGTCGAAGGGTGTCCAAAGGCCTTGAGCAACGCTGAAAGACGTGCTTCGACAGGCTCAGCACTAACGGTGATATTTCTATGAAATTCAATGCACTCTTACCCCTCCTCCTCGTAACCGCTCTGCCCATAATGCCAGCAGCAGCACAGGATGAACTGCGGACTGTGGATGCAGCTGAACATCGGCTCAATCTTGCTGATGAAGCATTTGCCAAATGGATGACAGAAAACCATATCCCCGGCCTTGTCTGGGGCGTGGTTCGCGACGGTAGGCTCGTGCATGTGAAAGCCATGGGCGTTCAGGATTTGGGCGATGCCCGCCGCCCGGTTACTGCAGACACAGGATTCCGCATCGCATCGATGAGCAAAGCGTTTACCGGCCATGCGATCCTGAAACTACGCGATGAAGGCAAATTGCGCCTGGATGATCCGGCATGGAAATATATTCCCGAGATCAAAGGCTGGGCCAAAGATATCACCGTCGCTGATCTGTTGCACCATACAGCGGGCTTTGTGACTGATGATCCGTGGGGCGACCGGCAACAGGTTATGCCAGAGGCGGAGTTTACCAAATTGCTGAAAGCGGGCGTCCCGCGCACTGCGCCGCGCGGCACCCGTTACGAATATTCCAACATGGGCTTTGCAATGCTCGGGCGGATAATCAGCAACGTGTCGGGCAAGGATTATGCATCCTATATCGGTGCCAATGTCTTCAAGCCGCTGGGCATGGCAGCAACCACTTATGAAAACGCTGATGTCCCCGCCGCCACTCGAGCCACCGGCTATCGCTGGGAAAATAATGCTTGGGCCGAAGAACCCTATATGAAACATGGCGCATTCGGCGCGATGGGCGGGATCACCACCAGCGCCAATGACTATGCGAAATGGATTGGCTATTTGCTTTCAGCCTGGCCAGCCGCTGAGAACGATGCGAAGGCCAAATCAACTATCAGGGCCATGCAATATGGTGGCGGCCTACCCCACAAACGCACCCGCCCCGGCGGCGAAGGCGCAAATTGCCGGATCATGGGGATTTATGGCGCGGGTCTGGTGTCCAGCAATGATTGTGTTCTTGGGCCAGTGCTGTTCCACGGCGGTGGTTTTCCCGGTTACGGCAGCCATATGCTGCTGATCCCCGATGCAGGCATCGGCGTATTTGCGTTCAGCAACCGCACCTATGCAGGGCCATCAGCTCCCGTTTGGGATGCAGCGACCGCGTTAATGCAAAGCGGCTATGTTCCCACGCGGACGCAACCTGTGTCGCCTTTGTTGGCAGAGGGCTATCGGACCGCGACCGCAATCTGGAATAGCGGCAGTGTTGCTACCCAGAAAGGGAAGCTTGCTATGAACTTCCCGCTGGATCGAACGGAAGAAAATTGGGCAAAGCTGCTCGCAGAAATCCGTTCCAAAACGGGCGATTGCGATACCAGCACGCAAGTGGTGGCAACAGGCAACCTGTCAGGTAAGTTTAGCTGGACGTGCAAGACTGGCAAGGTGAGCGGAAATATCTTGCTGGCGCCCGCAATGAGCGCGCAGATCCAATCGCTTAGTTTTGAGGTTGTCCCGTGACAACTCCGTCTGTCGATCAGATCAACAGGTGTGTATTACAGACCGGCAACTTTATTCCAGCGAACTAGATTGCTTGATCCCTTAACGCTACGCGCGGGGTGCGTAAGTTTCTTTGGGTCTTTTGCCCCGGGGTTTAGCCGCCGATATTCGATCAGATGGTCATTTCCAATCACTGTCACACTTCCAAGGCGTTCGGATTTGACAGCATTATTGCCGCCTGCGACATCCATTGTTCCGATAACGCCCGCCAAAACATCATGATCGTTCCCGACGATATCGGCGGAGCCTATATTGCCCAACTTTACCGCATGATCGCCACCCCCAAGGTCCAGCACTTTGACGTTCCCTGCACGGATATCGTGATTGTTGCCCATGATTTCCAGCGTGCCCACATCACCCAGCACGACACGATTGTCGCCACCTCCAATAATCACCTTTTCGCAGTATCCGCTAAAGGTGAATTCGCCGTTTGATCCATCAACCTCAAGCACACCGTCTTCGCATCGCGGCGCGTCATCATCAAAAGCATGGGCAACTTGGGTCACACCCAAAATCGCCGTTGTTGCGAGGATTGCGGCGATCAATTTGGTTTTCATGATTTCCTCCTGGTCATTGGATCTCACCAGTTTTAATGCCATGATAATGAACGAGAATTGAATAGCGTGTTGTCAGCAAGAAAACTGACCTGACTTGTCGAGGTCAGCGGATAAGGTCGCGACGTAGCATCTCTTTGTAGCGCCGACGGCAAGCGATTCGACAGAAGATGCCGTCATCGGCACGATGACAAAAGGCGCGGTGCTGTTAAGCGCCGCGCCTTCTACAAATCTTCGGTTCACTTAATTCAGTCACCCTGGCCGGGTTCTGCCGAGAAGTATTTGTCGAACTTGCCCTCTACACCTTTATGCTCATCGGCATCCGCCGGTGGTTCGCGGCTGGTTGTGATGTTGGGCCATTCCGCGCTGTAAGTTGCGTTCAATTCCAGCCATTGTTCCAGACCGCTTTCCGTATCGGGAAGGATCGCCTCGGCGGGGCATTCGGGCTCGCATACGCCGCAATCGATGCATTCGCTGGGGTTGATGACAAGCATGTTGTCACCTTCGTAAAAGCAATCGACGGGGCAAACCTCGACGCAATCCATGTATTTGCATTTGATGCATGCATCGGTGACGACATAAGTCATTGGCCAAACTCTCCCAACGTAACGTGTTTCTTGCTTCTGTGCCTATTGTGCCTTGGCCTGCGAAGTCAACGGGGGAAATCTCCTAAGACCTTAAATTTCTTTGTAGCACGTCACTGCTTCGGCAGAGGGGCCGCGACGCGGTGGGATGCTCAACAGCTGAAAGGCAAATGCGCCTTCGCCTTTGGGTATCGTCACGCTGTCACCGGCTTTTACCTCAACGCTCGATTTTTCAATGCGTTTGCCGTTGATGCGAACATGGCCCTCGGCAACCAATGCCTGCGCCAGACTGCGCGACTTTGTCAGCCGCAGGTGCCACAGCAATTTGTCGATACGCAGCGAGATCAAGACCAAGTTCAGCCGCCCAATTTGTCCTTAAGCGCAGCCAATTGCAGCGCGAGCGCCGACGGAGCAGCAGGCTCGGCTTTGCGCTGAGGCGCTGCGGGCTTGGCCACTGGCTTACGCTCGCTTTTGGTTTTGCCAGGTGCCTTGGGTTTTTCGGTGCGCAAACGTTGCGGCTTAGTGTTCCGAATGCCAACCCAGCGCCAATGGGTTAGCTTAATGGCCTCTGTGGTGGCAGGTTCGGCTGTGGGCTGCGGTTCGCTCATCTCAACAGTCTCTGCGCCGGCTTCAACATCAGTTTCTTCCGGCGTAGCTTCAGCGTTCTCAGTAACGGCTTCGTCGGCCTTTGGCTCAACCTGCTTGAACCCTGCATCGCGCATCAACGCGTTTAGCCCGTCTTCGCTAAGCCCCAAAGATGTTGCAAAGGCCATGTCCATCGCAAACTGCGTGTTCTGTCCCCGCGCCTCATGCGCTTTCTTTATAACGCGCTCAGCAAGATCGATGCGGACATATTCACTGCCGATTTTCCGATAGCCCGCGTTCCGGCAATCCGCCACCGAGGCGAAATCCCACTCCTTCAAGTGAACGGCGCTTTCAGGCGGCAGATTAGGCATTGGTGTTTCGTTGACCGCAGCGAACAAAGCCGCGCGCCAGCGCGTTGCCGCCGGTTTCAAGATTGCATGGTGATAAACATCCAACGCCCCAAAAACGATCCCTGCCTTACGCGCTGCGCCGCGCGCTTCTTTAGGGAGCGCCTGTAACGTATCGGCCAAAAAATGCCGTCCGGCGATACCGCCTGAGTCCGCAAGCCGCGCCGCCAATGCACGCACAATTCCATCAGTCGCTGCATCCGATGCCAATTGATTAAGCGCCATTAACCCGCCCATATTCTTTGCAAGCTGCACCTGAATCCACGCCTCTGCGCGATCGGCTATGGCACGTAATGCATCACCCTCAAGTCCGGCAACTGCACGGGCAGGCTTAAACAAAGGCTGCATTAAGGTGCGCCCCTTGGCCAGATGCCCCAATAAAGCACCGTTCCAAAACAATGCCGGCCGCCCGTCATTATCTTTTTCCAGTGCGAATTCTTCGTTCTCGGCCATTACCAATGCCTTTGCCTTTTCTTTCAAATACGCTGCCAGATGCCGTTCCGCCGCTGCAAGCAATAATTTCCGTTCGCCTACCCGCGCCGCCGGGTCAACGCGAAACGTGAACCCATCCAGTTCGCCTATATGTTCGCCATCGACGAAAACCTGATTGTCGTCATCAACGTCAACAGGCAGCAAGTCACTGTCTTTTGCGCCTTTACGCAACAGCATAGAGGTTCGCCGGTCAACGAAACGTTGACGTAGTGCATTGTGCAGCGCGTCGGATAGTTTCTCCTCCAGCGCGCGTGTGCGTTCCGCCATAGCAGCTGGATCAGCAACCCAGTCGGCGCGGTTGGCGATATAGGTCCAGGTCCGCACTGCAGAAATTCGCGCTGATAACGTCGCGATATCGCCCTGAATGGTATCAAGCCTGCTGATCTCGCCTGCGACATATTGATGGGGCAAGACCGCTCCGGTTCCCAGATACTGCCACAGATTGGCGACAAAGCGACTGTGATGTTCGGCCCCCATTTGCCGGAAATCGGGCAGGCTCGCGACCTCCCACAATCGCGCGACCGATTTGGGCCCACCCAGCATCCGGCGCACCTCGTCCATATCGGCAAGGCGTTTCAGGACGGCAAGGTCCACAGCCTCGGGCGCTGTGCGCAGTGGTGGCCCGCTGGGTTTAGCTTCAAGATCCTCAATCAACGTCGCCAGATTGTCGAACCTCGGCCGGCTCTCTCGCCAATACATCCAATCAAGATCGGGGAAGTGATGTTCCTCAATCGCGCGCACTTCCTCAGGGTCCATCTCGCTGCCCTGCCCCGCCAAGGTGCCAAACGTACCGTCGCGTTGATGGCGACCAGCGCGCCCCGCAATCTGCGCCATCTCAGCAACGCTTAACCGGCGGGTACGATTGCCATCAAACTTTGAAAGTCCTGCAAAAGCAATATGATGGACGTCAAGATTAAGACCCATTCCAATCGCGTCAGTAGCAACCAGATAATCAACCTCCCCCGATTGAAACATCGCCACCTGTGCATTGCGTGTGCGCGGTGACAGCGCGCCCATAACAACCGCCGCACCACCGCGCAGCCGGCGCAACAGCTCGGCTGCGGCATAAACCTGCTCCACCGAGAACGCGACAATGGCTGACCGTGGCGGCAGGCGGGACAGCTTTTTCGTACCCGCATAGCTTAAAGTCGAAAACCGGGGCCGAGATACAATTTCGGCATCAGGCACCAATTTGCGGATCATCGGGCGCAGACTTTCCGATCCCAATATCATCGTCTCGTCGCGTCCGCGCACATGCAACATCCGGTCAGTGAAGATATGCCCGCGTTCGGGATCAGCGCCCAACTGCGCTTCGTCCAATGCGGCGAAAGAAAATTCTCTTTCAACGGGCATGGATTCTGCGGTGCATAAATACCAGCGCGCGCCAACCGGCTCGATTCGCTCTTCGCCGGTAATCAACGCGACCTCTTTCGGTCCCTTTATCGCAACAACGCGGTCGTAAATCTCGCGCGCCAGCAATCGCAAGGGAAAGCCCATCACCCCGCTACTATGCGCACACAGCCGCTCCACCGCGAGATGCGTCTTGCCGGTATTGGTCGGACCGAGAATCGCTTTGACTGGATTTTTGGGGGAGGACATTATCAAACGGGCCTATCAGTGGAACCGAACTGCTGCCAGCACAAACCGAGATGAAACAGTTGCAACTGAAACCGTCTCAAGGCATTCCGCGTTTATGAGCAATTTCCCTAATCTCGATTTCGCCCTTGGCGAAACTGCGGATATGATCCGCGATACGACACAGCGTTTTTCCAGCGATCAGATCGCGCCTTTAGCAGCAAAAATCGATGCGGATGACTGGTTCCCGCGCGATGAACTCTGGACGCAAATGGGCGAATTGGGCCTGCACGGCATTACTGTGGACGAAGCAGATGGCGGGCTCGGCCTTGGCTATTTGGAGCATGTCGTTGCGGTCGAAGAAGTCAGCCGTGCATCGGCCTCTATCGGGCTTTCTTATGGCGCGCACAGCAACCTGTGTATCAACCAAATCGCTCGTTGGGCTAATCCAGAGCAAAAGGCGAAGTATCTGCCCAAGCTGATTTCTGGCAAACATGTTGGCAGCCTTGCCATGTCAGAGGCAGGCGCGGGTTCTGATGTGGTGTCAATGAAGCTAAAGGCAGACGCGGTGCAAGGCGGATATGTGCTGAACGGCACAAAGTTCTGGATCACTAACGCGCCCTATGCCGATACGCTGGTCGTTTATGCCAAATCTTCCCCTGATGCGGGTTCGCGCGGGATCACAGCTTTCCTGATTGAAAAAGAGATGGACGGTTTCTCCATCGGCCAGAAAATCGACAAAATGGGCATGCGCGGATCACCCACTGCCGAGCTGGTGTTCAACGACTGCTTTGTCAGCGAAGAACAAATCATCGGTCCGCTGCACGGCGGCGTTGGCGTGTTGATGTCTGGCCTTGATTATGAACGCGTTGTGCTGGCTGGATTGCAATTGGGCATCATGCAAGCTTGCCTCGACGTCGTCCTGCCCTTCGTCCGCGAACGCAAACAGTTCGGCAAAGCCATTGGATCGTTCCAACTGATGCAGGGCAAAATTGCCGATATGTACGTCGCGCTGAATTCAGCACGCGCCTATACTTATGCGGTGGCACGCGCGTGTGATGCCGGTCAAACCACACGCTTTGATGCGGCAGGCGTCATCCTATTGGCATCGGAAAATGCCGTGAAGGTGGCGGGTGAAGCGATTCAAGCATTAGGCGGCGCTGGCTATACCAAGGACTGGCCCGTCGAACGCTTGTTCCGCGACGCAAAGCTGCTCGATATCGGCGCAGGTACAAACGAAATCCGCCGAATGCTGATCGGGCGGGAATTGATTGGGGCCGGGACATGAGGACATTGTGACTAGACAGAGGCGCGGGAAGCATTCAACGCTTGGCGCTTCACAGCGAACCGTACAGCTTGCGCACAAGTTGCAGAAGGAAATGTCACTACCAGAAGTTTTGCTTTGGGTGCAGTTGAAGGCAAATCTCGGCGGTTATCAGTTCCGGAAGCAGCATCCGCTTGACCCTTATGTGCTGGATTTTGTCTGCATCAGGGCGCGCCTTGCGATTGAAGTAGATGGTGAAGCCCATAATCGCGGAGATCGGCCGCAGCGGGATGAGGTTCGCGACGCACACGTTCTAAAGCAAGGCTTCAAGACGATACGAGTTCCAGCGGTCGATGTATTAAAGAATATGGAGGGTGTGGTGACATTTATCGTTCAGGTATGCCGAGAACGAGCTCTCCCAAATCCTCCCCGGAATGGGGAGGTGGCAGCCCGCAGGGCTGACGGAGGGGCCGGGTCATTTCTCGCGCCGCCGTCAGATGTAAGCGCAAAACGGCAAGCGGCCCCTCCGACCCCTTCGGGGCCACCTCCCCGTTCCGGGGAGGATTTATGACCCGCCCCGTCCTCGGCATCATCGCCTGCAACCGGCAAGTTGGCAGCGAACCCGCGCAGGCGGTGATGGAGCGGTATATCCGCGCCGCGATGGCCTATGCCGATGTCGCGGCGTTGATTGTCCCTTCGCTGCCTGACCTGATGACTGCGGCAGAAGTTGCACCGCGGCTCGACGGAATCTTGCTGACGGGCAGCCCGTCTAACGTCGCGACCTCTCGCTATGGTGAAGTGCAAGGCGACGGACCGTTTGACGAGGGCCGCGACGAAATTGCATTGTCGTTGGTGGACCGGATGATTGATTCGCAAAAGCCGGTGTTCGGCATCTGCCGGGGCTTTCAGGAAATTAACGTCGCGCTTGGCGGAACACTGCGCCGCGATACCAGCGCCAGTGACGAATTGATCCGTCACCATGCGCCCGATGGCGTGTCTTTTGACGCGATGTTCGATCATCGCCATGCGGTTGAGCTGATAGGCGGCGGGATGTTAGCAAAAGCGTATGCGAAACCGGCGTTAGACGTGAATTCTGTGCACTATCAAGGTATTGGAAAACTAGCTAATGGCCTGACCATCGAAGCGCGCGCGCCAGACGGGTTGGTCGAGGCATATAGCGCCCGCCCCAACGGCGCGCCTCTGCTTGCAGTGCAATGGCACCCCGAATGGGGCACGGAAAATGATCCCGACAGCCAAACCTATTTCCGCCTGCTTGGAAAAGCGCTAAGAGGGGAATTATGAACCGGTGCATCACCCGTTATAACCGCTATCAAGCGCGCATAGGCTTTTCGCCTTAAATGGCATGTAAGCCCCTCCTCTTCAGGGGAGGGGTTGGGGTGGGGCTTGTCAGCTTTGCGCTGCGCCTCAATCCCCACCCCGCTGCGACTAAGCACCTACGCCAAGGCTACGGCGCTAAGTCTCGCTGCCCCTCCCCTGAAGAGGAGGGGCTTAGGTCTCAGATATCAGGAGAGCTTTTCATGCCCCGCAATTACGACATCGCCGAACTCCGCCGTTTAGACATCGCCCACCACCTTCCTGCCCAAGCCGACTGGCAAGAAATCGAAGATTTGGGCGGCAGCCGCATCATCACCCATGCCGATGGCTGCTATATCCATGATGGCGACGGCAACCGCATTCTTGATGGTATGGCTGGCCTTTGGTGCGTCAACGTCGGCTATGGCCGCGACGAACTGGCCGATGTGGCCAAGGAACAAATGCTGGAACTGCCATATTACAACAGCTTTTTCAAAACCGCGAACCCGCCCGCTGTGATGCTTGCGGATAAAATCGCCAGCCTAACGGGTGGCCGATTACCGCATGTGTTTTTCAACAGCAGCGGTTCCGAAGCCAATGATACCATCCTGCGCCTTGTTCGCCATTATTGGCAGGTAAAAGGCGAACATAGCCGCACCGTCTTTATCAGCCGCCACAACGCCTATCACGGTTCCACCGTCGCTGGCGTTTCGATGGGCGGGATGAAAATGATGCATGGCCAAGGATTTCCTGCGCCGGGCGTGCTGCCAATGCCTGGCATCGAACATGTCCGCCAACCCTATTGGTATAATGAAGGCCGCGACATGTCGCCCGAGGATTTCGGCACCGCCTGCGCCAAAGCCATCGAAGACAAAATCATCGAAGTCGGCGCCGAAAATGTCGCCGCGTTCATCGGTGAACCCATCCAAGGTGCAGGCGGCGTGGTCATTCCGCCAGCCAATTACTGGCCGCAGGTTGAGGCGATCTGCCGCAAATACGGCATCCTGTTAGTATGTGACGAGGTCATCTGCGGTTTTGGCCGCACCGGCAATATGTGGGGCCATGAAACCGTTGGCGTGAAGCCAGATATCATTGCCATGGCGAAAGGATTGTCATCAGGATATCTGCCAATCTCCGCCGTCGCGGTCAGCGCCGATATCGTCAAAGTTATGAAAACCGGTGGCGATTTTGTTCATGGCTATACCTATTCGGGCCATCCCGTGGCCTCGGCAGTGGCGCTGCGCAATATCGAAATCATCGAACGCGAGGGATTGGTGGATAGAGTCCGCAGCGAAACCGGACCTTATCTTGCCAAAAAGCTGGCAACGCTGAACGATCATCCGCTGGTTGGTGAAGCCCGTTCAGTCGGCTTGCTTGGTGCGGTCGAGGTCGTTGCTGATAAGGCGACAGGCGCGCGGTTTGGCGGAGCCGAAGGCACGGCTGGGCCGATGGTGCGCGATGCGTGCATTCGAAATGGCTTGATGGTGCGCGGCATCCGCGACAGCATTGTTATGTGCCCGCCGCTGATTGTCACCACCGCGCAAATCGACGATCTGGTTGGTATCATCCGCAAATCGCTGGACGAGGTAGAACCTAAGCTGCGCGCTTTATAACGCGCAGCTCATTTGCACCTGCCCGGCTTTGGAATCGAACGTCAAAGCCGAGCAGCGCGAGAGAAAATCCCGGCCAAGCGTCATCATATAACGCGGTTTTTTCTTGGAAGCTGCGGTAACAACAATCTCGTCCTGATCGACATCGGCGGCGTCAGCAATCTGGCTGGCATCGCCGAAATCGGACACGCGCACCAGCATTTGGTTCAGCGGCAAACCAGCGATGTTGATAGCTTGTTTCAGCTTTAACGGACGCGTCGGGCGCTCGACACCAAACCGGATCATCGTCGAAACACTGTCTCCAGAAAAGCCGCCTTGATAGGCATCTGCAATCAAAACACCTGTTGATGCGGTGACTAAGGTATCATTACGCAACAGGTTAAAACCGACCGCTATCGCATTTTCGCCAACCATCAGCTTCGCGTTGTTGCCGCCGTCTGACAGCGGCAAGATATACAGCTTTTCTCCCGCGACCGCAGGCCTTAGCTGAAATCTTACAATGGGATAGGGGAGTGCGGCGGGCGAAATAGTGCCTGCGGCCCGATCTGTTGCTGCACCTTGTGCAAACCAGAATGTCCGCTTTTTATCCTTCACGTCGCCAAAGTCATAATTCAAAACATTGGAGTTTGCCGTCAACTTGACAGGACCAACCATATGCCGCCCGCCGATCATGCTGCCTTTAAGGCCGAGTTTGGTCGACGCATCGGCATTCAATACACGGCTGCTGCCGATATCAGGATCAACGAGCAGTTTGAACGATTGACCATTGATTTTGACATCGATTGTATAGTCACCCGATAATTCCAGAACGCGGTTGCTATCTTGTGCGATGCTGGCACTTGATAGGGAAAGAGCAACAACACCCAAACTCAAATATCTCACTATCGCTTTGTCCTCATCAAGTTGAAATCTCATCTTTGGTTGCAATCGCACTGACCCCAGCCACCCATTAATCGATTATACGAATCAAGGCTTGATCAGATATTTCTCGCCAGTGCGTTTGGCATTATAGGCCTGCAAAGTGGCAGGGCTCACCGCCTCGGCAAGCGAAATCCGGTGGCTGTAATGGCTTTTGAAAGTGGTCGTCAGTTCCGCAGCAACGCGTGCGCGCATTTTGCCAACAATCTCGGCCCCCGCCTTTGCCATAAACGGCGTCAGCAGCCAGCCGCCCAGCCCCCAGGTCAGGCCAAAGCTGCGGTTCAAAATCGTCGGCCCAACATCCAGCGCACCATAAATATAGACCTGCTTCATTTGGTCAGAACCATAGCGGCTATAGCTTGTCATCCGGCGTACAGCCGCCGCCTCCATCGCCGCCAAGATCTGGCCAGAAATCTTCCCGCCGCCAATCGGATCAAAGCCGAGAAACGCCTCGGTCTCGTAAATCGCCTGCACCAGATCCACGGTGAAATTCTCTGCGGTTGAATCAAGCACAATCTCTGCGCCGATGCTTTTCAGCAAATCGACCTGCGCCTGACTGCGTACGATGTTGATAAGCGGAATGCCATCGGCCTTGCAGATTTTCACCAGCATTTGGCCAAGGTTCGATGCAGCTGCGGCATGGACTATACCCTTATACCCCTCCATTTTCATAGTTTCGGTAAAGCCGAGCGATGTTAGCGGATTGACGAAGCATGATGCGCCATCCTCTGCATCGGTACCATCGGGCAGTGGCATACACGCCATAGCGGCAAGACAGCGGTATTCCGCGTAAATCTCTCCACCGATCAACGCGACTGTTTTGCCGAGCAATGCCTGTGCTGCGTCAGATGCCCCTGCCGCAACAACTATACCGCAGCCTTCATTGCCGATCGGCATCGCCTGATCCACACGCGATGCCATAAACCGCATGCCAGCTTCAGAAACATCCATCGCTACGCCCGGCTGACCGCCCCGTTCAATAGCGCGAGCACTCGTCACATCAGCAGCGCCGACCATAAGGCCGAGGTCCGATGGATTGATCGGAGTCGCCAGCACTTTGACGAGCACCTCGTGATCTTTGGGTTGCGGCATTGGCAACGGTGCCAAATACAACTCCATAGAGCCACCCGCTTTCACTTCGGTCAGCATGGTCATGTTGGTTGCGGGCAAATCGGTCATCTTGGCTCTCCGGGTGTGTTCCCATGAACGGGAATCGGTTTTCGTTTGAAACGGAGTATCGGCAACCCGCGGTAAAGGGAAGTGCTAGCCAGCCTTTATTGCCAAAGCGGTCGACATCAATGTGACCATGATCGCAAAGACACTAATCCCCGTCCACGGCATGAACCCTACCTGTTCAATCCGTGTCCTGCGATGGCGGCGGCGGTCTGCAAAAATGCTTACAGCAGATAGGATCGCCGCGCCGGCAGCGATCACTGTCCAGATATGAAATGTCCAAAGTTCCGCGAGATAGTCCTGCATACGCGGCAAATGGTGCATGATTTCGGGAAGCGCAAGACTTGCGCGCCATTTTCATAGGGCTATGGCTGCTGCGATGCCAACGCCCGCCGAACAACCTGTGGCCGCCACAGCCATTGCACCAGAACCGCGGCCAATGCTGGGCATATTTTTGCGAATTGGCGCAGTGATCGTTATCGGCGTCATGTTTTTGCTGGTAAAAATTGCGGGCAATCGCGGTGTTCACGTCGCCGAAAGCCTTTTTTGGAGGCAGTTGGCGGGCCTTCCAATAGCCGTCCTGTGGCTGTGGTTCAGCAACAGCCTAGCCTCTATTCGCACTCAACAGCCTGGCGGACATGCGCTTCGCATGGTCCTTGGCATCGCGGCGATGGGGCTGAATTTCACGTCGATGATCTTGCTGCCAATGGCCGACGCAACGACATTTGGTTTTGCCACGCAGATATTTGCAACAATCTTAGCCGCACTGTTTTTGGCTGAACCGACGGGCAAATATCGATGGGCTGCGGTCATTATGGGCTTTATCGGTATTTTGATCGCTTTGCGCCCCGGCCAAGAGAGCATCAACAGCACAGGCGTTATGGTTGCTCTGCTGGGCGCATTGCTGACCAGTTGCACAGTCATCCAGCTTCGCCGCCTCAACCGCACAGAAACCCCGGGCGCGATTGTATTCTGGTTCAGCCTGACCTCAATTGTTCCGCTAGGCATTGCACAGCTTTTTCTCGGCCGAGCCCATGATGCGCAAACTTGGACGGTCATCGCGGGCCTATCCTTAGCAGGCGCAATCGGGCAGATATTGTTGACCGCATCGCTGCGCTACGCCTCGGTCGCGACCATTATGACGATTGATTATGGATCACTTCTATGGACAGCATTGCTCGGCTATATTGCCTTCGCAGACGTCCCGAGTGGTTCTGTATTGCAAGGCGCGCCACTGATCATTGGAGCAGGTTTAGTTATCGCGTGGCGCGAGCAGCATCTTGCGCGGAACCGTGCGGCTAAATTGCGGGAATCTCTCGCCGATTGAGATGTACCGGGATTTGTGATCGAACAGCATCGACACGTGTCAAATCCAGCTCAATACAAGCCAGCCCTTCCCCCTCGCCCATATCCAAAAGCACTTCGCCCCATGGATCAACAACTAGGGAATGCCCATAGGTCGCGCGTCCGTCTGCATGCGTCCCAGATTGTGCAGCCGCGATTACAAATGCCGCCGATTCAATCGCCCGTGCTCTTAATAGAACATGCCAATGCGCCTTTCCGGTCGGCACTGTGAAGGCGGCAGGAACTGCAAACACCCGGGCACCAGCCTGCACCAATTTGCTGTAAAGATCTGGGAAGCGCATGTCGTAACAGATCGTCATGCCCATCAGCCCCAATGGAGTGTCGACAAGCACTGGTCCATCGCCACCACGATACGCAGATGATTCGCGCCAGCTCTCTCCGGTCGATAGATCGACGTCAAACAAATGCATCTTGTCATAGCGCGCGCGGACTATTCCGGTGTTGTCGATCAAGAAAGAACGGTTTCCGTAACGGCCGCTTTCATCTTCGTGGAGGACAGGCATGGATCCAAGGTGCACCCATATATTTGTATCAGCCGCCGCTTTGCATATGTCGTTCAGGAATGGGTTACTTGCCTCGATGAGGATAGATTCTTTGGCGCGGCGACGGTCACGATCAAGCAGCACCGACATTTCAGGAGCAAAGTACATCTGCGCACCTTGCCCCGCAGCGGAATGCACGCCTGTGATGACTTTTTTCGTGTTTTCAGTAGGATCAATCCCACTACACATTTGATGAACAGCAATTTTCATAAACATCACTCTCTAGCCCATCCGCACAACAGCCGTTCAAAATCCAATCCGAAAAGCATTCTTAGAACGCGACCTGGATATTAGCAGAATATCGAATCGCACAAATCAGCCTAACCAAATTCGTCGCGTAATTTGGAGATGATGGCATCTTCACATTTCACAATTCCATAAAGTCGCTTCGCACTGCAGCAATTCTGCGCAACTTATGGCAGCGGAAAGACATTTTCCAACAACTTAGCGATTCTGGGCTTGCCTTTTTTCCATCATTATGCCAATTGCCCACAGTGTGTTTAAAACCACATGAAAAAAAAAGGAGCCAAAAAATGCGTTTCGGTAAAGTTTCGCTCGCTGTTCTTGCGGCTGCGTCGCTCATCAGCGCCCCGGTTGTTGCTACTGCAGCTACTGCTTCGAAGTCTGCTTCGGCAGCTCAATCGAAGCGTGTTGGTGCGGCAACGAAGGAAGAAAGTAAGCTTGGCGGCGGTAGCGGCGTAATCGTTGCTGTAGTTGCTGCAGCTGCAATCATCGCTGGTATCGTTATTGCTGCTGGCAATGACGACGATGCCCCAACCAGCCCGTAAGAGCTGATTGATCATTCTAGAAAAAGGCGGCTCACAGCCGCCTTTTTTTTGCCTTTTGCAAGCTACGTGCACGCGAAATGCATCGATTTAACCTAATCGTCAAAGTGCTGTGATACGAAATTGTTATGACCCAAAGCTTCACTGTTCTCGTTACCGGCGGTGCCGGATATATCGGTAGCCACGCAGTTCTTGCGCTAAAGGATGCCGGACATAATCCTGTTGTCATTGACAATCTGACCACTGGTTTTCGCTGGGCGCTACCCGGCGACGTCCCCTTTTATCAGGGTGACATATCCGACGAAGCGCTCGTCGCCAAGATCATTGCGGACCACCGAATCGAAGCGATCATGCATTTTGCCGGATCAATCATCGTCCCCGAATCGGTTGAGAACCCCCTGAAATATTATCGCAACAATACTGCCAACAGCCGCAGCATTATCGAATCAGCAATCACCGGCGGCGTGAAGCACTTTATTTTTTCTTCTACTGCAGCGACATACGGCATTCCGGAGGAAAGCCCGGTGCGTGAAGACACACCCACTTTGCCAATCAACCCTTACGGCCTGTCGAAGTTGATGACCGAACATATGCTGCGCGATGTCGCAGCGGCGCATGATTTCAACTATTGCGCCTTGCGCTATTTCAACGTCGCAGGCGCAGACCCGCACGGACGCACCGGCCAGTCCACCGCTGGTGCAACGCATCTGATCAAAGTTGCTGTCGAAACCGCTTTAGGCAAGCGCAGCCATGTCAGCGTATTTGGCACCGATTACGATACCGACGATGGCACAGGTGTGCGCGACTATATCCATGTCAGCGACCTTGCCGCCGCTCATGTCATTGCGCTTGAAAATCTGTTTGCTGATCCTGCGCGCAGCCATGTGCTCAATTGTGGCTATGGCCATGGCTATTCGGTGCTTCAGGTTCTCGACGCTGTTGACCGCGTGACCAATTCACAGATTGAACGCCAACTCGAAGGACGCCGTGCAGGCGACCCTGACGCGCTGATTTCAGACAATCGAGAGATTAAGGCGCGTTTTGGCTGGCAACCAAAGCATGATGACTTAGACGTTATCGTCAGCCATGCTCTGCAATGGGAACGGAAATTGAGCGAGCGAACATAGCCCGTCTTGCACTCGCGTTAGTTGCCCCCCATATCCGGCATATGGATACAAACGCACACAATAATCCCACAACCTGGTATGGCACCACCATCCTGTCAGTCCGCAAAAACGGCAAAGTTGTAATCGTCGGTGACGGCCAAGTCTCAATGGGCCAAACCGTTATGAAGCCCAACGCCAAAAAGGTGCGGCAGTTGCACGATGGTAGCGTCATTGGCGGCTTTGCCGGAGCCACTGCAGATGCCTTTACCCTGTTCGAACGGCTGGAGAAAAAACTGGAGGCGCATCGCGGCCAGTTAATGCGCGCGGCGGTTGAGCTTGCCAAGGATTGGCGTACCGATAAATATCTGCGCAATCTTGAGGCGTTGATGATTGTTGCTGACAAGGACATCACACT
This sequence comes from Sphingomonadales bacterium, assembly GCA_013297725.1. GTDB lineage: Bacteria > Pseudomonadota > Alphaproteobacteria > Sphingomonadales > Sphingomonadaceae > Sphingorhabdus_B. Next base: position 51,855 of record JAAFIB010000002.1, read on the forward strand.
CATCCTGACAGGTAATGGCGATGTGCTGGAACCCAATGACGGGATTGCGGCGATTGGTTCGGGCGGCAACTATGCGCTGTCCGCTTCACGTGCGTTGATGGAATACGAAGCTGACGCCGAAAAGCTGGCGCGTCACGCTATGAAGATCGCCGCCGAAATCTGCGTTTATACTAATGACCAATTGACCGTAGAGGTCATGGACAGCGCAAGCTGATCTGGAAAGCCCATAAAATGCTACAAAACCTTACTCCCAAAGCCATTGTTGCTGCGCTGGATGAACACATTATCGGACAGGCGGATGCTAAGCGCGCTGTCGCAGTCGCTCTCCGCAACCGTTGGCGGCGTCAGCGACTGGATGCTGATCTTCGTGATGAAGTGACACCCAAAAACATCCTGATGATTGGGCCTACTGGCTGCGGCAAAACCGAGATCAGCCGCCGCCTTGCCAAGCTTGCGGACGCGCCGTTTATCAAAGTGGAGGCAACCAAATTCACCGAGGTCGGCTATGTCGGGCGAGATGTAGAACAAATCGCCCGTGATCTGGTCGAAGAAGCTGTGCGCCTTGAAAAAGACCGCCGCCGCGAACTGGTGCGCGAAGCTGCCGAAGCAACGGCAATGGAACGCATCCTGAAACCACTGGCAGGGGACACCGCCAGCGAAGCAACGCGCGAAGCATTCCGTCAGCGGATCCGCGACCGGCATATGGATGATGTCGAGATCGAAATCGAAGTTTCCGACGCGCCCTCTATGCCGATGGATATTCCCGGCATGGGCGGCGGCGCGATGATCAATATTTCCGAAATGATGGGTAAAGCCTTTGGTCAGGGAAAGACCAAAAAGCGCAAGATGAAAGTGCCAGAGGCGTGGACCAAGCTGGTTGACGAAGAGGTCGAGCGCCGCCTTGATCAGGACGATGTCGCCCGCAGCGCAATCGCCGATGCAGAGGCGAACGGTATCGTCTTTCTGGACGAGATAGACAAAATCGCGGTCTCCGACACCAGAGGAGGCGGGTCGATCAGCCGCGAGGGGGTGCAGCGTGATTTGCTACCCTTGATCGAAGGCACCACCGTTTCGACCAAATACGGCCCGATGAAAACCGACCATGTGTTGTTCATCGCCAGCGGTGCGTTCCACATTTCCAAACCTAGCGATATGCTGCCCGAGCTGCAGGGTCGCCTGCCTATCCGCGTTGAATTGCGTGCGCTTACGCAGGAAGATTTCGTCCGCATTCTTTCGCAGACAAAAGCCAACCTGCCTCAACAATATGCCGCATTGCTGGCGACCGAAGAGGTGACGTTGAATTTCACCGAAGACGCAATTGAGGCGCTGGCCAAGATCGCGGCGGACGTGAACGACAGCGTTGAGAACATCGGTGCACGGCGATTGCAAACGGTTATGGAAAAACTGTTGGAGGACATCAGCTTCGACGCCGAAGACCAAAAGGGCCAGACGTTTAAGATCGACGCGGCCTATGTCACTAAACAGCTAGCGGGCATTGCCAAGGACACTGACCTTTCGAAATACGTTCTTTGATTGTTCTCTTTTTTCTGTTATTATTTCAGCGGAAGGAGAGCAATTATGTCATTAACAGGCGGATGCCAATGTGGCGCAGTTCGGTATCAGGTGGATGGAACACCTCAGCATGTGGCTCTATGCCATTGCAATGATTGCCGTAAATCGGCTGGTGCCCCCATGGTCGCATGGGCTGCATTTGCAGAGAGTGAATTCACGCTACTGCAAGGTGAGCTGACCACATTCAATTCCTCTGGTAATTCCATTCGTAGCTTTTGTCCGAAATGCGGCACAGGTATTGCGTATCGCAACGAAGAGTTTTTACCCGGTATTGTTGATATCCAATCCGCCACACTTGACGATCCCGACCCCTGCCCGTTGGTGCGCATATTCAGGTTGCCGAACGGATCGGCTGGATGGCACAGGCGCATGGATTACCAGAATTTCAGCGTTATCCGGGGATGTGATTAGCCCGCTGGCTCGATCAACAATTTCCACGCTTTGTCGTCACGGAAGTATTTCCGCGCCAGTTCCTGAACGCGTGCCGGGGTGATCCCGGCATAGTCGCTATACAGCCTGCTTAACGCTGAGAATCGCTGAGGCGCATAGGTCGCGTTTTCCAACTGGTTCATCCAGAACTGGTTCCCGGTCATCACGCGGTCAACATATTGCTTCAGTGGCTCAGTCGCGCGTTGCAGTTCATCTGCGCTGACGGGGTTGGTTTTTAGATCCGCTGCAACCTCGGCTGCAAAGGCGTAAAAGCGGTCAACATCCTTTGGCTGCACTTGGCTATATGCCATCAAATAGCCGCCGGACCGAAACTCGTCGGGCCAGAAATTCTGCATATCTGGGCTATAGCTCGCCGCCTGTTCCGACCGGAATTTTTCGAACAAACGATCACGGAATACCGCCGCCAATATCTCTAGTTGGCGTCCCTCGCTGATCCCTGCCAAGCCGCCACCTGTCGGCCAAGCAACGATTGCCGAGGTCTGATCCTTTGGTCCTTTATGTGTCAGCCGGACGGGTTCAGCAGAGGCGGCTGGAAACGTTGTGATATCCGCCCCCGCAGGCAAGGGCGCAGCAGCACGCTGCTTCATCGCGCCAAAGCTTCTGCCCAATGCCGCAACCGCCGCATCGCGTTTAAAATCACCAAAGAGCAGGATTTCAACCGGACCGCTAGCCAATAACGGTTCCCAAAAACTGCGGAAGTTTTGCGGCGTCAGGGTTTTCACCTCGGCGGGTGTCGGCACTTTCCAGCGACCATCTTTCGATGTGGTCAGATATTGTAAGTCGCGCTGCATCATCGCCACCGCCGACATCTCAAAACTGTCATAGTCAGACGCAGCGATTGCCTTGGCCCGCTCTACTGGCGCTGGCTGCCAACCCGGGTTCTGCATTTTCGTTGCGATCAAAGTCAATTGATCCGCCAAATCCTCTGGCCGGGTTACAGCTGTCCATTCAAACGCATCGTTATCGACGCTAAAGCTTAGCTCCAGCCGCCTGCCGTTCATCATCTGGTCCAGTTGATTACGGTTAAGCTTTCCAATGCCGTTTTCGCCCAGCACCATCGCGCCAGACCATAATAACCCGCCCTTGTCCGGAGCTACGGCCTGATATCCCCGACCAAAGCGTACCAGCACACGCACCTGCCCCGCCTCAGCTGCATTGGGCCACAGCAACGCGCGCGTACCATTTGCAAACTCAAGGCTCTCCATATCAAACCGTTCGTGAATACGGCTTGCGGCAACTTTTCCTGGGCTGCCCAGCTTTGGCAGTTTATCAAAACTAACCGCTTTCGTGTCCAGCCGCGCAGTCTTGCTAGCCACCACCTTTGTTGTTAGCGCCTTTGCCAAGCGGGGTTCTGCATCGGCAATCGGGGTTGGCGCTGACAAGAATATCCGCTGCGCATCGGCGCTGAACAAAGCGCGCGTTGATTCCAGCAAGCGTTGCGGCGTGAATTTCGCGCGCATGCCGTCGAATACTTTGACGACAGTATCGGGAGCCGCCACCGTTTCGCGGATGTCCACAGCGCGGACAATGTTTTCCGCCTGTGCAGCAGCTGCCTCAAACGGATAGCTGTCGAGTTGTGTGCGGATAACGTCGGAGAACAACGCCAGCTCGCGTTCGATATCGCCCTGCGACGGCGGTGTTGCTGTGGCGTCGGCAATAACGCTGCGTACAGCTGTGACAGCTGCTTCCCAATCGTTGCCCAGCGGACGGATCGAGACAAAGGTAATGTCGCCACTACGTGCCTCGTCGCGTTGCTCGACACCTGCATAAGTGAACGGTGCCCCGGCCCGTGCCTGTCCCTCTAGCCGCCGGTTGATGATCCGCTGCGCCAGTGCGTCGATCAATAGCTGTTCGTTGTACACGATCGTGTCGTTTACTTGCTCCCAAGGCCGCACATAAGCGATGCTGGCTACGGTTGGCAAAGTCGGGTCGAAGATAGTCGCCGAAGTCTTTCCCTCGGCACTCGGCTTACCAAAATCGGGCTGCGCAGTCGCTGCGCCAGTGGCTGTCCAGTCGGCAAAATGCTTTTTAACAAGCGCCTCGAGCAGCGCTGGTTCGGTATCGCCTGCAATCACGACCACCGCATTTTCGGGCCGATACCAGCGTTTATGAAAAGCGCGCACTTTGTTGGCGCTTGCGGCCATTACCGTTTCTGGTGTGCCGATTGTGGAACGCTTGGACAATCGCTGCCCCTGAAACAGATGTTCGCGAAAGCGATTGCCGAATTCCAACTGTGCACCACTATTTTCGCGCAGTTCGGCAAGCACAATCGCGCGTTCGGCATTCAACGCAGTGTCCGAAATATTGGGCGCGCGCATCATGCCCGCCACGATCTTCATCGATTCTTCCAGCTTCGCTGCGTTGGCAGCGGGCAGATCAAGCTTATAGGTTGTTTGCGTCGGCGTAGTCTGCGCGTTGCTGTCGCTGCCAAAGCTAACGCCCAGCCGCTGCCAAATCCGTTTGGATTCGCCGTCAGGGACAAATTCGGAACCGCGAAAGGCAAGATGCTCCAGCAAATGGGCAAAGCCTTGCTCGTCATCTTCCTCATGCAGCGCGCCTGCATCTATGCGCACGCGGATCGATACTTGCCCCGCAGGAACTTCGTTGCGCTTAACCGCATAACGCAGGCCGTTTTCAAGCTCGCCAAAGGTCCAGCTGGTATCAACAGGAACGTCGCTGCCTTTATACAGCCACGGCACTTTCGCTGTATTTTCGGCACCAGTCGCAGCGGTGGCAGTGGCGGGCGCGGCATCCTCGGCCCATGCGGCGGGAGACAACAGCAGGCTGGATGCCAGCAGAACGATTTTGAGATGCGAAAATGTTTTCATTACGGCCTTCACTGGTGGTTTTCGCCTTGCTGGCGGATGAACGAGCCGCAGTTAAATGCCGCCGTCGACAACCTCACGCCCGATTTCCTGAAGCCCCGCCTTCAATGCGGCAACGCATGTATTCAAGATATGCGCGTCGGTGGAGCGCACCACAAAATTGGCGCCAACACGGCCTTCGCGGAAAAACGGATAGCTTCCGATCTGGCAACCGTCATGCGCCTTTTCGGTATCACGCAGCAGAACGGCAATCTCGCTTTCCGCCACCCAACAGCCCAGCTGATGCGACAGCAATGGCGCGCCGCCCTCCAACGTGCCGGTCAGCGCGTCGAGCATCCCTGCGGTAATGTGCGGCACACCCGCCATGATGAAAATGTTCTCAACCTTTATCCCCGGTGCGCCCGACATTTTGTTGGCGATCAAGTCCGCTCCTTCGGGAACACGCGCCATCCGCAACCGGCCCTCGTTCACGCCGCCGCGCGTTTCGTAATAGCGCTCAAGAATTTCCTTTGCCACCGGATGCAGCACCACCGGCACGCCCAAAGCCGCGGCAATTGCGTCAACGGTAATATCATCATGCGTCGGCCCGATACCGCCGGTTGTAAACAGATAATCGTTGCGCGCGCGAAGCGTATTGACCGCCTCGACAATCGCATCCTCTACATCCGGCACTACGCGCACCTCGCGCAGACGAATGCCTTGCACATTCAGCCATAGGGCAATCTGGCTGATATTCTTATCCTGCGTGCGGCCAGACAGGATCTCATCGCCGATGATAACAAGGGCTGCGGTGTAGATGCGGGTGTTGGTCATAACAGGGGCTTAGCGATAAAGTTTGGTGTGGGGTAGTGTTTTACCGAAGAAAGGGTTTCGCGCAGAGACGCAGAGGAAGCAGAGACCGCAGAGAATTTTTATCGAGCCGAAGGCTCATTATTGATTAGCGACGATAGGGGCTGCAAAGCACTTAATTTGTATGCGGCTTCGCCGGAAATTTCTTCTCTGCGGTCTCTGCTTCCTCTGCGTCTCTGCGCGAAACACACTAAAAAACGCAACACTCGCAAAACCCGTCAACACACGCTATATCCCGATCCATGAACCAATATGCAGTCGTTACCGCCGATGAGGCTTTTCAATCCCGTGACGGGGTTATCAAATTACACGGGGCAGATGGCTTCGCCGGAATGCGGGCCGCAGGGCGGCTGGCGGCGGAGATATTGGACGAGCTGACCAAGCATGTTGTCCCCGGCGTCAGCACAGCCGAGATTGACGACATCGTCCGCGAGATGACGTTAAAGGGTGGCGCGGTTCCGGCGACCTTGGGCTATCGCGGCTATACGCACAGCTGCTGCACCAGCATCAACCATGTCATCTGCCACGGCATTCCGTCGGACAAAAAACTGCGCGACGGCGATATTGTTAATGTTGATGTTACCCCGATGCTGGATGGCTGGCACGGCGATACCAGCCGCATGTTCCTTGTCGGTGATGTCCCGGTAAAGGCGCGGCGGTTGGTCGATGTGACCTATGAATGCCTGATGCTGGGTATCGAGGCGGCAAAGCCCGGCAATCGCATCGGCGACATCGGCCACGCGATCCAAACACATGCCGAGGGCCACCGCTACGGCGTCGTCCGCGAATTTTGCGGGCACGGTCTGGGCCGTTTGTTCCATGACGCGCCAGAGATTGTCCATGCGGGACGGCCCGGCACCGGCCCCCTGTTGAAACCCGGCATGATCTTTACCATCGAGCCCATGATCAACATCGGCAAACCGCATGGCAAAGTGTTGGAAGACGGCTGGACAGCAGTAACGCGGGACCGTTCGCTTTCGGCGCAGTTTGAACACAGCATCGGCATTACCGAGGATGGCTGCGAGATTTTTACTGCCAGCCCCAAGGGGTTGCATAAGCCGCCTTATTGAGCTTTAGGTGCTTGTGGGCCGACGACAAGCTCACGCTTAACAACTACAGAACTTACGCTATCCTCCACTTCGCCGTCGGGCTTCTCAACCCGCAAGGTTGTGATTTTTGCGCGCTTAATGATGAGACCGGCCAAGTTTGTTTTGATAACAATCGAGATCGTGCCAGATATTTTGTGAGCGTCTTGCTCTTTCAATGCATCTTCCAGAGACTTCGCTTCGCGCATAATGTTTCCGACGATTACCGCCGATTTTGCGGTCGTCTGTTTTACTTTGTCAGGATCGATCGGCAGCTCGACAGCATATGTTGAACCTGTTTCGTCGCTGTCTCTCAGATGCAATGGCACGGGTATCAGCGCATCAGCATCGTGATAAAGTTGCCCTTCGGACAAGTTCGCTGGCCACAAATCATACTGCTCAACGATTCCTAATGCGGAAGCAGGATCGCATTCGATTTTGAAGGCACTCCACGTAAATATCCACTGTTCGCAAGCTTCGCGTGGGAATTTCGCTTTTTTTAGCCAAGGGTCAACTCGGGCTTCAAGTTCTGCGGCGTTTAGCAACGAGGATTCGCCTTCGAACGGACGAAAAATGCGGGCAGGCAATTGCCAAGTGTTTCGTTTGTCCCTCCCGTCTTTCTCTAATGGCTCCTCATATTCCAGTTCGAGTCCGTTTTCGTCTATTCGAAGCACGCGCTCGATAATTGTCGTGTGTCCACTGGACTCGCTTGAGGAATTTCCGTTGGTTTCTGAGCTATTTTCGTAGCTAAGCAAGATTTCGAAAACGTCACCCGCTTTGGCTGGACCGGACGAAGCCTGACTTGGTATTGCGGAGGCAACGACGGTAGCAGCAAAGAACAATAAGGATCGGATGAATTGCATCATGTTCCTAACCTATTCTCAGGATCATAAACCACAACCCTGTTCAGCGCTCGATCTCCCCAGCGCCATAGCACCAGATTGGTCGACCCCGCCGCAATGCCCGGTACAAAACTCGGCACCAGCGCGCCGCTATAGCCTTTTTTCATCAGCGCCTTTGCCACTGCTTGCGACGGCGCAACCTTGCCTGCGCGTTGATGGGTCAGCCACGCACAGGCCATATCCTCAAACGCCACGCCCTCTGCTTTGCGCATCGCGGGGTCGGTCAGGTCGATGATGTCGGCGCAGTCAATATCATATTCGCACAGGGTCAGCGGCAGCATGCGGTTGGCGAAGCCTTGCGTGCATTCGGCAAGCGCCGTGATCGGGGACAGCGAAAGATACAGCGCCTCTTGCCCCTTAATATTAAACCGCCCGCCCGTAATCGCCGCCCCGCGCCCCGACAGCGGCTGCCACGACCAGCGCGGATCATGCGCGCGGTAGGCGCGGCCTTTATAGTTCATCGAACGACAGCCATAACCTAGAAACCATTAGTGCTGAGCCTGTCGAAGCACGTCCAGCAGTCATACACGGCAGTCGAAAACTTGGGACACCCTTCGACAGGCTCAGGGCTAACGATTTTGGACTAGAGCACGGCACTGGCAATCAGGCAAACCCACCCAGCGCCATATGATCCAGATAATCACGCACCGCCGCTGCATCACCCGATTTCACCAGCATTTCAGCTGTGCGGCCATCCAATGCGGGGATGGGTTGCGAACGATACCAGGCCATTGCCTGTGTTTCGGATCCAGCCCAATCTTTGACGCGTGCGATGATTTCCAACATTTCGGTCATCCTTCCCTGTGCCTTGGGCGTTTTCATACGATCCGTTTTAATGACGGTGGCCAGCGGCAAACCAACGGTTTCGGCCAACTGCGCCTTTGACATGCGGAACAGATCAGCAAGCCGCGATATATCGACGTGCCCAGCCTTAGTGAAATAGCCCGCAAGGTAGATTTCAGGCGACAGCTGTTCAAAGACAGGCACGCCCCGAAACGCAAGCGGCACTTCGCGGAGCTGGTTAGGAGAAGCATTTGCCATTATATTGTCCAATATTTTGACTTGATACAGGACATATATATGGACGTTATCGGATTGTCAACAGTCTCGTAGAATGTCTGGCAGTGGTACGAACGATTAAAGCCGCAGTCCTGCGGTTTCATCCAGCCCGGCCATGATGTTCAAATTCTGCACCGCCGCGCCGCTGGCGCCTTTGCCCAGATTGTCGAGCATCGCCATCAGCCGCACCTGATCGCCCTTGGGCGAGCCCATAACGTAAAGGTCCAGCCGGTCGCTCGGTTCCTGTGTGTTGAGGATCAGCAATTCGGACGGGGCCATTTCAGCGTGAACAGTGACCAAAGGCGATCCTGCATAATGCGCGGCCAGCGCCTCGCGCATTTCATCGGGGCTGTCGCTGCCCGGCATGACCGAGATCGGCAGCGGGATTTCTACCATCATGCCGCGAAACGCCTTGACGACAGCGGGCGAAAAAATGGGCGCGAGTGCGAGGCCGGCGTGGCGCTGCATCTCTGGCACATGCTTGTGATCAAGATCGAGGCCATAGGTGCGAAAACCGATGTCACCGCCGCCTTCACCCTCAAACCGTTCGATCAAAGCTTTGCCGCCGCCTGAATAGCCAGAGACGGCATTGACTGTGTAGGGCCAGTCATCGGGGATCAGCCTAGCCTTTACCAGCGGTGCCACCAACGCGAGGAAGCCAGTCGGGTAACAGCCGGGGTTGGATACCAACCGCGCGCCCTCAATCCGGTCATGCTGTCCGTTACGAAATTCGGGGAAGCCATAGGCCCAGTTCTGGTCGACGCGGTGTGCGGTTGATGCGTCGATAATGCGCGTAGTTGTCGACGTCGTCATTGCTACGGCCTCTTTGGCTGCATCATCGGGTAGGCACAGGATAACGAAATCGGCATCGTTTAACGCTTCGCGACGGGCGGCGGGGTCTTTGCGTTTGTCATCGGGCAAGATGATCTGTGTGAATTCAGCACGGCCCGAAAGCCTGTCAGCGATTTCTAGGCCGGTGGTGCCGACGGCTCCATCGATGAAGATGGTTTTGATCATAATCCTCTCCCTTTACGGGAGAGGATAGGAAAACTTGGTAGCTTGCTGCCTAGTTGTAGTTGGAGAGGGTGTGCTAACCTGACTCCCTCTCCAAGACTTGCTAGGAAACAAGTTTCCAAGCCAAGTCTATCCTCTCCCGCAAGGGGAGAGGAATTTAAGGGAACGCTGACACTCACACTACCACCCGCTTACGCGCCAGTATCGCCACATCATGCTCAGCAAATCTTGCCGCCGCGTCTGCCAGCGGCTCCACCGAGACCGCCATTGCCGCGGCATTGGCGTGGATCAGGTTTTCACCATCGGCCATAATGCCAACATGCCCGGGGAAGAATACCAGATCACCGCGTTGCAGCGCATCACCCTCGCCTAGCTCAACCCCAAAGTCAGCCTGCTGCATATCAGCATCGCGGGGGGCCGAAATCCCTTTCAGGCCAAAGACCAACTGCACCAGCCCCGAACAATCAATCGCATCGCCGCTGCGCCCGCCCCAGCTATAGGGTGTGCCGATCAGGCTTTCGGCTAAATCTGCAGGTGTGCCTGCAACTTTACCAATTTCGGATAGATGCGTTACTGGCATCCAGCCATTTTCGCACGCGATGAACTTTCCGCATTCGCTGATCTCGCCGCAAATAATCCGCGCGCCCATGGGATAGCGGGCAAGCACGGGATCCTTAATCGACGGTCCTGCGACCAAAAGCGATGCAGGCGCGCTGACGATATGCGTTGCGGTAAAATCATCGCCCAATTCGGCAAAGCGCAGATAGCCCAGATAGTCATCATGCAGGCAATAGCCCCAGGCCCATTCGCCCGCGATATCGAGCACCGCAAATTCTTCGCCGTGCATCAGCGCGCTGACCGGCTGAGACGTTACATGCGGTTCGGCATGGATTTCGGTGACAGGTGCAATCCCTGTGCGCAGCATCGGCACTGCATAATGCGGCGCAAACAGCTTGCCCGCTAGTTTAATGTCGGCCAAATCGCCGCGGATCGGCGTCGTCCGCGCATCGCCTTCGATGCTGTGGCCGCTCAACCGGAATGTCTGACGCGGTGGTGGTGAACTGATGCTACCCAATGTCTGGTCCCTGCTCTATTACAGCGGCTTTAGCGGACGGGGTAACGGTCCGTCAAATAGCGAAATACCGCGCGCAGGCCCAGCGCCTCGCCGCCCTTTGGCCGCCCGGGCTTTGCCGACCCGCGCCAAGCATAAGTATCAAAATGCGCCCATGGCGTGCTGTCGGGAACAAATTTTTGCAGGAAGAGCGCAGCTGTGATTGCACCGGCAAAGGCACCCCCGCTGTTCGCGGTATCGGCAATGTCGCTGTCGAGCATTTCGCTATAGGGCTTCCATAGCGGCATCCGCCACACAGGATCGGCGACAGCATCGGCAGCACCAAGCAAAGCCCCCGCAAGCGCATCGTCATTGGCAAACATTGCGGGTAATTCCGGCCCAAGCGCAGTGCGCGCTGCGCCCGTCAGCGTGGCGAAATTGATAATCAGCTCAGCCTTATCCTCAACCGCCTTGGTCAGCGCATCGGCAAGCACCAGCCGCCCTTCGGCATCGGTATTGTCAATCTCTACGGTGATCCCTGCCCGGCTGTTCAGGATATCGCCGGGCCGCATCGCATTACCCGAAACTGCGTTTTCAACCGCCGCAACCAACAGATGCAGCCGCACCGGCAGACGTGCCTTCATAATCGCCTCTGCCAGCGCCAGCGCGTGTGCAGCCCCGCCCATATCCTTTTTCATCAGCCGCATGCCCGCCGCCGGTTTCAGATCCAGACCGCCTGAGTCGAAGCACACGCCTTTGCCGACAAGCGCGATACGCGGGTGTCGTTCGTCACCCCATTCAACCTCGATCAAACGCGGCGCATAATCGCGCGCTGCTGCTTTGCCGACACCGTGGATCAACGGATAGCCAGTTTCCAGCGCATCGCCTTTAGTAACGCGCAGTTCGGCTTTGTGCGCCTTGGCGATGCGTGATGCCTCGGCCTCCAATTGCTCTGGCCCCATATCGGCGGCAGGACGGTTGACGAGATCGCGGACCAAAGCCGTCGCCTGTGCATTCACAACTGCTGCTTCGATCCGTCCAGGTTCGGTGGTCAACAGAACACGTGCACCGCGTTGCTTTATCTCGCTGCGATATTCATCAAACCGGTAATGCGCCAACAGCCAACCAAGCATAGCATCGCCCGCCTCTGCCCCGGCCAAGCGATAGTTTCCCTCGGGCAGCAGATCTGCAGCCTTGGCCAGCGCCCATAGGTCAAGCTTTGCGCTATCCGCCACGCACAAAACAGCGCGCCAGTTTTCGCTGACGGGTTCTTGCAATATGGCAAAATTTCGCGCCTCGCCCTCAAACCGTTGCGCAATTGCAGCGGCTCGAACTTGCGCAGGTTGAGTGGCCAACCAGTCGGCAAAGCCACCAACAGTTACAATTTCGATGGTCCGGGCGTCTTGCCCGTTGTCGGGCTGGATTAAAGCGTTGAAATCAGTCATGAGATCATTGTTAGCGGCTTCGCCGCGATAAGGGAGCATGTTTCGACCGATGTCCGCACTTTTTTCGTCTAAAGGAATTTCGGCGGTTTTGATGGCTGCGCTGCTATTGCTGGGCGGTTGCGGCGCGCGCGAGCCAAAGGTGATCAAACCGCCCAAGGACGCAGCGGCGGTTATTGAACCTTTTTTGAAGGAGCTGGCGGCGGGAAATAAAGATAAAGCGGCAGCCTTTGTTACAGATACGGCGACTGATGAATTGGACAATCAATTTGCCGGTGATCACAAAAAGCTTGCCGCGGCAGGCAAAATTACACCCCGTTTTATAACGCTAACTGGCGACTATATCGGCGCCATAGAAGACGAACGTGAAGGCGACCGCCAAGCCGTGACTTTAGTCTACGCGGCAAAATCTGGGGAGAAATGGACCACAGCTACAGTGCGCGCCTACAAATTTCAGGACGAGCCCTATAAAGTTGAATATTGGCGCGTGGCGAATGAAGCACCCAAAAAGCCATACAGCGCAAACGTTGATGCAGAGGAGATGGAGCAGAGCGAGAAAATGATGAACGTTGTCTCGATCATCCTGTCGGTCCTTGGCGTGATTGGAATCGCACTGCTGGTCTGGCTGGTCCGCCGCAGGCCGCATTTGATGGTGCCCGAAATTGAAAGCGAACCCCGCCGTTCAGCCTCCACCATTCGTGAGCTAGAGGAATAATTCAGCCTATAGGCAGCGACAAAGTCGCGCGAATGCCGCCCTCTGCCCGGTTGGTGAGTATAACACTGCCATGATGCGCCTGCGCAATCGCTCGCGCAATCGTCAGCCCAAGACCCGATCCACCCGACGCCCGATTGCGCGATGTTTCTGTTCGGGCAAAGGGCTCGAATATCGTTTCAAGCTGATCAGGCGGAATGCCCGGCCCTTGATCGTCAACGGTAATCAGGATGTACTTGCCTTCACGTGCCACACCGATGTTGGCGCAGCCGCCATATTGCAGCGCATTGCTGACCAGATTGCGTAGTGCCCGGCGGATCAGCACCGGACGAACGGGTGCAACGAACCTTTCGGATAAAGCCTCGACCTGAATTTTTGCATTATCGGGGAATTCCGACAAAGCAGTATCAATAAGCGCGCCCAGCTCGGTCGGCTGCACTGCCTCTGCCGATTTCCCCACACGCGCAAGCATCAGGATATCGTCCAGGATCGTGACCATCTCGTCGACGCTGGCTACCATTTTGGTGCGCTCGTTATCGTCATCGACGCTTTCGATCCGCACACGCAACGATGCCAAGGGTGTTTTCAAATCATGGCCGATTGCCCCAAGCATAACGTCTTTCTCTGTCAGCAATGACGATAACCGAGCCTCGGCAGCATTAAAGGTTTCGATCAGATCTCGGACATCGGATGGCCCTTGTGGTTCCATCGGCTGGTGATCTCCTGTCAAACCAACGTCGCGCACACGCTGTTGCAGTGCATTCAACGGGCGAGCAATGCGCCGGGCGACAAGCGCCAGCGGGATCAGCACGGCCAGATAGAGCGTTAGGGTTTGCAGCAAAAGTGCAAAGGGCGGGAACGGGCCGCGCGCCCTAACCGGAGCAGCAGCATTGACCCAATCTCCGCTATTGAGTTTCATCGAAAGTAGCACTGCTTCTTTCGGCCGATTTGGCTTGCCCGGTCCGGCAAAACCCTCCGCCCAACGCAGCATAGGACCGCGGCGAAGCTCAGCAGGCAGATTTTCCAACGGCCCTTTGGACAGCCGGATAGATTTTATGTCAGGATCAACCGCCAGCAGATACTCCGATGCACGCTCTGCAAGTTCTGCCTGACTTTCAAAACCAAGTGGGTTCACAGGTTTAGGCCCAAGAACGAGCGCAATTGAAGGAACCCGCCCTCGCCGCCCTTCGCGTTGCTTATCCTCGGCATTTATAAACCGCTCACGTTCGACCTGATTCGCTACACGCGCCACAAGCATCGATGAAGCCTCAACTGTGGCGCGCGCATTGTTTGCGAACACCAACAACGTAGTGTTGATCATCTGTGCCAGCAGCATCGCGACTGCGGCAACAAACAAGATTTGCCCGTACAGGCTGGATGGCCATAGCTTTTTCAACATCAATCGCGTCTTACTTCAACGGAAAAGCGATAACCGCCGCCCCAAATGGTTTTGATATAACTTGGCTCTTTGGCGTCGGGTTCAATCTTGCGGCGTAGCCTGCTGATCTGGTTATCGACGGCGCGATCAAATGGCCCGGCGACGCGTCCCCGTGTCAGATCAAGCAACTGGTCGCGGTTCAGAACATGGCCGGGCCTTTCGACGAGCGCCTCCAACAGCCGGTATTCGCCTGACGATAACGGTACGAGTACACCCGATGGGTCAATCAATTGCTGCTCGCCGGTACGCAATTGCCAGCCTTCGAAATGGAATACAGTGCCCGCCGTTTGGATAACGCGGCCACCATTCGATCCGCGTCGCAGCACAACTTTAATCCGTGCCACCAATTCACGCGGCGAAAACGGCTTTACGACATAATCATCGGCGCCGATTTCGAGCCCAACGATACGGTCGGTTTCTTCGGATTTGGCAGTCAGCAGGATCACAGGCGGACCACCTGTTTCAGCAAGGCTGCGCGTCAGACTAAGCCCATCTTCACCCGGCATCATGATGTCCAGCAAGACGATATCAATATCAAATCCCGCGAGCACTTCTCGCGCAATTTTGGCGTCGGCGGCTTCGGTCACGCGAAAGCCCTGCCGCTCCAGATAACGGCCCAATGGATCGCGGATCGATGCTTCATCATCGACCAGCAGGATGTGGTTCCGGGTTTTGTTCACGATGCGATGCTAATCCGCGATTGGGTAAACGGCAATGCAGCCCGGCGTTTTGCTTTGCGGCGACACCGGGCTGTAGTTGTATCAGTTCGCAGGCGGTGGCGGCATGTCGCCGCGTGGACCACGCCTGTCCATCCGGCCCGCCCGTAGCTCGTCCGGCGTCAATGAGCCGTCCTTGTTGGTGTCGGCTTTGGTAAAGCGTGCTTCGGCAGCACTGCGAAATTCAGCCGTGGTGACTGCCATATCGTTATTTGTATCCGCATCTTTTAGCATAGCCATCGCTTCGCCATCGGGGCCACCTTTGTGTCCGCCGCGCCCACGACCGCCGCGTTGTCCGTCAGCACCGCGCTCGGCACGCTTTTCAGCACGATCTTCCATGCGCTCTTTGTGTGCCGCGACGAATTCGGCTTCGCTAAGCGAACCGTTTTTGTCCGCATCCATTTCTTGAAAATGCACTTTGACTTTCGCTTCACGATCGGCTGCGTTCAATGTGCCATCGCTATTTGCATCCATCTTGGCAAATCTGGCGTCGGCCGCAGCCATAGCCTCGATTTTGCTGACAGAACCATTGCCGTCGGTATCTATTTTCGGCCCTTTGCCGCCGGGCAACGCAAACGCCGCTGCTGTTAGCGATAGTGCCGAAACAGCACCGATAAGAAGGATTTTTCGCATCATGCATTCCTTGTCTGATTCATACGGCGGGATCGCCGATGGACTGGATATGCACGGGAGTGGTCGCAAAACTATGTCGCAGCAACCGCTATATTGTCGCAAATTGTAAGAGGCTTATGCAAAAACGAGCTGGAGCGGGTAAGGGGGGTGCCGGAGGCGAACGGAGCGTAGCGGAGGACAATCGAACCCTAAGCTTGCTAGGGTAGGCCATTACAACAACGTTGGAGCGGGTAAGGGGAATCGAACCCCTCTAGCTAGCTTGGAAGGCTAGTGCATTACCACTATGCTATACCCGCACGCTCGTTACGTGGCGCTAATGCCACCGTTGCGCCTGCACGTCAACGCACAGGCGCAATCTGGAAAATCAATGTTTCTGGCCAGCCCAAATCTGGCGATACGACAAGAAGGTCAGACCTGTAAAAATGATCAGGAAGATGAGTGCAGCCCAGCCCGTGGCTTTACGCTGTGTCATCTTTGGTTCTGCTGTCCATGTCAGGAATGCGGAGACATCCTTGGCCATCGACTTCAAATCATTCTTTGAACCATCGTCAAACGTCACCTGACCATCAGCAAGCGGTGCGGCCATCGCGATGTTGAGGTTGGCGAAATACGGGTTGTAGTGCAGTCCTTGACCCGGGCGGTTTTCCTTTGGAAGATCCGCCGGAACTTTCTGATATCCGGTCAGCAACGAATAGACATAGGCAGGGCCATTGTGGCGTGCCTTTGTCATCAACGACAAATCAGGCGGCAACGCATTGTTGTTTGCCGCACGTGCCGCTGTTTCGTTCGCATAAGGCGAAGGCAGCTTATCTGTGGCGATGCCAGGACGCGTCGCCGGCTCACCTGTATCAGCATTGATGCTGGGAACCTGCGCTGCTTTGGCAATCGCCTTCACTTCATCTTCGTTATAGCCGATTTCCGCCAGGTTACGGAATGCGATCTGGTTCAGGCTGTGGCATGCAGCGCAAACCTCGGCATAAACCTTATACCCGCGTTGCAACTGCGCAGTATCATATTTGCCAAATGGGCCGTCATGTTTGAACGACACCGCTTTTGGATGCTTGTGGAACTTGTGTTCCGCAGTTTCCACCGCAGGCTCTGTGATCATTTCAAAAACGGTAACACCGGCCGAAACCATCAACCAACCGGCCATGAACAGCCCGATTAGAAAAGCGCCAAGACGAACCATAATCCCTATCTTTCCCTGTTAGGCAACAGCAAGCACTGGCTTGCCAGTTACCGCTTCGGTGATCGAATCTGGAAGCGGTAGAGTTTTTTCGATGCGCGAGATGATCGGAAGAATGATCAGGAAATGCGCGAAATAATAAGCAGCAGCGATCTGGCTCATCAGGATGTAGATCCCCTCGGCAGGCATAACGCCGCAATAGCCGAGAATGACGATCGACGGGACCAGACCGAACCAAAAGAACTTTTTGAACAGTGGCCGATAATTGCCTGACCGCACTGGCGAAGTATCCAGCCAAGGCAGGAAGAACAGCAATGCAATCGAACCAAACATCGCAAGCACGCCCAAAAGCTTTGCCGGAATGAACAAGAAGTCCACAGTGAAGGCACGCAGGATCGCGTAGAACGGCCAGTAATACCATTCAGGCACAATGTGCGCAGGCGTCGAAAGCGGATTAGCAACGATGTAGTTGTCGGGATGGCCCAGCATGTTTGGGGCAAAGAAAGTCACAGCCACAAAAGCGATCAGATATACGCCAAGGCCAACGCCATCTTTAGATGTGTAATATGGATGGAACGGAAGCGTATCTTCCTTAGTCTTCACTGGCACACCAGTCGGGTTGCCCGATCCCGGGATATGCAGGGCCCAGACATGCAGGATGATGACACCCAAAATCACAAATGGCAGCAGATAATGTAGCGAGAAGAAGCGTGTCAAAGCGGCCTGATCCGGCGCAAATCCACCAAGGATCCACTGACGAAGTGGTTCACCCACTACTGGGATGGCGGAGAAAAAGCCGGTGATAACCTGGGCACCCCAAAAGCTCATCTGCCCCCATGGAAGCACATAGCCCATGAAACCGGTTGCCATCATCAGCAAAAAGATAGTGACACCAAGCAACCACACCATTTCGCGCGGCGCTTTATAGGATCCATAATAGAGCCCGCGGAAAATATGGATGTAGACAACGATAAAGAAGAAGCTGGCACCGTTCATATGCGCATAACGCAAGAACCAGCCACCATTGACGTTGCGCATGATGTGTTCAACGCTGTTAAAAGCGCCATCGATGCTGGAGTTATAGTGCATAGCAAGGACTATGCCGGTGATGATCTGAACCATCAAAGCAACGCCGGCGAGCACGCCGAAATTGTAGAACCAGTTGAAGTTCCGCGGAACTTCATACCCGCCGCCAATCGCGTTATACATCAAACGCGGGATCGGAAGCCGTTCGTCCATCCACTGCATCAGTGGATGTTGCGGCTTATATTCGTTTGCCCATGCGACGCTCATAACTTAGCGCTCCTTAACCAATTTTCACGAGAGTGTCGGAAAGAAATGCGAATTCTGGCACCACCAGATTAAGCGGTGCCGGACCTTTGCGGATACGGCCAGCCGTATCATAATGCGAACCATGGCAGGGACAGAAATAACCGCCAAATTCGCCCTTAACTTCACCCGAAGCGGCACCCAGCGGCACGCAGCCCAAATGGGTGCAAACGCCAAGTGTGACGAGCCAGTTTTCTTTGCCGGGCTTGGTACGATCAGCCAAAGATTGTGGATCGCGCAATGTACCGACAGCAACCTTGCTGGCATCGGCGATTTCAGCAGGGGTCAAGTTACGGATGAACACAGGCTGTTTGCGCCACATGGTTTTAATGGCTTGCCCAGTTTCGATCGAAGCTACATCAACCTCGATTGAAGCTTGCGCCAGAACATCGGCGCTTGCACCCATTTGGCCAACCAACGGAAGCGCAACAGCAGCAGCGCCAACGCCTGTAAAGCTTAATGCGGCAATATGGATAAAGTCACGGCGACGAACGCCGTCTTCCACACCCGATTCCGTGTCCATTACAACCTGATTATCGCTCGCCATGTTTTGCCCTCAAGCAATTGCGTACCGTAACGGTAAGCGCAGAATTTGACCTTAAATTACTCCGCGCCGAACGTCAAAGCCCCTCGCGATTCAGCGGCCTGATAGACGCAACACCCCCGATTTGCCAATACGGAATTTGGTCAATATGTGACATAGTTGTGGAACCAAGTTGCAAAAAACGGAATTCAGTGTGAGATCAGCGTGCGAATAGCCCTTTATCAACCCGAGATTGCCGGAAATGTGGGCGCGGTCCTTCGGCTATCAGCGTGCCTGAATGTTGCGTGTGACATTATTGAGCCATGCGGATTTCCGTTTTCCGACAAAGGGTTAAAGCGTGCAGGGATGGACTATGCCGACGCAGTGGAGATTGAGCGTCATCAAGGCCCGGATGAATTTGTGTCCAGTGCCAAAGCGAACAGGCGCCGGATCGTCTTAATGACAACCAAAGGCTCAACCTCATTGTTCGACATCGAATTCCGCGCAGACGACATCATCCTGATGGGATCAGAAAGTTCGGGCGTGCCAGATGAGATGCATGCCGCCGCTGATCTTCGCATCCGCATTCCGATGCACCCGCAATTTCGATCCTTGAATGTTTCTGTGGCCGCTGGCATCGCTTTGGCAGAGGCGCTGCGTCAAACAGGCCAACTTCCCGCCCAACCTGTATTGAATGAGTAACAGCCATGACCCTTTCCCTTGATGCGCAACAGCAAACCGCCTGCGACTGGTTTGAAGATTTGCGCAACCGCATCTGTGCCGCGTTTGAGGCGATAGAGCGTGAGGCCGGATCGGACGCCAGCTTTGACTATATCGGCTGGGATCGTACCGACCATGACGGCTCACCCGGAGGCGGCGGCGTGCGCGGGGTGATGAAGGGCAAAGTGTTTGAAAAAGTCGGCGTGAATGTCTCCACCGTTGGCGGCGCATTTAACCCCGAATTCGCCCAAACGATCCACGGCGCAGCAGAAGACCCCAACTTCTTTGCAACGGGCATCAGCCTGGTGGCGCATATGGCCAACCCGCATGTTCCCGCTGTGCATATGAACACGCGGTTTTTGGCGACGACAAAGCGCTGGTTCGGTGGTGGTGCCGACCTCAATCCGCCTATGCCATATAAAGAAGACACTGACGAATTCCACGCCCGCCTGCGTGCCGCCTGTGCCCCTTATGGTCCCGATGTATATGAGCAATATAAAAAATGGGCCGATGACTATTTCTGGATTCCCCATCGCCAAGTCCATCGCGGCGTGGGCGGCATATTCTACGATCATTTGGAATCCGACAGCGATGCCATGTTTGACCGCAATTTCGCACTGACCCGCGATGTCGGCGAAGCGTTTCTAGATGTCTTCCCCAAAATCGTGCGCAAACGCATGGGCCAAGAATTTACCGAGGCCGAAAAAATGGCTCAGCGCAAATGGCGCGGGCTCTATGCGGAGTTCAATCTGGTCTATGATCGCGGGACGACGTTCGGGCTGAAAACCGGCGGTAATGTCGATGCAATACTTATGAGCCTGCCGCCAGAGGTGGTTTGGGAGTGACCTTCACCTCCGTCCCCGCAGGCCAGATTACGACGATCGTCACTTCACTGGAGATGACGAGCAAGCCGCCACTGCGCCCGATGCCGGCGACCGAATTGCAACTGAAACGCTGGGAAGCCCCTGCCCTAGACACATACCGCGCACTGTATCGCCGCGTGGGCGAGCCTTGGCTGTGGTTTTCGCGGCTGATTATGGCAGACGCGGAATTGGCCGCGATCATCCATGATGCAAAGGTCAAAATCTGGGCCGTGACTGATCTTCGCGGCATCGAAGTCGGCATATTGGAACTCGATTTCCGCGAAGATCGCCAATGCGAGATCAGCTTTTTCGGCCTGATCCCCGAACTAAACGGCAAAGGCCATGGCCGCTGGCTGATGGCCATGGCGCTACAACTCGGCTGGGCCGAGAAGAATGCCGAGGGTGAAGGCGTGGAACGGATGTGGGTGCACACCTGCACACTGGACGGCCCGGGTGCGCTGGGCTTTTATCGCAAAAGCGGGTTTGTGCCATATCAGCGGCAGATTGAGACATTTGCAGATCCCAGACTATCAGGGCATCTGCCGATGGATGCTGCGCCGCAGATACCGTTGATCGCTTGATCTTGACATTTTTAGCGCAATTCTGTATCAACCTGTTATGGCGCAAATGAATGTCTCACTCCCTGATGGCCTTAAGAACTGGGCGGAAGCCCGGGTTTCCGAAGGTCGTTACAGTAGCACGAGTGACCTTGTCCGCGACCTTTTGCGCCGCGAACAGGACTATGTGACTAAGCTGGAGCGGCTGCAGGCCGCGATTGATGAAGGTTTGGCCTCCCCCGCAACTGGCGTGTCTATTGAAGACATCGTCGAGCGGGGCTTTACGCGGCTTGCTTGATATTGAAATCCTAGAACGCGCACAGGACGATATTTTCAACATCATCGAATATGGCACCGCAGCGCATGGCGAAGCAACAGCGCGCGAATATGTCAGCAAAATTAGCGCCCGCATAAACTGGCTAAGCGCCAATGCAGGACTCGGTCCCGTGCACAGCGAATTGCGCGGCGGGATCAGGTCTTTCCGCCAAGGTCAGCACCGGATTTATTATGTAGCGAATGCAGAACGACTGACTGTGGTTAGGGTGCTGCATGTTGCGATGGATGTTGCGCAACAGTTTGGGTGACGGAAGTTAAATCTAAACGGGCTTCAATGCGATCCATGGTTCAGTCGGCAATATGAGTGTTATCGTGTCATTCAAGCTCACCAAGCCGCTGATTAGGACGATAGCCATAACCCCGCCTTTTCTGATCAAACTACCGTCATCGGCTTTATCCAGCAACGCATCCATCAATCCTGGTGTATGCCCGTTAATTTGATGGCACGGATTGCGAAGACCAGTGATTTCAAGCTTCGCGCCAGACGGAAACAGCAGCAAGCTTCCGGTTGGAAGCGCCAACAGATCAATGCCGTGCGTCAGGATATTTTCGCCGAGCTCTCCGGCTTTGACGGAAAATCCCCGTGATACCAGCTCATCGAAGAGCTCTGCATGGATCAAATGCACTTGCCGCAAATTCGGTTGGCTGGGGTCTTTAGCAACTCTGCTGCGGTGTTTGACGGTCACGCCGCGATGTGCGTCACCTTCAACGCCTTCCCCCGCAACCAGCATGATGGAGGAACGCGTTGTTTTTCCCAAGCCATGCCCGTCGCGCGCAGCAACCGCTAACACTACGCCCAACTCACTTCCTCCCAAACAGCTTCTCCACATCTCCCAGTGCCAGCTTCACCCATGTGGGCCTGCCGTGATTGCACTGCCCTGAATGCGGGGTCACTTCCATCTCTCGCAGCAGCGCGTTCATTTCGGCGACGTTTAGCACGCGGCCTGCGCGGACTGATCCGTGGCAGGCCATGGTCGCGGCGACATGGTCTATGCGTTCTTTTAAGGATAGCGCGTCGCCGTAAGCCGCGAGATCGTCGGCGAGGTCTGTGACAAGCCCTTTGATATCGCCGTCGCCAAGCATAGCGGGCACGCTGCGCACCAGCATCGCGGCGGGGCCAAAGCGTTCGATGTCTAGGCCGAATTCGGCAAGTTCGGCGGCGCGCCCCTCAAGCCGGTCGCAGGCCGGTTCGTCTAGCTCAACCACTTCAGGGACAAGCAAGCCTTGCGAGGCGATTGCGCCCTGTGTCGCGGCGGCGCGCATTCGTTCCAGCACCAGCCGTTCATGCGCGGCGTGTTGATCGACGATGACCAATCCGTCCTCGGCCTCTGCAATGATATAGGTGTTGGCGACTTGGCCGCGCGCGATGCCGAGCGGGTGGCTGGCGGAGTTGGGGACTGCTTGCGTGGCGGCTTCGGCACGGCCCATCAGAGGGGCGGCGAAGTAAGATAAGTTGTCCGAAACCAGCGAGCTTAGCCCCTCCCCTTCAGGGGAGGGGTTGGGGTGGGGGCTGTAAGGTTGGGGCCAGCCTCGTTCCCCCACCCCGCTGCGACTAAGCATCAAAGATGCTAAGTCTCGCTGCCCCTCCCCTGAAGAGGAGGGGTTAAAAAAGGCACCTTGGGCGGTGTGAATAGGCTCTTGTTGCCAAGCCGCCAACGCCGCCTCGGCAGGCCGTTGCACCGCACGAAATCCTGATTGGTCGAGCGCATGGCGCAGCCCTGAAACAATCATCCCGCGCACCAAGGCAGGATCGCGAAAGCGAACCTCGGTTTTCGCCGGATGGACATTGACATCAATTTCACTCGGCGGAATGTCGATGAATAGCGCAACAACCGCGTGCCGGTCTCGCGCCAGCATCTCGGCATAGGCGCCGCGCACTGCACCGACCAGCAACCGGTCTTTCACCGACCGGCCATTGACGAACAGATATTGGTGGTCGGCGACGCCGCGATTGAATGTCGGCAGTGAGGCGATACCACCCAGCGAAATTCCCTCACGCTGAAAATCAAGAGCGACGCTGTTGTCGATCAGGTCGGCACTGGTCAACGCAGCGACGCGTTCTGGCTGCGTCATGCCGCCCTGCACCGACAAGGTCCGCCGCCCATCATGTTCTAGCACGAAACCGATTTCCGGCCTAGCCATCGCCAACCGTTTAACCGCATCAAGCGCGGCACCATATTCCGCCCGGGCGCTGCGCAAGAATTTCCGCCGCGCCGGAATGTTCGCAAACAGGTTCTCCACCCGAACCCGCGTTCCCGGCGGAATAGCGGTTGGCCCTTCACTGATCAGGACGCCATGATCGACAACACGTTCCCAACCATCGCCGCTACCTTGGCCCGAATCTTTGGCTCGGCTTTGCATTGTAAATCGCGACACGCTGGCAATCGAAGGCAGCGCCTCTCCGCGAAAGCCCATTGTCGTCACTTGATCGATGTTATCATCGGGCAGTTTCGACGTTGCATGCCGTTCCAACGCCAATGCCATTTCGTCGCGATCCATGCCGCAACCATCATCTGTCACCTCAACCAGATCGAAGCCACCGGTGGTCAGCCGGATCGAAATCTGGGTCGCGCCAGCATCAATTGCGTTTTCGACCAGTTCTTTTAACGCACTGGCCGGTCTTTCGACCACTTCACCGGCTGCGATCCGGTTGATAAGCGCGTCTGGAAGCCTTCTTATTGACATATCCGCGCCCCTAGCCCAAGCGCCCGCTTCAAGCGAATCCTTTAATCTTAAGCAGGACCACGCGGCCCCTAAATTTTGCTGTTTTGAAATACAGCAATTTACTGTAGGGCGACGCGATTGTTCCGGGCCAGTTTTTACGGATATCAGCCCGCAATCCCAACAACCTTTATCCGGGTGGAAGAATAGAGAATGTTTAAGCTTTTCCGGTTTGCCTCGCAAGACATGGCAATCGACCTCGGCACCGCAAATACAGTCGTTTACGTGCGCGGCCAAGGCATCGTTTTGAATGAACCTTCAGTGGTCGCTATCGAAACATTAAATGGTATCAAGCGCGTCAAAGCGGTCGGCGATGATGCAAAGCTGATGATGGGCAAAACCCCCGACAGTATCGAGGCGATCCGCCCGTTACGCGACGGCGTAATTGCCGACATCGATGTCGCTGAACAGATGATCAAGCACTTCATCCACAAAGTTCATGGCAAACCGCGGATGTTTAGCTATCCTGAAATCGTCATCTGCGTTCCATCTGGTTCAACCTCGGTTGAACGCCGCGCGATCCGCGATGCTGCGCAAAATGCAGGCGCCAGCGCCGTGTATTTGATCGAAGAGCCGATGGCTGCGGCTATCGGTGCCGATATGCCAGTAACAGAACCCATTGGTTCGATGGTCGTTGATATCGGCGGTGGTACCACCGAAGTCGCTGTGCTTTCACTGCGCGGCTTGGCCTATACTACATCAGTCCGCACCGGTGGCGACAAGATGGACGAAGCCATCGTTTCCTATGTCCGCCGCCATCACAACCTATTGATCGGTGAAGCCACCGCAGAGCGGATCAAGAAAGATTTCGGAACTGCACGCGCGCCTGCCGATGGCATCGGCCAAACAATCCACATCAAAGGTCGCGACTTGGTCAACGGCGTGCCAAAGGAAATCTCGATCAATCAGGGTCAGATTGCCGAGGCATTGTCCGAACCCATTGGCACTATTGTCGAAGGCGTTCGTATCGCGCTGGAAAACACTGCTCCTGAACTGGCAGCGGACATTGTCGATCAAGGTATCGTGCTGACCGGCGGCGGCGCATTGATGCAGGGTCTTGACGAACATCTGCGCGATGAAACCGGATTGCCGGTGACGGTCGCAGAAGATCCGCTGACCTGTGTTGCGATCGGCACTGGCCGGGCGATGGAAGACCCCGTCTTCCGCGGCGTCCTCTTAACCGCGTAAAAGTGGAACAAGGGGATGGCGCCGCCAATTCATCGGCGCCCGGGCTACTCCCGAAAAGCGCAGTATAGCCTGTTTGCAACCTATGTGCTGGCAATTGCCGGCACTGTGTTTGCGGCATTGCTGCTGCTGATCTCGATTGCTGATCCAACGGGATTTGCTGCGCTTCGTACGTCTGCAAGCGAAATAACGGCGCCAGTATCGCGCTTTTTCGATTCGGTACGGCGCACCAGCATCGATATGGGCGATAATCTCTCCGCCTATTTTGATGCAGCATCAAAGAACAAAGCGATGGCGCAGCAGGCCGCACGAAACCGGACAAAGTTGATCGAGGCGGATGCGGTTCGGCTTGAAAACCGGCGTCTGCGCAGTCTGCTTGATCTTGTCGAAAGCGAAGAAGCGAATAAAGTCGCCATCGGCAGGTTGATCAGCAGCACCGCCTCTAGCAGCCGCCGGATCGCGACATTGTCAATCGGCAGCAATCAAGGTGTTGCGCCGGGTCAACCGGTGCGCGGCCCCAATGGCCTGATCGGGCGGATTATAGAGGCTGGGCCAAACACCGCCAAGGTTCTACTGATTTCCGACGCTGAAAATGTGATCCCTGTATTGCGCCTGCCCGACGGCCTGCCCGCGCTGGCCAGCGGTATGGGCAATGGCCTTGTCATGATCCGCCCCGTCGATCTGGGCGTGAACCCGTTCAAAAAAGGCGACATCATTTCGACATCGGGCAATGGCGGGCTGTATCCGCCCAATGTTCCCTATGCCCGGGTCATTCGCAGAACCTCTGATGGCGCGATGGCTATGCCGCTGGCACCGCCGGGCAACAGCCCCTATGTAATAGTGATGCGCCCCTATCAGGAACCAGCCAAAGTAGCCCTCGACAAGGCGGTAGCAGAAAGCCCGGCAGCGGGTGGCGAATGAAGAACCAACTGCTCGCCACCGGCAGGAAAATGCTCGGCCCCGGCCGCGAATATGAAAGCCGTATAGAGCGCCATCAGTCTCCGCTGAAAATGCTGCTCATTCCGATTTTTTCGGTGATGGCAGGTTCAATGATAACGGCATTACCCCTATTCACCGATAGCCCTTTATTGCCGCCTATGGGATATATGATGCTGCTGGCATGGCGGCTGATGCGTCCGGGTATCTGGCCCGCTTGGGTCGGACTGCCCTTTGGACTTTTTGACGATCTATACAGCGGGCAACCGTTTGGTAGCGCCGCGTTAATATGGTCGCTGACGATGCTGGTGATCGAGATCGTTGATTCCCGTGCAATCTGGCGCGACCATGTGCAGGATTGGATTTTGGCGGCTGTCGCCATAATGCTATCAATCTTGGGCGGAGTAGCTTTGTCCAGCCTTGCTCACCGCGCCCCGGATGTCACTGTCGTTTTCCCGCAGATCGTCATCTCCATCCTGATATTCCCGTTGGTCGTGCGCCTGTGCGCTCGCTTTGATAATTGGCGGCTAGCGGCATGATCGAAAAACGCGCGCCAACATCGGGACAACTGGACATCAGCTTTAGCCGGCGGACTGCATTGGTCGGCGGGGTGCAGGCGACTATTGGCGTCGTGGTTGCTGCGCGCATGGGCTATATCTCGATCTTTGAAAATGAACGGTACAAACTGCTTTCGGAAAGCAACCGTATCAACCTGACGCTGATCCCGCCCCGTCGCGGCTGGTTCATTGACCGGTTGGGTAAACCCATCGCCACCAACCGCGCCGATTTCCGCGTCGACATTATCCCGGATCGTTTGGTCGACAAAGACGCCACAGTGAAAACGCTGGCGCAATTGCTGTCGCTTAATCAAGATGACGTCGATCGCATCTTAAAAGAAGTAACAGAGGCACAGGGCTTTCAACCTGTCGAGGTTGCCTCTGGTCTTGATTATGAAAGCTTTGCCCGGGTCAGTGTGCGCTTGCCCGACCTGCCCGGTGTCAGCCCGCGTCAGGGTTTTTCGCGGTATTATCCCAGTGGTGCTGCTGTTGGCCATTTGCTTGGCTATGTCGGCGTCGTTTCGGCTGAGGAATATAAGCTGAAACGCGATCCCTTGATGATCACGCCTGGCTTTAAAATCGGCAAAGACGCACTGGAAAAAGCGTTTGAACCGCAGCTGCAGGGAAAGCCAGGGGCCAGACGTACCGAAGTAACAGCACGCGGCAAAATCGTGCGCGAACTATCGACGCGTAACGACACGCCGGGAAAACCGGTGCAGTTGGCGATTAATGTCGACCTTCAGAATTTCGCTGCACGCCGGCTTGGTGCGGAGTCAGGATCGGTCGTTGTTATCGACTGTCTAACAGGGGATATCGTTGCGATGGTCTCGATGCCCTGTTTCGATCCAAACAGCTTTTCTGAAGGCATCGGCCGGATGGAATGGGAGATGTTGAGTAAGGACGAACGCGTTCCTTTGCGCAATAAATCGCTGCAAGGGCTTTATCCGCCGGGCTCAACGCTGAAACCAATGGTCGGCCTTGCGCTGATGAAAAATGGTGTAGACCCCGACGAAACAGTATCATGCGGCGGTGGCTATCGTTTGGGCAATCGTGTGTTCAAATGCCTTGGTCGCCATGGACCGATGAACATGACCAGCGCGATCATGAAAAGCTGCAACACCTATTTCTATTCGATGAGCAACCGGATCGGCTATGATGCCATCGCCCCGGTTGCCAAAGATTTAGGACTTGGACAACGCTTTCCCCTGCCCTTTGCCTCGCAAAGCTTTGGCACTGTGCCCGACAGCACATGGAAGATGAAGAAATACGGCAAAGATTGGAGCAACGCGGACACGCTGAATGCTGCCATCGGCCAAGGCTATATGATTGCCAGCCCGTTTCAACTCGCTGTGATGGCCTCGCGCATTGCATCGGGACTAAAGCTTGAGCCAGACATTATGCTGAAAAAGCGCAAACCTGCGCCGCATCTGATCTATCCGGAAGAACATCTGGCTGTTGTCCGTAAAGGCATGGACTTGGTCGTCAACGGCGCAGGCACCGCTGTTCGTAGCAGGCTAGAGCTTGATGGCATCCAAATGGCCGGAAAGACAGGGACAGCGCAAGTCAAAGCAATCAAAGATGGTTTTCGCGGAAAATCTGGTGCGTGGAAGTATCGCGACCACGGCTTGTTCGTCTGTTTCGCGCCAACTGTAAACCCGCGTTATGCAGCATCGGTCGTCATCGAACACGGCATGGGCGGCGCACGCGCAGCAGCACCCGTTGCCAAAGACGTGCTAACGTTCCTGTTCGATCCAGATAAAGCGATGGCATCGCTTGAAGCATTTGAAGCAGGCTGGGGCGGCGGCATTCAGGAACGGATGGATCGCCAATATGCAGCTTTTCTGGCATCGCGCGGCTCTGCGCCATGAACTCGATTGTCCCTGCCCCCATTGCGGCGCTGCCATGGCGGGTGATACTCATTCTGTTTGCTCTGGTCGCAATTGGCACAACGGTGCTGTACTCTGCTGCAGGCGGAAGCTTTCAGCCTTGGGCCGGAAAGCACATGCTGCGCTTTCTAGTTCTGGCCGCGATCACAATCGTCATGTCACGGATGCCGCTGGACTTCTGGAAATCAATCACCTTTCCGCTTTACGGTGTACTGATCCTGTTGCTGATCGCAGTGGAGATCGTTGGCTTTGCCGGTGGCGGCAGCCAGCGCTGGATCAACCTTGGCTTTATTTCGATCCAGCCCTCAGAAATTATGAAACCGGCCATTGTCCTCGCCGCCGCCTGGTTTTTTGACAAGCTGCCACCGGGTAAGATCAACACTCTGGATGCCATCTGGCCAATTGTGGCCTTGCTGGTGCTGCCAAGCTTCCTTGTTATCATCCAACCGGATTTTGACGCGGCTCTTGCTTATATATTCTGCGTCGTTGTCGTCGCTTTTCTCGCAGGCCTGCCCATCATATATTTCTGGGCCGGTGGCGCGGCCATTGCGGTGCTGGCGCCGATAGTGTTTTTCTTTGGTCTTCGTCCCTATCAGCAGGACCGGGTTTTGATCTTTATAAACCCCGAAAAAGATCCGCTAGGCGCTGGCTATCATATTACCCAATCCAAAATCGCCATCGGTTCGGGCGGCATTTTCGGAAAAGGGTTTGGCAACGGCACACAAAGCCATCTCGATTATCTGCCCGAGGGGCATACCGATTTTATCTTTGCAACTATGGCAGAGGAATGGGGCTTGATGGGCGGTATCGTCATCCTTTTCCTCTATTACCTGTTAATGCGCTGGGGGCTGACTGTGGCGATGCAAAGCCGCACGCGTTATGGCCAATTGGTCGCTGCGGGCCTCACCTGTACCATATTCTTCTACATGATGATCAATCTGCTGATGGTCGTTGGCTTTGCTCCAGTGGCGGGCTTGCCATTACCGTTCGTCAGCCATGGTGGTTCATCCATGCTGACCATGATGATCTGTATCGGCATCATAATGTCAATCGAGCGCCACCCCGGAGCTCGGCGTGGACAATTGACCTAATTACACCCGGTCTAGCTTGACTCTGTGCAGAAATCGGGCCAATGGCGCGCTTCCGGTCGGCGCGGCGTATTTGCCCCGCGCCCGAATGGGGACGCTTAGCTCAGTTGGTAGAGCAGCTGACTCTTAATCAGCGGGTCGTGGGTTCGAACCCCTCAGCGTCTACCATTTCTTCTTTCAAATACAGATAATTACGGGTCGCGTTCGCCAATTGTCCTTCCGCGATTTATTTCTAGGTTCCGTATAGGTTCCAGAAGCGAGGTGACTGATCTGGTCATCGATGGACGATGATGGACAAAACCGCACAAAAGCTAATTTGCTAAACCGAGTTGCGTGGCGATTCCATCCTGCTAAATTGAGATCATGGGGCTGCAAGCTGTCGAATATGATATTTTCGAGTTTGTCGAGATGCGCTGCCGCGAACTTAAGTCCGATGTCACCGCTGACGTCCTATTCGATGAAGCAAGCGGCCTCAGGAAAAAGATGGAGAGCCACAGGTCTCTCCGTTTTCATGCCGCATGGGTTGGGAGCCTGATCGGACTGTTGGGATGCGGGGCAGCAGCAATAGAAATCTCCAGTTCCTCATTGAACGGCATCTCCCTGGTTACAAGCGGGGCGGCGATAGCACTCTCGTTTTGGCTGGGCCGCTTCTTCTTCCAAGGTGAGAGGCTTTGCAGGTTCAATCCGGCTAAATCAGCTCAGCAAAAATTCGAAATCGAACACAGCAGCCTCCTTGATGAGGTTATAGATCCTATTCGGCATTCCCGCGCTCGGCTAGCAAAGCTATCCTCGACCGGCGAAGGTGTAGCTTTCACGCCTACTTCAAATCGACCAATTGAGAAGCATCTGTCCAATGAGGCACTTGATGATGCCTGGTTGCCCGGAGAAATATTGCATCAACCAATCGCCGACAACCATGCGACCGCAGCGTACATCGTCATCTTGATGCAAGAGATTGCAAAGCCAGCCAGTTCTTCCAGGGACAAATGGAAGCGTTATTACCTCTGGCACCAAGAATCGGCGCTCGTAATGACGCTTTTTGATCGGGCCCAAGACATCTACCGGGAGGACAAGATAAAACGGATCAAAGCGCGCGTCGCCGTTCGCATGGTTGTCGAGCATTTCAAGGATTGCCGCGAGAGAAATATCAAAGTGAAAAGTCAGCACGGGCTGGCAAAGGATCTGGTCGACCACCTGAAACTTGAGGCTAGCCGATTGGAAGCAAGTGGAGAAATTGACTATCGGGAATCGCTTTTGCTGGAACGCGTTGGGATGTCTGGCACGCTGAAATCCGGAGATCCTGCCGAGCCATCCTCTGTGAAAAACGACGCGCCTGAAAGCTGGTTTGAACAGTTGCTATCTGGCACGAACATGCAGATTCTTCCCGCCTTGCGAGTCGAAGCGCTCAAGGAGTTTCCGACGTTGCCGGAGTTCATTGAAGCCTAATTTCACCAATTGGTGACCAAGCCCTTCTACACCTGCCCCGATTCGTCCAAATCTGCACCTCCATGATGAAGGAGGTGAAAATGCCAATCCAACCAAGTGACGGTTTGGTCGATATGAAGGGCCTGATGGCGCTACTTAGCGTCAAGTCGCGTAGTTCGATCTACCGCTACATTTCTGAGAACCCGGCCTTCCCAAAACCGGTCAAGCTTTCTCGCCATAGCGGACGAGTGAAATTCAAGATCAGCGATGTGACGCGGTTCATTGACGCAGCGGACGCATCGGAATGACCCTGATCGTTGCATCAGCCTTAGAGCCGCATAGGTTGGCGCGAGGCCTAGCGGGTTGGTATGGTCCGATTGATGCGGCGAACACCATCTACAGCAACAAGCCAAGGGATAGGAGATCACACCTAACGCCGTCAGTTGACGGCTATGTGGCGCAGAATCTCGCGCCTAACCGGCGACTTACCAAAGCCGCAACGTGCGTGTGCCGTCTGGTATGTCCATATACCATAGTGCGATTAGAACCTGATTTCTGCGGCATACAGCACCATCGCACAGCGCGAACAGTGCTGCACATTGCGAGATCCACAGCGCTAGGAATTTGCCCTTTCGGAGGCCTGTCATGTCGCGTCATCCACTAACTGTTTACTTGGAACGAGACCAGCTTCTGGCCATCGAAAAACAAGCCCGCGCCGCAGGAATGGCCAAGAGTGCCTGGGCTGGACAGACGCTTGTTCGGGGATTGGGAGGGTCAGGATCAGAGTCAGCGCTTCTGCTCGATCAAACCTTGAAGGTAAGGGCGACGCTTGAAGAACTTGTGGCAGCCCACCCGCAAAAAGAGGTGATCCGCAAACGAACCGCACTTCGCGTAGAGCGTTATCTGGCGAAGGCAAGAGGAGTAGTGAACACATGACCGAGACGGTACAGTTCCGAATCCAATTGCCCATCGGGCTGCGCGATATGTTCAAAACGC
This sequence comes from Sphingomonadales bacterium, assembly GCA_013297725.1. Classification (GTDB taxonomy): domain Bacteria; phylum Pseudomonadota; class Alphaproteobacteria; order Sphingomonadales; family Sphingomonadaceae; genus Sphingorhabdus_B. The sequence continues at coordinate 83,911 of JAAFIB010000002.1, forward strand.
TTTGCCTGCGCAGCAACACCACGATGACCGACAAGATGATCAATCTGATCGAGCACGATGTTGCCGGATTGAGTAATACCCCTGCCCCACCGCAGCAGACCATTACCGCGCTCAACGACGACCGGTTAATTGGACGTGTGGTCAGCGCCTGTGATCGCCTGAGCGAAACAGCGGCAGGTCTTGGCAATAGCCTGCACACATCGTTCGATACGTTTGAGGCAAAACTTCTCCGTTCGATTCCCAAACCGCCGGACCTGCAAGAGCTTGCAGAGACACAGAGCGCCACTGCTGAAGCCGACCAAAAGCGGTTGCAACAGATTCTGGGCAAAGCCGATGTGCTGAACAAGGATATCATCGCGGCGGTCGAGCGCGGTCAACAGCAGATGCTTAAAGCTATCGCCAGCAAATTTAGTCTATATCAGGCAATCGGCGCTGGAACTCTCCTTGGGGTGCTGGCGTCAGCCTGTTTGCTTTGGGCGATCGGTGGCACCTCCCCTGCCCGTTCGCTTGCGATCAGGCTCACAGGCCAAGATGGCACTTGGAATGCTGCACTGTGGATTGCAGGGAACAGACAACCCAAGCGCACCGCTTTGCTCTCAGAAACGGCAGGCCTACTGCAAACCGCTGAGTTCCGCGAGAGCTATGGCCGATGCATTGAACGCGCAAAACGCACCAAACGCAATCTAAGCTGCACAGTTACCTTCCCTCTGCTTGAAGAAGTGCGTTGAGCAATGGTTGTCTCGATCGCTAGCATTGGTTCAGCCAGCGGCGCAGCTGAATATTACAGTGCTGAGGAAGGCTACTACACCAAAGAAGACAATGAGCATCTTGGCATCTGGGGCGGCGAGGCCGCAGCGCGATTGGGACTAACGGGCAGCGTCGAGCCTGTGCAGTTTGAGGAAGTGCTTAACGGCAAGCTCCCAAATGGTGCAACGGTTGCCAACAATGCTGGCGACCATCGGCCGGGTATCGACATCACATTCTCGGCACCTAAGGCCGTCTCGCTGCTTTCGCTGGTCGCGAAGGATGAACGCATTGGCCCTGCGCATATGGCAGCGGTCAAATCGACATTGGGTTGGGTCGAGCAGCGGCTGGCCGAAGCGCGGATATGGACCGATGGCAACCGCGCAGTGCCAACTGGCAATCTTGCTTATGCGCTGTTCGCCCATGACACAAACCGCAATCAGGATCCGCAGCTGCATGTGCATGCGGTGATCCTCAATCTGACCCAGCGCGACGACGGCGCGTGGCGCGCTCTGCATAACGACAAGCTGTTCAAGGAGAACACCCTCATCGGCGCCGAGCTACGCGCAATCTGCAGAAGCTTGGCTATCAAACCGAGATCACCGGCAAGCATGGCAGCTTTGAGGTCAAGGGCATCGACCGCGACGTGTTGGATCAATGGAGCAGCAGGCGCGGCGAGATATTGGCAAAGGCAGCCGAACTCGGCATCAAAACCCCGCAAGGCATGCGCGCGGTTGCCGAACGCACCCGCGATGCCAAGGAACATATCGATCCGGAACAGCTCGATGCCCATTGGCAAGCATTGGCACAGGAACGCGGGCTTGATCTTGCACCGTTGATCGAAGCTGCACGCGAAGCAACGCGGCCGCGCGGATTTATCGAGCAGGTCAAAGCCTGGGGTCAGGCTTTGCTCGACAAAGTTACGCATTACTTCGGTCCAAAGCCCGAACCGCTGATGGCAGGAGCTGAGCCTGCAACACGCGGCGTAAATCTAGCGGCAGCTTATGCAGTGGCAGCGGGCGTGCGACACCTCGCCGAGCGTGAAGCGACCTTTGAGCCTAATATGCTGCTGCGCGCTTCGCTCAACATGGCCGAGCATGGCGCAACAGTCCGCGAGGTCGAAAGCCGTGTCGATAGGTTGGTCGAAGACAAGGTGCTGCTAACCGGCTCTATTAACGGTCGCGATCTTATGACCACACGCGATATCTTGAAGACCGAGACCGAGATGGTTGCTTATGTCAAAGCTGGCATAGGCAATGCAGTTCCGCCGATACAGCCGGACATTGCAGAAGCCAGGCTTAACAATTCTGCAAATGAAGCCGGCATCAACCTGTCAGACGAACAGCGCAAAGCAGCGCTTGCAATCCTGTCGGGCGACAATCGCCTCCAGCTGATCCAAGGCGACGCAGGGACTGGCAAGACCACACTCTTTGCGTTGGCAAGCGAAGTTGCTACTCAATCCAACATTGAGATGCTGGCGATTACACCGCAAAACAAGCTTGCAAGCAAACTCAAAGAAACAACTGGCATGCGTGTGCAATCGGTCGAAGGCCTGTTGTCGCAGCACCGCTGGGCAACCGGCACGCCCAAATCCGATGGCATCGAGCGCGCAAGCGATGATCTGGGCGGCAAGATCCTGGTTGTCGATGAAGCCTCAATGGTCTCGCACCGGCAAATGGTGGGGCTGTTACAGCTCGCCGAGCGCAGCGGGCTCGCCAAGCTGGTATTGGTCGGCGATATTAAGCAGATCGATCCGGTTGAGGCTGGCAGACCGTTCGCGCTGTTCCAGCGACAGCAAGCACCAACAACGCTTCTCAGCGAAAACCGCCGCCAGCGCGATCCCGATTTGCGCGATGCGGTCGCGGCGTTGAAGGATGGCGATGTACGCGGTGCGCTCGATCATCTGGGCGAGCGCGTCCGCGAGAGCAATGACCCGGCCAAGGCAGCGGCGAAGCAATGGCTGGCACTTCCGGAAAGCGAACGCGAGCAAACGGCTCTGCTGACCTCAGGGCATAAGCTGCGGACAGAATTACTCGACCATGTCCGTGCAGGGCTTGTTGCCGTAGGCAAGCTCGGCCCCGACGCGCATATCCTCCACACGTTCGATAATCTGAACCTAACCACGCAGCAGCTCAAGCAGCTATCAAGCTATGCACCGGGGCAATTGCTGGAGGTGTTCCGCTACCAACCCAGCATCGATTTGGCGCCGGGGCGTTATGAGGTGCGCGGCATTGATCCGCACACGAAAGAAGTTGAGGTGGCCCGCGACGGCACCCGGCAGCGTTTCGATCCCGCGCATCTCTCAAGCAACGCCAAGGGGCTGGCACTAAAAGTGCCCAGCGAAATTGAAGTGCGCCAGGGCGACAAGCTGATCTGGACCACCAATGACAAAGCCAATGGTATCACCAACGGTACATTAACCGAGGTACGTCAGATCGACCAGCAGCGGATGACGCTAGAAAATGCCAATGGCGAATGGACCCTAGAAATGGGTGATCCGATGAGCCAAAACTTGGCCCATGGTCTTGTCCTCAACATGCACCGTGCGCAGGGCATGACCTATGATAGCACCATCTCGGTCATCGACAGCAATGATCGGCTCTTAAACAGTGCGAGTCTGTTCTACGTCCTCAATAGCCGCGCCCGTGAGGACAGTGCGATTCATGTGGATGATAAAGTCGCTGTGGCGCGCAGCATCGAAGCACATCGCGGTGCGACGCCCAATGCGATGGATATCTGTCCAGAGCTGAGGATCGATAGCGATCGCAACGTGCCCGGTAAGAACGGCATCGATATCCAGCTCGACACTGCGCTCACGCGCGCAGGCATAGAAATATCTGGACTGTCAAACCCTGTTGATCGGGTGAGTGTTGGGGATAGCGTTGCGAAAACCCCCGAACTCAAAATACTCGAGCCAGCACCAACCAAAACCTATGATTTTAATATGGATATGTAAGTGCGTCTTATGGCAGCTTTGTTGGACAGTCCGGAAAGTCCACTTTTACAGGCGAACGTGCAGTAAGCGGCGGTTCGTTCAGTTGCTGGTTCCGGTATTGCTCTATTGCGTCCTCGTTTGCCCATCTATTGGTTAAACTTCAAAATTGGTACCATACTATAGAGGCTCTGTTCAAAAAACGGGCTTTCATCCTCCCGAGCAACCTCGATTGCTGCAACAAACGCTCATCGCTATCGCCATATTGCCGAACACGACTGGTGATAAAACGATAGCAATCATCATTTTGGAATAAGCAGTTACGAAACCTTTGCACCGCTTGGTACGACAGCTGACTAGGAAGCTGCGGTCGCAATTGTAAAATTGCACGAGTCGATTCGGTAGCAAATATAACTTTAGCTGTATCAAATTCTGACGATTGATCTTTGATGCTATGAAAATTTAACTTCATTTAAGCGCGTCTGAGCAGGAATTTTTGCTTACGATCTTAAATTTAAGATATTGATATATATAAATAAATTTAGAGACCTTAAAAGCCTCGATTGACAGTCAGAACTCTATCGAAAAAATAAGCCTTGAAAGATAACAGGGTTTACAAGATGTTAAGAGTGTAACAAAAGTTACATGTCAGTTCGCTATCGAACTATCATCAAAAATATGGGTCGCAACATACTTTGATGACGGCATCTCACAAAGATGCAGTCTATAAAGAACAGGGATTTGTGATGCGGGGCATATTACTATGCGCTGCATGGGTGGTGTTACTTATGGCGCCCGTTCATGCACGCGATGATGGCTACGGCCATGGCAGAAGCGATGACGCCAAACTTGAGCTAAAAATAAAAGGGCGCATCTCGCCTAAATGCGAGATTGATCTGCCCAATCGCCGTGTTCAAAAAATTCTTACCGATGGTCCTGGTAGTGAGAGCATAGGCTTTCGTTTAAACTGCAACCAGCGATTGTCGGTTTCCATGACCTCGACCAATGGCGGATTTGAACATCCGACCCGGGATCGTGATCAGGCCTTTGAAGGCTTTACCAATTTCTTGCCGTACCGCGCACAATTCAGCGTCAATGCGAGCAACGCTGTGCCGGTCACAGCCAACAGCGTTTCGATGCTGGGCGGGGCTGGCGGCAGCATAGGAACAATCCCCTTTAACACCACCGGTACGCTCGAGCTCAGCTGGGCTCCTGAACTGCCGCTGCTTGGGGGAACCTATGAAGACACAATTGAAATCCGCGTTTCGGGCGCGGGTGAAAACGAGATTCCAAGGTGAATAGCCTTGAGAATATCAGTGCGGACAATGGGGTGCGCGCTGATGCTGGACATAACACTCTAGCGACCCATTAGGAGTAAAGTTATGAAGAAGTTTGTTATTTTGGCAGCAATGGCTGCTGTTTCAACACCTGCAATGGCTGCAACCGCTCAAGATCCGGTTGTTGTTTTTGAAGGCAAGCGTGCTCAAGTGTGTGAAGTCCGCAACTTTCAAAATACCGTCAATTTCGGCACATTGGATAATGTTGGCAACGGCGCAGCAGTTTCTGACACGATCAACCTGTTCTGCAATGTGCGTTTCACAGCCACCATCGAATCAGACAACGGCTTTTTGAAGCTTGATTCGCTTGTCGCTGCAGCATTGCCAACCAGCCAGTCGAATCACACAGCGCAGGGTTATTCAGGCTTTTCCTCGGCGCTTGATTATCAAGTGCAGACTGTACTTGGAAACGCCGACACAAGCTTGATTGGTGCTGACGTACCTGTAAATCTGGGCGGTATGCAAAACCCAATCAACACAAGCACAACGATCACCTATGACACGCTGCCAGAATCGCAGCCACTGCTTGGTGGTACCTATGAGGATACACTTACCCTCAACGTAACCCCGATCGCTTTCTAAGGCGACATAGGATGGGCCGGCACGGTGTAGCCGGCCGGCCCGTTCAATATTTCAAGTCGATAATATGCCGGTCCATGTGATCGGCGAAATGTGTTTCAGGGGGATTTATGTTTCGAACCGTAGCCCGAAAAATGGCCTATGGCCTTGTGTGCGTATCAATGTTGATCGCGCCTCTTAACTCTGCTTTTGCAGGCGCCCTATCGGTCGAGCCGCTTTTCATTGAACTGGCCCCCGGCGCAAGCGGTGCGGTTCGTGTCCGCAACACATCCGACGCACCGATGACTGTGGAATTAACTGTCGATGAGCGTTCCATCGATGTTAACGGCAAACAAAGCCGGACCGATGCTGAAGAGGCATTTATCCTTTTTCCGCCGCAAGGCGTAATCGCACCACAGCAAGTGCAGATTTTTCGTATCCAGCCGCTAACGAGTGATAGCGAGAAATCTCGATCCTATTTCTTGACTGTAAAGCAGCTGCCCGTAAAGCTTGCTCCGATTGAGGGCGGAGGGACGCGCCTTCAGGTTGTTTTTGCATTCGACGTTGCGGTGCACAACACCCCGCGTGGTTCAAAATCCAATATGCAATTTGTCAGTGCATCTCTTGACACGACCCAAATTGAAAAGGCCCCTGCTGCTGATGCACCGCCACAGGCGCGGGATGCTCAAAAACCAACGCCAGAGTTTGAAACTATACCAGCCGTCGCCGTAAAAATCCGTAATGATGGCAATAAATATCTGTATCTTCACGAATATGATTATGTCGTGACCGGTATTGATGAAAATGGCGCGAAGGTTGAAATTCCGTCATGGGATGAAAATGCGATCATCGACGCGGCTAAAGTTAGCCTTGTCCAACCAGGCGCCGAACGCATCTTTAAGCTACCCTTGCGCGGTCAACCTACGTTGAAAAGTGTTGATGTGCGAATCCGTCAGCGGGCCGGAACGTAAGAAGTCATATGTTGACTATAGGTTCCAGTAGCTTGCTGCTATCTGCAGCGCCTGCCGCTTTTGTGGCGGCACAAGCGACACCTGTCGTGGAAGCCGATCTTCGGCCGGTTCGCGCTTTCGAAATAACATTGCCGGTAACACTCGACGAGCGATATCTGGGTGACTTGTCGGTTAAGGTCGAGGGTGATGCAATCAGCTTTGACGGCAACCGATTGGTCGAGGTGCTGCGATCTGATTTAACACCACCGGCTGTTGAAGCACTAATCGCTCGCATCGTTGATGGACGTTTGACTCCAAAAAGTGCCACGACGCAGGATATTCTTGTTGAATATAATTCATCCCTGCAAGAAATTCGGGTGACAACAGCGGTTTCCGCGCGGCAACGCCGGGTTATAGATTTCCGGGTATCGCCAAGCGAAGACAAATCTGATCTGTCCAAGCCATCCGGTTTCTCCGCCTTTCTGAATGCAGCGGCAAGCTATCAATATGTTTGGGAAAATCAGGTCGGTGGCAGCAAGGGCGAAACAGGTCGGCTACCGATTAGCGGAACATTGGAATTGGGTGGCCGAATAGCCGGAGAAAAAGGCATTGCCTTTATCAGCAGGCACAATTTTCAAGAGGGTCGTGGACGCTTTCTACAGCGGACCGAAACACAATTGATTTATGATCGCCCGCAAGATTTGTTGCGCGTGACCGCAGGTGATCTGCGTTATCGCGGTGCAAACTTTCAGTCCCTGCCCCGACTGGCCGGCGTCACCGTTGAACGCTTTTTCGGTTTGGAGCCATCTCGGTTATTCAGGCCGATTGGACAGACAAGCTTTGAAATTGAGCGCCCATCGACCGTTGATGTTCGGATTAATGGTGTCGTCTTAAGGCAATTACTGCTTCAAAGTGGTCGTTATGATCTGCGTGATTTTCCGCTGGTTCAGGGTGCGAACGATGTTGAACTTGTCGTTCGCGACGATACCGGACGCGAACAGATTATTTCGAATAGAAACTTCTTTGATTTCAACCTGCTGGAACCTGGCCTGACCGATTTCTCTGTCACTGCCGGGGTTCGTGCACGCAACGGCGGAAATGGCATTCGTTATAGCAATGATTATGCGCTTTCCGCCTTTGTACGTAGAGGGCTGTCCAATACACTGACAGCTGGCGCCGACGTCCAGTTTGACAGGCAGGGAGTTACTGGCGGGGTTAGCGCTGTTTGGGCATCACCCATCGGAGTATTTCGCGTTGAAGGCGCTGGCAGCAAACGCAACGACATCGGTTCGGGCTTTGCCGCAGACGTTGGCTATTCAATTGCCGGACGGTTGAACCAGAATAAATGGCGTTGGACGGCGCAGATCAACGGCCAAGTACAATCTCGCCGTTTTGCCACCTTATCCGACATAGTCTTGCCCGACATCGGCGAATTGCGTCCCAACGCTTGGTCGGTGAATGGCAATTTCCAACTAAACAACGCCAAATGGAACATCACGGCATCGGGCCAGATGGATAAAGGCCGTGGCACTTCTCCCGATCGCAAAAGCGCGCTTATCGGCGCAACCTATTCGCTTTCACCGACGCTTTCCGTGGGCACCTTTGGTAGATATGCTGACAATGGCACACGCAAAGAAAAAGCAGCATTCCTGCAGCTGAATTGGCGACTTGGAAAGAACCAAAGCGTAAGGGCGTCCTATGACACAGGCGACCGCGAAGCGCAGCTGAATTATCGTTACTCGCCATCCGCTTCAGTCGGCGCGACACAGGCAGATTTTTCGATCAAGCGCGATGCGCGCAATAATGATTTGAACCTTACCGGCTCCGCCTTCCATACCGGCAACCGTTTTGAGGCAACGGCGCAGCACGATGTATTTACCACGGCAAACTTCTCATCAGACCGGGTGCAAACGAGCCGCGCTTCTGTCGGAACAAGCTTAGTCTTTTCGGGCAATAAATTTGCGATGTCACGTCCCATCCGCGAGGGATTTGCCATTATCTATCCGCACAAGTCGCTCAAAGGCAAAACGATAAAGGTTGATCCAACGGATAATGGTCCGCGCGCACTAAGCGACGCCTTGGGACCGGCCGTTGTGCCTGATATATCAACCTATAGCCGTTCATCGTTGTATATCGAAATTGTTGATCTGCCTGCTGGCTACGACCTTGGTGCAGGGCAATTCAGTCTGAAAGCTCCGTTATATTCGGCTTATAACTTGCAGGCTGGATCGGCCGCTTCGGTTACACTTTTGGGGAAAGTGGTTCGCGGACCTAAAAAAGAACCGGTCGTATTGATGGGCGGTAAACTAGAGTCATTGGACGGAACGTACGCTGAGCCGATTTCTGTGTTCACCAATCGTAGCGGTCGTTTGGCCGGAACGGGATTGAAACCCGGAAAATACCGCCTGACCCTATTTACCGACCCAGCATATGTCACCGAAATCACCATAGAGGATGACGGCAAAAATCTGGTCGATATCGGCGAATTGAGGATAGAAGAGCCATGAACATATCAATAATTTCTCGCCTAATACTGGTCTTTACGATGACAGCTTTCATCACTTCATCGCCACTGGCGGCACGTCCGAAAGATACAGCCTGTGATCTGGATATTCAGGAACTGGGTGAAGCGAAAATCAACCATTATGATGCACTTTCCGGGGGTGATTATCTTGAACCGATCCGGCTGCGTTTGCGTAACAAAGGAGATGCAATCTGCATTGGTGTTCTAAAGATTACGCGCACAGCGTCATATCTACAGCTGGACGGACCCCAAAATTACACGATGGACTACAGCATTATCGATCAAACCAATCTGGGCCAGATACTGCTTGATCCCATCTCTCAGCAGACACAGGAAGTTCCAATATCTGTGGGTCCGAACGCGACGCTGGATATCAACCCGCGCCTTTTTGTCCGCGGCGGGCAGCCCGGGCGCCAAGGACGCTATTTTGCGACATTGCGCGCGACCATAGATTTGGGAGGCAACCAAGATTCAGTCGAGACCGAATTCAATGTGTCGGCGCAAGTTCAGGCAAGAGCGCAGGCCAATTTTGTTGGTGGCCGCAATGCGACGTTAGATTTAGGGGAGCTTGCCCCCAACGTGTCTGGCACAATAGCGATGCAGGTGCGATCAAGCGCCGACATTGACGTTGAAATCAGTTCGGAAAATGACGGCAGCCTGATCACCAGGCGCGGTCAATTCGAAATACCCTATTCGATGACAGTTGATGGCCGGACCGTCGATCTAGTCAACGGTACCCGCATCAACATGCTGATACAAAACAGCATTAGGGGTCAGGCGTTACCAATCATTGTCACCGTTGGCGAATTCGCCAATGCGCCGGTGGGCGAATATGGCGACGTAGTAACGTTCCGGATCAGCGCGCGCTGATCCGGAATGTGATCAAAACGCGATTGGTGATATCGTAACAGTCAGGCTTGATCCGAACTGCTGCGCTTGAGCTTCGTTGACACCAGCCAAAACAACCTGATCCGCAGCGTTGGCGGTCGGGTTCGCAAGTGGTTTCAGCACAGTAGTATCCTGACCAAGCGAAACGGCTGAACCGCCAAACGACAATTGTGCTGTCGCCTCTGGTGTACTGTGCGTTAGCGACAGCTGGAACCGCAAGTTGCAATATTGTTCGACGCTACCGAGTGAAAAGCTATCAGCCGATAGCCGGCTGAAAGATCCGCTGATCCCGGCTGAACAGTTCGTTGGAACTTGTGCCGAAATTCGAGTTTGATAAGACTTGGCCTGAGCAGGTGCGGCAGATAGACCTGCAGCAGCAGTTGCTACAATTAATGAACAGCGAGCCAAATTCCAGATTGAACGCATAAGTCATCTCCTTTGACACACGCGTCTAAGGGAAGACTGACGAATTCTTAGTATACGAGCATGATTAACGCACATTAACTCCTTTTGAACTACACGGCGTTGCTTATTGGAAATAGCGTAGATGAACGTTAGGCAAGTTCTGGCGGACACAAAACGCCGACCGAACGGCAGGAAAGTTTAGCGAAAACAGCTAAAGCCTCTTCCGTCGATAAGCATGGAGTCAAATGGTCTGTTTGGGAGACGTGCGCGGAACACGTCAACACACCCAAACCTTTTGCGAACAGCCACTAAACAGGAAATGCACGCTGCCGATGTGCATTACACTGAAAAGCCATATTCTGTCTTCAAAATCAAATTCCTGCAATCTGCGTTCTTATCCTTGACGTACAAAATTCGATAAACTGCTCAATCGCTTGCGTTCGTATTCCACTCTTCGCTGCGAGCGAGACTTTGTGGCGATCGATAGTCCATTCTGGAAGCACCGGTATCAATTTTCCGGACGCAAGATGGGGATCAGCAACAAATGTCGGCAGTCTTGCGATACCCAATCCGTCAAGCGCAGCTGCCAGCAAAAAATCTGTTTCGTTGGTTTCCAGCTTGGGTGCAAAGTCCAGCTGAAATTCTTTGCCCGCTGCTGTTCGCATCAACCATCGGCCCCTTAGACTGGTTCCGCAAAGGTTGGACAGGATTGCATAATCACAAAGATCCGAAGGCGCTTCAATCGTCGCTTTTTGAAGATAGCTAGGGGCAGCGTAAAGCTTTGCGTCCAACATCCCCAATTCCCAGGCATCCAAAGAAGCCGGCACTGAAATTCCAACACAAAATGAGATGTCGATCCGATCATCTTCGGGATCGAAGATTCGATCTGATAGAGTGACCTCGATGCTCACAAGCGGATATTGGCTGCAAAATTCGGATAGGATTTGAGGAAGAAAGCCACGCCCAAATATCCGTGGTGCCTTGATCCGGACCGCACCGCGCGTAACCTTATCCTTCTTTGAAAAGAGAGCACCAATGCCTTGAAAACTGTCGATACCGCCATGCGCGGTATCGAAAAGACTGCGCCCGATAGCGGTCAGCTCAATGCCATTTTGATCACGCGTGACCAGAGCAGTGCCGAGTTGCTGTTCCAGCTTTGCGACATGACGGCTGACGGTGGATTTTGGCATGCTCAGATAGCGCGCCGCTTTTGCAAGGCCGCCCAATTCAATAGCCGCTACAAAGGTGCGCAAGGCGTTGAGGTCAATTGATCGTTCCATTTATGCAACCTTAATACCATTTTTGCTTACTAGATAGCATTATCAGAACGCGTTATCCAAACCACACGGATGTGGGGGATCCACCGTCAAAAGTAATAGCGCCAAATGGAGTCTCCCCTATGAACTATTCCGACAAGCTTACTCGCGACAATGCAGTCGTCATTCTCGTAGATTTTCTCGATGGCTTCTTTCCCGGCATAAAAACAATCGATCATGATCTGCTGCGTCGTAATGCAGAGGCCTTTGCGCGGCTCTCCGCCGTCTTCAAAATGCCGACAATCATGCTGGGAGAAGAAGGCGATTTCCGGGGGAACTTCTTCCCCGGCGTAGTCGCCAATGCAGGTCACGCTGTCCGGGTCGAACGGCATACACCCAGTGCATGGGATGAACCTGAATTTCAGCGGGTACTTGCAGGCTTTCGCCGCAAGAAAGTCATCCTTGGTGGCATTTCGCTCGATATTTGCACTTTGCAACTGACCCTCGATCTGATCGCAGGCGGCTATGAACCTTATGTCGTGGTCGACGTCTCTGGTTCCGACACGGCTTTGAATGAGCAAGCCGCGATGCACCGCATGACGCAGGCCGGTGCTGTCATGGTCAGCTGGGCGTCAATTGCCTCTGAAATTATGAAGGACTGGCAGACACCCGAAGGGCCAGAGATTGGCAAGCTGTATCAAGACTTCAGCTATTGGGGAAACCGCATTTGATGCCGCGGGACCGATTGTTCCTGATGTTCTTCATGACGCTGCTGATGGGACTCATCCTGTCTGCGGTGTTCACATGGCAGGCGCAAGGATTTGCGAGCGGCTTCATCGCTGCGTGGGCTGTTCGGTTCCTATCGACCTATATCATCGTGCTGCCGACCGTATTGATCGTTTCGCCGGTGGCTCAGTGGCTGGCCGTGCGCGCCGACAATTTTTTCGCGCGACTAGAGAATGATAAAACCCAGAAAGGGAACACATGACAAACGACACCTCCTCCACTATCCGCCACAGCAAAGCCTATACTCAATATGGCGGCCCAATTCATTACCGCATTGCAGGTTCGGGCCCGCCGCTGCTGCTGATCCACGGTTGGATGGGGACATCATATAGCTGGCGAAAAGTGATGTCGTTGCTGGCAGATCATTTCACCGTGATTGCGCCTGATTGCCGGGGTTATGGCGACAGTCACAAGCCCTATGCGGGCTATGATGGACGGCTAGTCAAGGATGAATTACGCGCCGTGGTGCAAAGCCTGAGATTTGAGAAAATTGCAGTCGTTGGACATGATATGGGCGCGCTGGTGGCTTTGCTCTATGCCGCCCAGCACCGTGATGAAGTAACCGGCCTTGGCTATTTTGATGAGCCATTGGTGGGCTATAATCTCGATCAGTTTACCGCATTCACGGCGGACAACCCGTTCGTCTATTGGTGGTTCGCTTTCAATAGCCAGCCCCACGTCCCGGCTCTTTTATGGGAAGGCAAAGAGGCGCAGATGGTGGATCATCTGCTAACCTCCATGATCGCCAACCCAGACGCCATCAACAATGCCGACCGAGCAGAATATGTGCGCGGGCTGCGCTCGCCCGGAGGACTGCACGGCTCATTTGGGTGGTATCGTGACAGCTTGATAACGGGCGCGCAAATCCGCGAGGCGACGGCCGAAAAAATCACCTGCCCGGTGCTCGCCATGAATGGTCAGTTTGGTCATCCAGGCGTGACTGAGCAGATGGACTTGGTCGCTACCAACGTGACTGGCTACACCATCCCCTATTGCGGGCATATGCTGGCAGAGGAGTTTCCGGACCAAGTGGCAGAGGCCATCCTTAAAGTGCTCGCATGATTACGCTCTACACACAGACCACGCCCAATGGCCGAAAGCCCATGATCCTGCTGGAGGAACTGGCCCAGCCTTATGCCCGCTACATGGTCAATTTTGGCGATCAGGAACAAAAGTCGGCGAATTTCTTGAAGCTTAATCCCAACGGGAAGATCCCGGTTTTGGTCGACGAGGCAGGCCCAAAGGGCGAGAGTCATGTGGTGTTCGAATCCGGCGCGATCCTTATATATCTTGCCGAAAAGTTCGGGTCCGAGCTGTGGCCAACCGATCCGATAGCACGCAGTACCTGCCTGCAATGGGTCATGTTCCAGATGGCAAGCGTCGGCCCGATGATCGGGCAAGCGGGTCATTTCATGCGTGCGCCGGAGCCCCAAGCCTATGCGGCGCAACGCTTTCAGGATGAGGTTGCGCGTATCGTCGGTGTGTTGGATATGCGATTGGCCAAAGCGGACTATCTTGCTGGCAATTATTCCATTGCCGACATTGCGACCTATCCCTGGATTATCGGCGGCGTTGATTTCGTTGGGCTTGACCTTGCCCCGCACGTCCATGTTAGCCGCTGGGTTCAGGCTGTTAGTCAACGTCCTGCCATCACCAATGCTATGGCGATCACTAGCTAAACATCTTTACTTAGGAGTATCAATATGCCCGAAGACCCAATGGTCGTCGACCGTACAAGCAACACCGGCGATGCCGCAAAGACTATCGATGGCTTAGTTATGCTCGTTAATCTGTTCACGCCCAAAGAAGGGCAGGAACAGGCGTTCATCGACGCACAGACCGCCGAATATGTGCGCCTGAAAGGAAAGGTTGCAGGCTGGATCGGCAACCGCCTTGGCCGGGCCGTCGATGGCAGCGGACAGCTGGTTAATGTCGCGATGTTCGACAGCATGGCCAATTACAATGGTTGGCGCGAAAGTGCCTTGTTCGCCGAGCATCTGGAGATCATCCGACCTTTCGTCGAAAAGTCAGCGCCTGGCATGTATGAGTTGCTGTATAGCGCCGGTGATCTCTGATGAGTGCTGCCGATCTTTCGGGCAAGCGGATCGTTATTGGCGGCGGCACGGGTGATGTTGGGGTCGAGATTGTTGACCGGCTGCTTACCGCAGGAGCCGAGGTGATCGCTGTGGTGCGCTCGGCCGGCCGTGCAGATGCTCTGCCCAAAAATGCGAGCCTAACTTTGATTGAAGGTTTTCCCGAAGATGATGCGGACGTTGCGGCGTTACGTGCGCAGCTATCCAGTATTGGCGCCGTGCATGGCGCCGTCGCAAGCCTTGGGCCATGGTTTCATGGGCCAGCGCTGGCTGACCTACCCAAGACCGACTGGGACCATATGGTCTCCGCCGCGCTGACCAGCCACTATCTTTTCGCCCGCAGCCTGATGCCAGCTTTATCAACATCTGCGGGGCAATATGTCATGATCAACGGTGCTGGCGCGCTGGCTCCGGTCCCGCACTCGGGTGTTGTCTCGATACTGGCACACGCTCAGATGATGATGGGTGAAGTGCTTGCGGCGGAGAACCTGTCCGTCGGTGTCCACACGCTTATGCTACGCTCGATCATCGCAACTCGGGCGCGACCCAAACATGATCCAAGCTGGATCACTGCTGCGGAAGTGGGTGAGGCCTGCGCCTGGCTGTTCACAGAGCAAGGCCGCATGACCGCCGGATCAGTGCTTACGCTGAACCCCAAACCGACCCTGAAAGGAAATTGAAAATGGCGCCTTATTACACTGCCGAATATAGCCTCTCCGCCGAAGACGATCTTACCGCCCGTCAGGTGATCGCACGGCTAAACCACGCGCTCGATGCGGCTGACTATAAATCCTATGCGCAGATGTTTGCAGCTGACGGCGTTTTTGTATCGGGTTTTGGCAATGCTGTGGGGCCGGAACAGGTCGAGGCTGCCTTGGGACAAGTCGCTCCCTTCATAACCAACAAACGCCATGTTGCGGGCAACCTTGTGATCAGCGGCAATGGTGATGAGCTCGTCGTGACGAGCTACCTTATCGTCTTTGAACGGGACGCAGAGCTTAAATATGTCGGCTCCGCCGTGAATGAAGACACCCTCAAGAAAGTGGACGGCCGCTGGCTAGTTGCCCGTCATGACTCAACTCTGGATCCAGCAACAGCGGCCTATATCCAGTCAGTGATGAATCCGTAGGAAAAAGACTATGTCGCTAGAGGATTTTGAACATCACCGCGTAAGAAACGGTACTATCGGCCTTCACGCTGTCTCGCTCGGTAGAGGCGACCCCGTCATTCTCATCCACGGCTTTCCGCAACATTGGTGGATGTGGCGCGGTACAATGCAAGCGCTGGCAAAGGCGGGTTATCGCGCCATCGCCATTGATCAACGTGGCTGTGGCGGATCCGACATACCACCGACTGGCTATGACAAGGCAACGCTGGCATCCGATGTCGTCGCTGTCATGGACGCGCTCGATATCCCACGCGCGGCTGTTGTCGGTTATGATCATGGCGGTGGGACAGCGTTGGCGCTGGCCTATACCGCACCAGACCGTGTCGAGCGCCTGACGGTCATTGAATATGCGCCACCCGGTTTTGGCTATGAGATGGGGCTGACGGCGGCACCCGGCAATGTGAACTGGCAGCTGGCTTTCTTCACACAGCCCGACGTTGCGATCCAGTTTATTGGCGGGAAGGAACGCGAGTTGCTGGCATGGTATTTCTGGCATTGGGCCTATAACCCCGATGCTGTCGATCAGGCCGATTTCGAGGTCTATGTGCGGCAGTTGCAAAAGCCCGGCGCGCTGCGCGGCGGCATGATGCATTTTGCTAGCGTTTTTGAGGATATGGCGCTGTTCAAAGGCTGGTCGGAGAGCGGAAGACTGGCGATGCCCTGCCTTGGTATTGGCGGTGAGATCGCAGCAGGCGTCTATAGCGAGATGGCCTTAAAGGCCTTGGCCGACAATGTACGTGGCACCGTGATCGCCAAAGCCGGCCATTGGATCGCAGAGGAACAACCCGAAGCGCTGAACCAATGCTTGCTCGACTTTCTCAGCGCTGGCTAATCGCTGTCCTAGCGCTAGCTGCAGCCAGCCCGTGTATTGCGCAAGAGGCGAAAGAAAGCAGCGCCAAGGACGTAGCGGTCGGACTTGACGCACGGCTGCGTTATGAGGTCATTGACCCGGCAACCTTTGGCAACGGACCGCAGGATAGCGGCGGTTACATGCTCTGGCGTATCGCGCCCCATGCAGAGGTGGAGATCGCACCGGAGTGGCGTGTTCATGCGCAAATATTCGCCGCCGGACAGTTGGGCCGCAACGGCGGTGCAAGGGCGAATGACCGCAATGATCTTGATCTGACGCAGGCCTATGTCGAATGGCGGCCAAATGCTGGAAGCTTTGTGCGCGTAGGTCGGCAAGAAATGGCGCTGGGTTCCGGACGGTTGCTTGCCGCTTTGGACGGGGCGAATGTCCGTCGGCGCTTTGACGGCGTGCTGGGGCAAAGGCGCGTTGGCGACTGGACCGTGATTGGGCTCGCGGCTTCGCCAGTGCTGGTGCAGCCTGGGGTGTTTGACGATGACAGCGATCTCAATCGTCTGGCGGTGGGCACAGGCGTGGTGCGCGGTGATGCCAGTCGCAACAGCGAAGCTCTTTATGCCATCCGCACAGAAAGTTTTACGCCATTTTTTGGCGCAGCTGCCGGGCGGCAAGAGCGCTTCACTCTTGGTGCGCGTATCGTAAGGACAACGCCGCGCCTGTATGTAGAGACGGAGGCGTTGGCGCAATTTGGCAATGCGCAAGATCGTAGGAACGTTCGCGCTTGGGCGATGGCCGGCGAAGTGCGCGCTCCTGTTGCAAAAGCGGGCAGTGCGCAGCTATTGGCCGGGGCCAAGTTCAGCATAGCAAGCGGCGATGCCAATCGCGGCGATCAACGCATTACGGGTTTCGACCCCCTATTCCCGAACCCAGCCTTTACAGGGTCTTTCCCGATCTTTGCGCCAACCAACATTGCCAGCATTGATCCGTCAATTTCGCTACAATGGTCCAACGGCAATCGCGTTGGCATTGATGTTGCGCTGATGCAGCGTCTGACAACGCGGGATCAGCTTTACACATTGGGCGGCACTGCCATTACAACCCGCGGGTCTGGGCGCAATGTCGGTGCGTTATGGGCGCTGACTGGCAGCTACCGGATCAACCACATGCTCAGCCTGAATGGCAGCGCCATCTGGCTTAACATGGGCAGCAGTTTCGCCGCTGATCAACGCGACACACTTGGCGCGTTTCTCAATCTTAATCTCGCGCTTTGAAAGGCATTTCTGATGATCGACCGCCGTACTATAATCCTAAGTGGCGGTGCCGCGCTCTTGGCGTCGGCTTGCGCTCCGGTAAATGGACCGGCATCCAAAACTGCTGGTTCAACCCCAACGCGTCGCGTCCTGTGGGCGGCCAATGTTCGCACCAAATCGCTCGCTGATCGGCTGATCGCTGCGCGCGCAGGCCAATTCACCCATATGTCGATCTTTCCTATTGATTGGCAAAGCTGGCGCAACAGCGGCCTTTCCGTCGAAACGATGCGTTCCATGATCGAGGATACCGGTGTCAAAGTGCTGGCGATTGATCCCTTTGTTCAATGGATTCCGGGCTTTGCCATCCCGGATTCCTATCCACCGCAAAATCGCGGGTTCATCCAGTTCGGCGAAGCCGCCATCTTGCGCATTGCCGAAGAGGCCGAGGCTGAAGCAATCAACTGCGTTGAGGGGCTAGGACAAGCGCATCCAAAAGCGTTGCTGGTAGATGCTTTTGGCGGTTTTGCAGATCGCGCCGGGCAACGCGGATTGCGGGTCACGCTGGAATTTATGCCGATTTCCTCTATTACTGGCTTGCGCGAAGGTTGGGCAATTATTGATGGCGCAAACCGGCCCAATGCCGGGCTGTGTTTTGACACTTGGCATTATTTCCGATCGTACGAGGACACTGAAACATTGGCGCGCATTCCCGCCAACAAGATCTTCGAAGTCCAGCTCGCCGATGCCAAAAAACAGCAGCAGGTCCCCGACCTGATCGAAGACCTGCTCCGATTCCGCCTCCTACCGGGCGACGGCGAGTTTGATATTGCAGGCATTACGGCAGCACTTAAGGCCAAGGGAGCTTGGACCTCAGTAGGCCCAGAAGTGTTCGCGGATTGGATCGATAAACTCGAACAGCGCAACGTGGAAGAACAATGCAGCGCGGCATTGCAGAGGTTTATTTAGTGGATTTGATTTCGGTCTATCGCTCGCCAGTCAACGACAAATTCGACGATTTTTCTAGGAAATGGCGACCGATCAGTGATCGATTGGCTGTTGTGTGCAGAGTTGAACGAACGTCTGCTTTCAGGGAGCGATATAGGCACATTTAACGTCCGGAATGTTAGCGGCAGCAGTTTCGCAGGTTTATTGCGTCGTTGCGGGCAGTTGTGGATCGAATTTGTTGCCGTTGGGGTTTTCGCCCCGAAGGTTCCCGGCGACTTTTCTTCGCTCCCTCCGCCGCAAAAACAGAGTGATTCCGGCCAGTGGGAGCGTCAACAGCGCAATCCCCTGCAGAACGATCAAGACTTCGCCGAACAGACCAAGCAACCTGCCATTGTGAAGCTCGACCAGATAGGTGAGCACAGTATCGCCCGCCTTCATCTCCGCCTCCCCGCGTGAGAACAGGATACTGCCGCACTTGGCATCGACGATGACCTCGACATTGCCGCGCGCAGGGACCGTTGATTGCGTAGGCCGCAGCCAGATTTGATAAACAGGGTTCTGGCGCGTGGGCAGGAAAAGTGAGGAGAGCTCCATGCCCGGAAACTTCGCGCGCGCGGCAGCAAGAGCATCTCCGGCGCGTGCCACTATGTTCGGTGCGCATACAGATTTCGGTGCTTTTGCCGGATCGAACTCAGCGGAAGTTCCCAACGGGCTGGCAATGACCTCAGCCACGTCAAATCGGGTCAGCATGAGGCCCGTCATGGCCGCAAGGATCAGCAACGGCGCCGCCCAAAAACCGATTGCTGCATGGAACCGCCTGTGCCCTGTCACGCTAGAGGGTTTGGGGATAATCATTGCCGCCTTGATACGCTTCCGTCCCGGCCACCAGAGATACAGCCCTGACAATGCGAAGCCGAAAATGATGACCGACAGCGCCACCAGCACCCATGATGAGATGGCGGGCGGCAAAAACAAGCTCATGTGCAGTTTGAGCGGCAGCATCGACCAGCTGTCCTCTGCGATGAAATGCGCCAGCGGCTCGCCGGTGTAGGGATTGACCGTTACCACGCCATGCGCGTCACCGCCATCGAGGCGCACCGGCGCGTAGATGATCGTCGGCGCGGAAATCCGCATCGGCGTTGCGCGCGGACCGAAATAGCCCTCGACACTTGGCAGCTTGCCATATTTCGCCTCAGCCTTCGCCAGCCAGATTTCGGGTGCGGCATAGGGCTGGTTCTGCATGGGCACACTGACCTTGTTCGCTCCAAACTCCCATTCGTAGAACGTCGTCGAGAACACCATGCCAATGCCCGACAGCGCAATGAGCGCGACGTAGAGCCCTGCCACAATTCCGACCCAGCGGTGAACAAGAACAAGGGCTTTGCGCATCAGAACTTGGCCTCCAGGCTGATCCCGTAATTGCGGGGGTCGTTGGCAAAGCCGAAGTCGACCGCAAAAAGGTTGGTCAGCGCGAAATCGTTAAAGGCATTGCGGACATAGGCCGATGCCGTGATGCCGTTCCACTCGTAAGAAATCTTGGCATCGACGTTGGTAGATCCAGCGATCCCAAGCGCAGGCGTATTTGCATCGTCAGAGAAATAACGGCCATTGGTGCGCAATTGCGCGTCAAGTTTGAGGCCCGCTGTTGGTTCCCAGTCGAACCCTGCCGAAAAGCTCCATTTCGGCGCACTGGCAAATTGGCTGCCGCGGATCGGGTCCAGCGGATCCGGGGTCTGCGTGATCTTGGTGTTGAGCAGCCCAACCCCAGCGCGCAAGTTGAATGTGGGAGTTATCCGGGCGTCGAGTTCAAGCTCGGCTCCGTAGCTCCGTGCCGATGGCACATTGCCCACACTGACTTCGAACACCGTTTGCCCCAGCGGATTGGTGGTGACAGTCGTTGTTGATCGCTGCGCGTTCTTGAAGTCGGTATAGAAGACGTTGCCATTCAATTGGACGCCACTGGCAATCCCCGCACGGACATACGCCTCGTAATTCCAGAGCGTTTCCGCGTCGAATTCGTCGCGCAGTCCGGTATCGAACGAGATTGTCGTGCCACCCGGATTGAAAGCACGTTGCGCAAACGCACCGATGTTCACGAGATCTGAGACTTCATAAGAGAGTGCGATTTTGGGCAGCAGCGCATCGAAGCTGCGCTGATAATCCACCGCAAAGATGTCGAGCGCGCCAACACGGTTCTGCCGGTCGCGTTGGTAACGCAGTCCGCCAGTGACGGTGAGCCGTGGCAATGGCTTGATCGCGACTTCGCCAAAGATGCCAAGGCTCTGCTGCTTGTCAGTGAAGTTGCCCAACCCAAGAAACGCACTCAGGTCGATAAACTCGGTCTGGTCGGCATTCAGATGATACACACCGCTAAGGACATTGAGGCTATCGCTCAGTTTGGCCGAAATGATGCCTTCAAAGGTGAACTCTTTGGTCTGGACCAGCGCGTTGCCTTGCCCGGGCGATGACAGCCGCGTCACGCGACTGTTTGTGTAGCTTGGCGTCAACGTCACAAGAACACCTTCACGATCGCCATAAGACACGATGCCCGTGATCGCATCGACATTGGTCCGCCAATAGCCGCCAACATCGTCATAGCGACGTTCTTCGAACGGCGGGATGATGACCTGTCCTTGGGGCGCTTCGGTCTCCAAATGCGTATAGCCGACGTCGATTCTCAGGTCAGGAATGCTCGTCGGCGTGATTAGCAGCTTGACCCGACCGTTGGTGAAATTGTCCGCCCGTTCGTCATAGCCAAAGTTAAAATTGGGAATGTCGAACTTGACCCAACTATTCTTGCGCCGCCAATCGAACGTGGCCCGCGCAGCGATCTGATCGTTGACGATTGGCGCGGAGACCATGCCCGACAACTGATAGGTGTCGTAATTGCCCACCAGTCCGCGCACCCGTGCTTCAGGCTCAAAGCTCGGATCGAACGTCTTAATGAAGATCGCCCCAGCAATCGAATTGCGCCCCTGTGTCGTCGTTTGCGGAGTGCGGAACACCTCCACGCGCTCGACATCCCAGAGCGAACTCAGCCCATAGATGAACTCATTGAAGCCAACCGCACGACCATCGATTTGCACCGTTGCACGGGGTCGCGAGCCGCCAAGGAACGCATCGGCACCCCGAAGCGCACCTGTCGTATCCTGTCCTCGGATTGATGGTCCCTGATCTTCTGACCCAAGCTGGATATTGGGAACGAAACCAAGCAGGCTGTTGATATTGTCCAGCGACCGTTCTTCGAGGCGGTCAGCGGTTTCAACGGCGACGCTTGACGAAGTTTCATTGACGCCGCGTGCGACGCGTTCGCCGGTGACGATGATTTCACTCTGCTCAGCCTGTTCAGCGTCGGGTGCAGTTTCGGCCCATGCTGGGGAGGCGCAGGCGGCCGCACAAAGCGCAGATGAAAACAGCAAGCAAGACTTGTAAAACACACGATTTCCCGACGATTCTGATTTTCGATGGATCGTCAGTAATCAATATGCGAATGATTATCAATAGCGTATTGGAAGGTGGTAGCCGTCATTTGTCTAGCGAAGATATCCAAGCACCGCCCGCACCGCCTCGTCTTCAGCGACATCCAACCGTGGTGGGGACAAATTGGCCCAAGCGTCGGTTACCGCGCGAACAAGTGCCGGGAGCGTTCGCTCCGCATGGTCGGCATCAAGTGGCCTGATCTCCCTGGCAAATCGCGCAAGTAAGGCTGCGACCAACGCGCCGCCACGGTCCAGATAGCCATTCAGGATGCTGTCAATTGGAAGGCGAGCTTCTTCATGGTCAATCGCAGATGCAAGCAGGCTGTCGTCATGGTGATGCTGCATGGCGGCACGGACCACTGCGCGAATGACGGTTTCCAAATTCTCGCCGCTCACTCGACTAACTGCGGCAGTAAGGGCTTCCAATTGCCGTGCCTGTTGTCGATGAATCAGCGCGACCATCAGCGCATCCTTGTTAGGAAAATATTGATAGAGGCTGCCAATGCTCACGCCCGCGCGTCCGGCCACGACATTGGTGTTGAACGCAGCCAAACCGCCTTGCGCAATTATGTGAGCAGCTGCCTCAACAATCGCGTCATGGGTGACCAGAGCGCGCGCCTGACGCGGGGCTTTACGGGGAGAGAGGGGCACAGGCATTCACTTCAAATCCTCGCGCAGAATGCGAGTATATAATGTGAGCATATATTCATATTATGCAAGCACATTGAGACGGAGGAACGTTGATCATGAGCAGCAACACAAACCCGCGCATAGATTTCAAGACATTCTATGAAACGGCCTATCGGTCGGATCACCAACACCTAGCGAATCTCGCGCTTCACATTGTGGGCGTCATTGCGGGTTTGGCGTTGCTTATCGCCAGCGTAACCGTCTGGCCGCTTTGGAGCGCGCTCGCTTTTCCCATCGTTCATGTCGTGCCGGGATTGCTGGGTCACCGGCTGTTTGACCGGGACGAGGTGCTCGGTGACGTCCGCCTCACCCGCACCGACTTTCCGTTATGGTGGTTCCTGATCGCCAATCATCTAATGGCAGTGAGAGTGCTCACACTGCGGTGGTGATGCAACCTCCAGTCTCCACGTCCAACGAGAGCAGTCTTGTGTGCTCCACGCAACATCATCTGTGCGACGCTAGCAGAATAAACCGCGTGTTCCGAAGGTCCGTTTGAGCCTTTGAAACGGCAGCAATGTTACCGATCACCGATGCTCCCATTGCGGTGCCTTGACAAAGTCAGCCTCGCGAAACGGGACTTCATTGAATACATAGGGATAATAAAACCGCCGCAGCTGCTTGTGATAGGAGCGAATGCGGTCCTGATAGATGAGGCCCGCATTGAGGTCGGTTCGCGCAGTTCGATGCAGGATGGTTTGCAGGCCCACTGCGGGTAGGGCGAAGCCAAAACGCCCGGTCCAGCGGTCGCGTGCTTCGAGGCCTTCGCGATAGGCTTTGGCTTGTGGCGCTGCCGCCAGATCACCCAAATGCTGGAAGGCATAATACCATTTCCAGTGGAACCCGCCTTCGACCGGCTTTGTGTCTTTCCATTCGGGGTAGGCCTTGAAGAAGGCCTGCATCGTTTCTTGCTTTGGCTTGTCCCACCCGCCGTGGACCTTCTCGCGCTGTTCCAGAGTGAGCTCAACGCCTTGCCGGACGGGAACGACGCTATTGATTGCCAGATTTCCAAGTGCTGGAAGAATGAGCGTCAACACCAGCCAACTTGCAGCCAGCGTGGCGGCATTGGTGACTGAGCTCCAGCCCCGGCTGCCAACCCACAGGCACAGCATGGCCCAGAACAGAATGTAAGCGGCGGCCACAACAATGAAAATCAACGCTAAACCGGGTGAAGCCCCCGACAGTGCCGCCCCGATCAGAAATGGGATCAGGAGGGCGGCAAGCAGACCGCCGATCCGCAAACCAATCCTCCTGCGCCAAAGCGCCTGCTGATTGCGCGCCATCGCGGCGAGCAAGCCGATGCGCCCGGCCTCGCGTTCGCCCGATTTCAGATCGTGGAGCAGGACGATAACGAACAGCGGTGCAAGATAGGTGAGCACAAAGGCCCAGTCAAACCGACCCGGCAGCGCCAGTTCGGCATTGTAATTCTCGCTTTCGTAAAGCTGCGCTTCCAGTCCCAGCGCCCGGATACGCAGGATGTAGGGGGCCACATCGCGCTGACCTATGGCCGCAAAGGCGAGCGCAGATGGTTCATCCCATGTGGCATGGAAAGTATAGTAGGCAGCGTTGCCCGCATCCCCCTCGACTGATACCCATTTGGCGATGGCGGCGACGTCGGCGGCCTGTTGAGGCTGGATGCGTGCTATGGTGTCGCGTTGGCGCTCGATTTCTGCCATCCCCGCCCAGACGCTGGCGATGGAGAGCAGAGCCATCAACGCCAGTGCAGGAAGCGCAAGGCGTTGGCGCAGGAACAGGCGCAGTTCATGTCGCCAAAGGCCGGTCATGCTGCGTCTGCCAGACGGCGGATGGCAAGTCGCATTCCAAAGCCAAGCACTACAAGCCAACCCAGTAGCGTCAGCATACCCGGCAACGCGGCCTGTAATTTCTCACCTGTCGCGGCGGCTTGATATCTGAAATCCGGCACCTTCTGCCAATTCTTTGGATCAATACGTACCCGGCGTCCTGCCTCCGGGTCCTTGTTGCGGTTGCTGTCGTCGTCATAGGTTATCGCGGTTGCCTGAAGCTGGTTGAGTTGCTGGACGATGGCAAAGC
Organism: Sphingomonadales bacterium; assembly: GCA_013297725.1. Lineage (GTDB taxonomy): Bacteria > Pseudomonadota > Alphaproteobacteria > Sphingomonadales > Sphingomonadaceae > Sphingorhabdus_B. The sequence continues at coordinate 108,770 of JAAFIB010000002.1, forward strand.
GGTAGCCCTCGGCTTGAGAGAGGAAACGGCGATGGCCTTCCAGATCGGTGCCTGCGGCTGACATGGAAAGGCGGCGCAGCGCGATTGCCGGACTCAATAGACCCACTGTATCAGTGAAGCGGCTCTGCGCTTTTTGTGCGGCGAATTGCCGGTCAGCATAATCATCGAACAGCTTCGACGTCAGCTTCTCCCCCTCGACGGCCAAAAGTCCACGATAGTTGACCGGCAAGTCCTCAACCTTCTCCACGCCATATTGTTTCAGCGTGCGCTGCTTGAAGGCGTTGAAATAGGGATCGTCGGGATTGTGGCTGTCGCCCATTTTGCGCAGGTCTTCCTTGATCGCGATATCGGTTTCGAGCCGGGTGAGCGTCGGGTTGGTGGCGAGAGCCACGTCAGGCGCGATGCGGGGCAGCAGGATAACCGTGAAGGCCCAAATCCCAATCAGCGCCATCAAGGCTGTGCGCGCATGGGCGGCAAGGGACGAGGCAATCACGATCAGCAAGACCCAGATACCGAGATAAGCAGCATAGCCTGCAAGCAAGGTAAGCGACGGCGCAAGCGGCGCGCCTTCAAATGCGATAAGCCAACCGAGCGCCAGGACACCGGGGGCAAGCATCAGCGCCGCAATCCCGCCAAGACCAAGCGCCTTTCCGAAAAGTAGTGCCCGTGGCGCGACCCCGTGTGCGAAAAGCTGCCGGATTGTTCCGCGCTCCCGCTCACGCGCGACAATGCCAAAGCCGATGAAAATCAGAATTAGCGGGGCCAGCGCCTGCAATACAAACGCCGGTGTCAACTGACCGAACCGAACGAGCAGCGAACTTTGCCGGACATCGCCGAAATTGGCGCTGTTCTGCCGGTGGCCCTCCAGATAGATGGTGTTGCCGGTAAAGGCGTCGACGCCGGGATCGAAAGCCGCAAGGGCGGGCAATGGGCGGAAAACGAAGTGGCCGTAATGCACCATCCGGTGGGGATGTCGTGCGGGTGCGCCGTCAAAGGCCTGATCAGCTTGCGCCTGAAACCGCGCGCGGATCGCATCGCTATTGTCGCGCTGGGCGATGGAGGTGAGTGCGGCGATTACCGACAGCGCCAGCAGCATGACAAGGCCAAGCATAGCCACGCGGTTGCGGCGCATTAGCCGCCATTCGTCCGCCGCAATCAGTCGTATCGGGTTCACGCAGCGACAGCCTCGCCATAACGGCGGTGGAGCGCCATTACGTCGTAACCTTGGTCGCACGCGACCTCTTCCACGATCCGACCATTATCGAGAAAGCCGATCCTGTCTGCGCAATCAGCAGCACCCAGCAAGTCGTGCGTGACCATCAGGATTGCTGTACCCCGCTCTTTAAGTGCCCCGATCAGCGCATTGAAATCTGCGGTTGCGCGCGGATCGAGGCCGGACGTCGGCTCATCAAGCAATAGCACCGGAACCTGCCGCACAACGGCCAGTGCAATCGCCACCTTCTGTCGCATGCCCTTCGAATAGCCGCCTAATGGACGGTCACGGGCCTCGGCTTGTAATCCTGCGGCATCGAAAGCCGCTTCGATTTCCTCTGGCCCGTGCGCTTCGCCTGCAAGTGCCAAGAAATACTCCACATTCTCCCGCGCTGTCAGATGTTCGTAAAGCGCGACATTTTCGGGCAGGTAAGCGATCTTGTGACGGGCTGCTTCGGCATTGCTGGCAGGATCAACACCGGCCACCGACAGGCTGCCCGACACAGGTTTCAGGAAACCGAGCAATGCCGAAAGCGTGGTCGATTTCCCCGCACCATTGCCGCCGAGCAGAGCGTAAATCTCTCCCGCCTTCACCGTCAACGACAGGTTATCCAAGACCCGTCTGCCCCCGCGTTCGACAATAAGGGCATCAACTACAATGATCTGCATCATGCAGTCCTTTCGCGATCCGGGGTGTCGATCACGAGAACCAGCCGGGTCTGTCCTCTCCCCTCGATACGGGGTGAGCGATGAAAGCAGGGTGCATGGCCTGCGCCGAACAGCCTGCCTTTGAACAATCCGATATGGCCGGTTGGTATCGGCTTAAGATTTGCTTCTTCAGGTGACAGACCGAAGGGAACAAATTCGCTTCCCGGCCCCAGATATGTCGTGATTAACCGCAAATCTGTATAATCAGCGTGGATTTTTTTGCAGGCATCGCGGGTTATGGCTTCTAGCCTGATCCGGATCGCATCAGTTTCCATCAACCATGCAAACCGCTGCGCAAGCGCTCGCATGTCCTCTTGCAACAACGGTGGAAGATTGGAGAACGCCGCCAGCGCCTCCTCCAACCTTCCCGCGCTGCTTCTAGCCTGTTGCTCGTTAGGAAGCACCGACAGCGCCGCTCCCGCAAATCTGCTGGCATTGCGCGGCTCGATAAGGATCGGACAATCGGGTGCATGGATATTGGCCCATGCATCGTCCGCTTGGCGCTTCGGACCTAGCATGTCAGAAGCGCACCCGTGCCCCGACAGTGAACGTGCGCGGACTACCGGGCGCAACCCACAGCCTGGCAAAGCTATTAGTATAATAGGTCTCGTTGAACAGGTTTTTGACATCCCCAAACAGTTCCAGCCCCTCCATCACCTCGACATTCGCAAAGGCGCGGACCAGCGTGTATTTGGGCAGGAAGAATGTGGTCGCCGTCTCGCCCAGACGCTTGCCGACATGCTGCACGCCCGTTCCAAACGTCAGACCCCTGTCATCGCCAATCTCAAACCGCTTGGATAGTTGCGCATTCACGCTGTGCTTGGGAATGTTGATCAGCGGATCACCCTCGCGGATTTGCAAGCTGAAATTGGGATCAAGCACATCAGCCTTCGCCTCTGCATCGACATAGGCATAGGAGAAAAGCAGGTCGATATCGCCGGGCAGCTTGCCAACAAGATCAAGCTCTATGCCCGTGCTACCTGCCTTGCCGATGGGAATCGAAAAGCCGGGGTTGGCGGTATCAGCCGCCAGCACATTGCGCTTTTTCAGGTTGAACAAAGACACCGTGCCATTCAGCACATCGCCTAGAAGGCTGAATTTCGCGCCAAGCTCAAATGACTTGCTAAATTCAGGATCGAAGACCGTCCCATTGGCGCGCGCGCCAAGGTTTGAGCGGAAGCCTTCGCCATAAGCAGCATAGAAGGAAAGCGCGTCGCTGGCCTTGACCACCAGGCCAAATTGCGGACTGATGCGGTTGAACGAGCGACGCTGGGCAGCGTTTGTTGTCCGATTGAGCGAGCGCACCGTAAATTCATCATAGCGCAATCCGATGCGGATTTGCACAGCATCGGAGAGGCTGATCTGATCCTGCAAATAGAAACCATAGGCCTTTTGCTGATCAAGCCGGTTGGTCTGCGGCCCTAGCGTGGGCAGCGGGAAGCGGCCATAAACTGGATTCAATATGTTGATGGCATATTGCGCGGCCTCGGTTGATGTTGCGGTGACACTGCCTGGGCGGAAGCGCAGGAAAAGCTGGCTGTTATCAAACTCATCATAGTCGGCGCCGATCAGCATGCGGTGGCGCAAGCCGGCGAGCTCAAAATCGCCCGACACTTCGCCGCGCACCACGAAATGCTCGCCTTCATAATCGCGGAAACGGCGCTGGCGCGAAAGCAGGTTGGGCGTTGTTGCGCGGCCTAAAAACTGCCGTGATCCAGCAAGCT
>JAAFIB010000020.1 GCA_013297725.1 Sphingomonadales bacterium
TACGGCAGATACGCGGCGCTGGCAAGCAAAGCCAGAATCGGCATCAAACACCCAAAGCTGCGGATGAGGGGCGGCTAATAGCTATTTTTCCCCGCTTTGCAAGCCTTTGGATGACTGATAGTCAGCTTAGGCCGTGAACTCATACATTTCCCCTTCGAGGTTTGAGGCCATTTTGTTCAGTGCAAGGCGGCAAAGCGCAGGCTTAGTGGTTCTAAGTCGAGCTTTGCCAACGCAGCAATGGACAAAATGGGTCAAATCCGCAGGACGCCGAAATGGCTTCGATCTCGAAACAAAATACCCTTGCCGGTAGAATGACTATCGGCGGCGGACATTTTGCTCCGATATCTTCGCCATTTCGACGCCTCGAAGGGGAAATGTATGAATTCACGGCCTTAATCTACAGGGAGGAATATAAATGCTAAGCTTACCGATTACATTGACCATCGCCGCAGGGGCTGCGCTGGTGAACATCTGGCTGATGCTGCGCTGCGGACAGGTGCGGACCAAAGACAAAATTTCCATCGGCGATGGCGGCAATGAATTGCTGATCCGCCGCATGCGCGCCCATGCCAACTTCATCGAAAGCGCCCCGTTTGTGCTGATCTTGATCGCAGCATTGGAGGCCAGCGGCAAGGGCGGAAACTGGCTATGGTATGTCGGCATCATCTTCATCTTCGGACGGCTAGCTCACGGCCTAGGCATGGACGGCGGCACATTTGAAAAGGGCCGCGTAGTCGGGACATTGATCTCGATGCTGACGCTGCTTGGCCTTGCGGGCTATGCGCTGTTTAGTGTGTATTCAAAGCTGGGGTGAGATCAAACAAATCAAGAATATAGAATTATCTGTGTCGCGCGGAACAGCGCTATGCGCTTTCCGTTCGATACAGAGATAATTTCTGCATCCCATAATTGGGTAGTGCGTCCGCTGTGAACGATGGTGGCGATAATCTCCACTTCGCCCTCAAGTGCAGTGCCAATAAAATTGCATTTCACCTCAGCCGTAGTGAAATTTTTCGCGCCTTCGGGCCACATCGTCGAAACACCATAAGCACAAAGCAGATCAGCAAGTGTGAGGCCGACGCCAGCAAAGAGGTAGCCAGTATGCGAAACAATATCTGGGCGGACGGTGACGCGCCCGACCACGCGGCCCTCAGCAACCTGCGTCACTTGAAGCCCCAAATGCTCCGGTAACTTACCGATATTGGCATGATTTAAGTCCGCTATAGACGTCTGGTTAGTTGTCTTTGGCATTATCAACTCAGAGCATAATCCGAAACAAACCCGTTCGTCTTCCGCTCATGCCCGAAGTTGCTGGTCGGGCCATGTCCCGGAATAAACGTCACATCATTGCCTAGCGGCCACAGCTTTTGCGTGATCGAATCAATCAGATCCTGATGATTGCCGCGCGGGAAATCGGTGCGGCCGATGCTGCCTTGGAATATCACATCGCCAACTATCGCCAGTTTTGACGGGCCGTGGTGGAATACGACATGGCCGGGGGTGTGCCCCGGGCAGTGGATCACATCCAGCGTCAGGTTGCCGACCGTCACGGTATCGCCGTCCACTAACCAGCGGTCTGGCTCAAATGTTTCGGCATGCATGCCCCAGCGCGGGCCGTCTTCATCCAGCTGCGCGATCCAGAACCGGTCTTCTTCATGCGGCCCTTCGATCTTTAACCCCAATTCCTTGGCGAGCATTCCGGTCTGTCCGCAATGGTCGAGATGCCCATGCGTGACGAGCAGCTTTTCCAGCTGAACCCCTGTTTGCGCGACGGCAGCTTTCAGCTTGTCAAGATCACCGCCCGGATCAACCAGCGCGCCGCGCATCGTTTGCGTGCACCAAAACAACGTGCAGTTCTGCGACAGCGGAGTGACGGGAATGATGACGGCCTTTAGCGGCGGCTCTATCGGCTTTTGGGCGTTCAGATTTGAAGTGACGTTTGACATAAATTGCTATGTGGCGGCTAACGTTGCCAGTGGCAAGCCCGTCACAGTTTCCGCCCCACCCATACAACCCGTCCGATTACGGTCACGTCCCTTGCGGCGACACCTTCAATCGCGGCATATGCCGGATTGTCGGACAGGATCGACAGTGTGCCCCCCTTGCCCGGCAGCAGGCGTTTGACCATCAACGTGCTATCAAGCCGTATGACATAGACGCCCTTTTTGATGGCGCGCAGCGCGGCGGAGGTGTCGACCATGATGTCGTCGCCATCATTCAATGTCGGCTGCATCGAATCGCCGGCCACACGGATTAGTGATAGCCCAGCGGGGTCCAGCCCCATTTGCCGCAGCCATGTTTCGTCAAAGCCGACTTTGCCCGCCAGCGCCTCTACATCGGTCAACGCACCGCCGCCTGCCGATGCACCAACCGCCAGTTTCGGCACCAAGCGCAGGCCAGCGCCTTTTGGCAATTCGGGCGCACCCAGCACACGTTCGTCAACGCCGAAATAGCGGGCGAGAACGTGCCGTTCGCGTTCGGGCAGCCGCTTTGGCGAGCCGCGCTTGATATATTGCTGCACATAAGCGGCGTTGCGCCCGATCAGCCGCGACAGCGTTACATAGTCGTCGCCATTATCGCGGATCAGTCGGTCGAGCGCCGTACGGGATTCTGTTTCATCCATGTTTTCTCTATAGCGATAGGAATTTTCCTAGACAAGTAGGATTTGTCCTATCAGTAATGTTCTTGTTACGTTCCATACGATTCGTGTGCTGGTTTAAGCGCCGGTTCGCGGATCAGGTCTTCGGGTGTGGGGACATAGGAACGTGGCGAAGGAACCGTACAAAGGAAACACCCATGCACATCAACCGGAAAATCGAACGATTTCTTATTCACTACGAGATGCCCGCCACCAAATTCGGACGGCTGGTGGCACGCGACCCGCGACTGGTGCTCGACATGCGCGGCGGGCGAGAATTGCGCGCACCGATGATTGCCCGGGCCGAGGCGTTTATGGCGGCCTATGCCGCTATGATCGCGCTCGACCTGGCACAAGCCGCATGAAGTCATGTGCGCTATCCAAGGCGCTGGTTGCATTGGCCCCCGGTGCAGTTGTCACACGCCGCACTGAATGCGATTGGTGCAGCGCAGGGTCGGTGGGAAAACGGGTTGTGCTCGATTTGCAATGGGATGCAGCGGGGCGTGACGTGCAGGCGTTTACGGTGCTGCTAAGCGAGCACGAATTTGCGCTGCCGGATCAGTGTGTGGACGATATTATTGTGGTGCGGCAAGCAAGCGCCCGCGATGGAACAACGGTGCTGACGATCGAGGCGTTGTTGCTGGATGACGATCTCTAACGCGTCCGCACGTTCATGCGGTGCAGCGTTTCCAGCGCAGAACGCAGCGCTGCATCCATTTCATCGCCTGCTGGTTCTTTGGCAGGTTCGTTGGCTGGCTCTGATGGAACTGCTTCGAGCTTCATCGGGCGCGGTTCCTCAACCACTGTTTCTGGCGCAGCCTCAACATCCACAATCGCGCTGGGGGCGACCACTTCGGGCTTAGCGATTTCTGCGGCGGCCACCGCTTCCAATTTGGCAAGCTGATCCTGACGTTCCGCCACTGCCAATTCCAGCCGGCTGACCATGTTGGCGACGGTGACTGGATCAGCCGCTGTTTGCACAATGTCTTCACGCGCAACTTCGACTGCTGGAGTTTCAACAACAGGAGCTGCAACCACAGGTTCGGCCACAGCAACGACCGGCACTTCGGTCACTTCGTCAGACAAAACTTCACCAAAATCGCGGTGCGCAGAAATCGGGCGGCGCGGCGGGGCATCGGGATGCGCATCGCCTGCGCGTAATTTGGGCAGATCGGACAGTTCAGTTACGTCGTCTGCATTACGGCGGCTTTCGACATAATCGCCGATTTTGGCACGCATTTTTTCCATAAACGATGGTGCATCGCTTGCCTCTGCGGCAACCGCTTCGGAGTGTTCGCGAACGGGCATTGGTGCCCGACGCGCAGGCGCAACCTTCACAGGTTTGCGCAACAAATATCCGGCGAGCACTGCAAACGCGATTGCACCAAAGCTGAACGCGATCATCGCGCGCGCAGTATCGCCCAGTGGCGCACCCGTTGCAGGGACAAGTTCGGAAATGCCGGTTGATCCGGTAATGCCTTCAAAAACCGATGTCGGAATAAACATCGCGATGACCGACGTGATAATGGCTCCGCCCAGCGCAATCGCCAGCGAGCGCATTTGTCCGTCGATTTTCAAACCGTTTTGCATGTGTACCCTTGCAAATTTTGCGGCTGTTTCTAGCCCTATTTAGCACGGCCTAACAGAAAATGGTAAACAGGATCGTAACGTACTATGTTCTTGCTCCAATTGCGTTCTTTTGAAACGAACGCACGGGCATCTGCTTTGCGTTGTGGCCAGCTTTCGGTATCGGCCAGCAATGCATCCAGCGCCTTTGCCGCAGCATCCGGATCATCTGGCGCAAATAACGTTCCGGTTACGCCGTCTTCGATCAGTTCTTTATGACCGCCAACGCTTGATGCCGCAACAAGCCGCCCTTGCGCCATCGCTTCTAGCGGTTTTAGCGGCGTGACAAGATCGGTCAACCGCATCGATTTACGAGGATAAGCGAGGATATCGACGAGGCTATAATAACGCTCAACCTCTTCATGCGGAACGCGGCCGACAAAATGGATGCGGTCTTTGGCAGGGGAGGACTCCGCCTGCGCCCGCAACGCTGCTTCCATCGGCCCGCCGCCGACCAGCAACAGATGCGCGCCAGATTTCATCAACGGCATCGCCGCGATCAAATCGTCGATCCCCTCATAATCATAAAAACTGCCGATATAGCCAATGACTTTCTTATCGGTCAGGCCCAGCTCGGCGGATAATGCCGTATCGGGCGGAGGCGGATTGCCGAATAATTCCATATCGACACCATTGGGAGAGACGAAAATCTTGTCTGCTGCAACACCGCGTGCAACCAGATCACTGCGCAATCCTTCGCAAATTACAGCCACACGGTCTGCGCGTTTCACCACACGGTTTTCCAGCGCGCGTGTCATTCGGTAACGCGCCGAGCCCTCGGTTCCGGTGCCATTGCCAACAGCGGCATCTTCCCAAAATGCGCGGATTTCATACACGAACGGCAGCCCCAGCTTTTTGGCGGCACGTGCGCCTGCCAACCCGTTCAGCGCAGGCGAATGCGCATGGATCAGGTCAAACGGCCATTCACGGTGCAGAGCAATGATCCTGTCGGCCAGCGCCCGAACCTCTGCCCATTCGCGCAGCAAAGGCGGACCGGACGGCAGGCTTTGCGTGCGGAAAAAGCGCAATCCCTCAACGGTCTCCTGCGCCAAATCGGGCAATACGCCGTGCTGATAATGCCGCTGACCAGTAAGGCCGGCCACATCCCATCCGGCACCTGCCTGCGCTTTCATGATCGCGCGCGTGCGAAAGGTATAGCCGCTGTGAAGCGGCAGGCTGTGGTCGAGAACGTGCAAGATGCGAGACATAATATCCCCATAGGCGCAATATATTTAACGACGCGTCAACCCTAAGCAGCTATTGGCGTTATAGATTTTTCATTTTCACTTTACGCCGCGCTTAGGCAGAACTTAGGGATTCAGGGCAGGATGATCGACAATTTCTCGATTTTGCTAAGCCATGTCCTGATTGCTTTGGCGTTCTGGTTCCTGACGTTACGCGAAGATGTGAACACCGAAGACCCGCCTGCCCCCGATGCAGAGCCAGAGGGTTTTGGCCATTCTGCTCGCAAGTTCAAAAAGAACAAACCCAAGGTCACACCCGATGCGTGATCTGTTCTTTGTCGGCTATCTTGGGTTGTTGCTGCTGTTCGCGTTTAAGCGGCCGTTTCTGTTCACATTGGTATACGCCTATGTCGATATCATCGCGCCGCAACGGTTAAGCTATTTCCTGCTCAATTCGATCCCGCTCTCCTTGATCCTGTTTGGCTTTGCCTTTGCCGGGTTCATGCTGAGTGACGATAAAAAGGATGTGCGCCTATCACCGCGCTGGGGGTTGCTAGTGCTGCTGCTCGGCTATTGCGCTTTCACAAACCTATATGCAGTGGAGCCGGTCGCAGCGCAGGAGAAATGGGACTGGGTCTGGAAAGCATTAGTCTTTGCCATCTTCCTGCCGCTAACGTTGCGAACGCGGCTGCGCATAGAGGCGCTGGCGCTAACTCTGGTGCTATGCGCATCGGCGCTGATTGTGACCGGCGGGATCAAAACGCTCGCGGGTGGCGGTGGTTACGGCCTGATGGTCTTGCTGCTCGATATCGACAGCGGGCTGTATGAAAGCAGCATCATTTCTTGCGTCGCCATCGCGATCATTCCGCTGGTCCTGTGGCTGGCCAATCATGGCACGATTTTTAAACCCGATTGGCGGGTGCGTCTTTATGCCGCAGCTCTTGTCTTTTCGTGTTTGCTGATCCCCATTGGGGTGCAGGCACGCACCGGCCTTGTGTGCGTTGCAGTGCTGGCGATCCTGTTTCTGCGCACAGCAAAGCGGCGGATGCTGTATGTGCTGGGCGCAGTCACGCTGGGGCTGGTCGCTATTCCATTCCTGCCGGCAAGCTTCACTAACCGGATGGAGACGATCAAAGATTACAAATCCGACGAAAGCGCCTCTACGCGGATCGCCGTGTGGAAATGGACATGGGAATTTGTCCAAAACCGCCCGATGGGTGGCGGCTTTAACGCCTATATCCAAAACAAAATCCGTTATACGATGCCTGTTATCGACGACAACGGCATGGACACTGGCGAGGTTGATACAGGCGAAGTCGTTGACCAAGGCCGCGCCTATCACAGCAGCTATTTTGAAATGCTGGGCGAACAAGGTTTCCCGGGCCTGATTATCTGGCTGTTGATCCATGTCGGCGGTGTCTGGCGGATGGAGGCGATCATGCGGATCTATAAGAAACGCGGACGCGAAGATGAAACATGGGTGATCCCACTTGCCCGGGCGCTGCAAAATGCGCAGATTATCTATCTGGTCGGATCGCTGTTCGTCGGCATCGCCTTTCAGCCGTTCGTCTATATGATGATTGCGATGCAGATTGGTTTAGACACCTATTTGGCAAGGCGGCGCAAGGAATCAGCATGGCGCCCAATCAAGGATTTACGCGTCGCGACTTAGGGGTACAGCCTGCGGGGTAGAGCCTGTTAAATGCACGTCAGGTGGATGTGAATTGGCCTGCCCCTTCCTTGCCAGCACGCAAGCTGCCCGCTAGTTAAAGGGTTGTGATTAAAGCAACCCCGACCCTTGAGCCCAGAATCCTGACACCCGATCTGTGGTCGACCATAAATCAGCGACTTGTTGGCTATTACCAACTGATAGCTGACTGGATACGCGAAAATGCATTGGAGCTGCTCGCTGCTGTCGCAATCGGCTTTGCGATTTATTTCATACTCAGCTGGGTAAAACGCCGCGCCACCACGATTGCAACACGGCGCGGAGATGACGGCGCGCTTGCGACGGTGGCCTTGCGTGCAGTGTCACGAACCACACGCTTTTTCCGGATCATCCTATCCGTCGAACTGGTCAACAGCTTCGCTAACACGCCTGCACCTGTATCGCGTGTCATCCTTGTCCTGTTCACTATCGCAACGGTCATTCAAATCGCGATTTGGCTGCGCGAAATTATCCTCGCGCTGATCGAACGCCGTGCGCAGCAAAGCGGCACCGAACACGAGACGCTGCAAAGCGCGATGACGCTGATCAAGCTGGGCGTTAGCTTTGCTTTATTCGCCATCGCAACGATAGTTATCCTCGACAATCTAGGCGTGAATGTTACCGGCCTGATTGCGGGGCTTGGCGTTGGCGGCATCGCCATTGGTCTTGCCGCACAGGGGATATTTTCTGATCTGTTCGCTGCGATCTCGATCATCTTTGACCGGCCATTTAAGCGCGGCGATACAGTGACCTATGGCACCACCACCGCGCGCGTTGAAAAAATCGGCATGAAAAGCACCCGCCTGCGCGCGTTGACGGGTGAGGAGAAAATCATCTCCAACAGCAAGCTGCTCGAGATGGAGATCACCAACAATACGCAGACTGTGTATCGCCGCGTCAATTTCGTGCTGAGCCTTGTGCAGCACACCGCCCCCGCTTTGGCGGTTAAAGTTCCGGCAATCCTGCAAGAAATTGTCGAGGCGCATGACGGGGAATTCATTCGCGCAGGCTTCACCACCTTTGCGGCCAGTTCGCTTGATTTCCAATTGGTGTTCGATGTGCCTAGCGACGACCTTGATGTGATGTTTGCCACGCGCCATTCTGTTGGCATTGCTATCGTCGACCGCTTTGCCCGCGAAGGCATAGAGTTCGCCTATCCCACGCAGACAACCTATACCGCATCGCCCGATGGCACGATGGTTATGCCCTATGCGACACCCGCCGCACTGCCGGTAAATCCACCGCGCAAACGCTGATTCGCGCAGAGCATATTGAACTGACGTAGCGTCAGCGCGGCTCTCGGACATAGACTTGTCAACGGTTCAAAAAGGGCGCAAACCGCGCGCAAATTTCCAGATAAGGAGCACATAATGAGCGGAGTAACACCGGCTGAACTCGCAACCCGCGTTGGCGAAAACATCGGTACATCGGAATGGATTTTGATCGATCAGGACATGATCAACAAATTTGCCGATGCAACGGGCGATCACCAGTTTATCCATGTGAACGAAGAAATGGCCAAGATGACGCCGTTTGGCGGAACGATTGCGCACGGCTTTCTAACGCTATCGCTGTTCCCGGTGATGAGCGCAAAGTCCGATTGCCCCAAGGTTGAAGGCGTCAAAATGGGCGTCAATTACGGCGGCAATAAAACGCGCTTCCTATCCCCCGTTCGTTCGGGCAAGCGCGTGCGCGGCCATTTCAAACTGCTCGAACTCGCCGAGAAACGCCCCGGCCAGTGGCAGCAGACATTGGAGTTTTCAGTCGAAATCGAAGGCGAAGAAAAGCCTGCGTTGACCGCCGAATGGATCAGCCAGTTTTTCGTTTGAATTAACCCCTCTCCCCTTGCGGGAGAGGGAAAGGCATTGTTAATTTCACCGTTAGCCCTGAGCCTGTCGAAGGGCGTTTATCTGCTAGACGTGCTTCGACAGGCTCAGCACTGACGGTGTAGTAATTGCTTTCTTCGCTCTCAATGAGCGCAACATATATTGAAAAGGAACCTCACATCATGCGTGACGCAGTAATCGTATCCACCGCCCGTACCGCCATCGGAAAAGCCTATCGCGGCGGGTTTAACGCCACATCAGGCGCCACATTGGGCAGCTATTCTCTCGCCGCCGCCGTTGCGCGTGCCGGCATTGACGGCGGCGAAATTGATGATGTCCTATGGGGCAGTGCGCTTCAGCAAGGCACACAGGCTGGCAATCTCGCCCGTCAGGTTGCCCTGCGCGCAGGCCTGCCCGTGACAACATCGGGCATGACCATTGACCGCCAATGCTCATCGGGCCTGATGACCATCGCAACCGCCGCAAAGCAGATCATCGTCGACAATGTCGATGTGCTTGCAGCTGGCGGTCAGGAATCCATCAGTCTGGTGCAAACCCCCGAAATGCGCGTCGCCCCTGACCGTGCTTTGATGGAAATGCACGCCAACATCTATATGCCTATGCTGCAAACTGCAGAGGTCGTGGCCAAGCGTTATAACATCAGCCGCGATGCGATGGACGAATATGCTCTACAATCGCAACAGCGCACAGCGGCGGCCCAAGCCGCTGGTCTGTTCGATGCCGAAATCGTTCCCGTCACCACCATCATGAACGTGGTGAACAAGGAAACCAAAGAAGTCAGCCAACAAGAAGTCACCATTGCCAAGGATGAAGGCAACCGTGCCGATACGCAATTGGCAGGCCTTCAGGCGCTGAACCCTGTGCTTGGCCCCGATGCGACGATCACTGCGGGTAATGCCAGCCAGCTGTCCGACGGTTCATCGGCCAGCATATTGATGGAAGCAAGGCTTGCGGAAAAACGCGGCCTGACCCCGCTTGGCCGCTATGTCGGCATGGCTGTTGCAGGCACAGAGCCAGATGAAATGGGCATTGGCCCTGTCTTTGCGATCCCCAAATTGCTTGAGCGCAATGGCCTGAAAATGGATGACATTGGCCTGTGGGAACTGAACGAAGCGTTCGCTGTGCAGGTGCTATACTGCCGCGATCAGCTGGGTATTCCAAACGAGTTGCTGAACGTAAACGGCGGCTCAATCTCCATCGGCCACCCATATGGTATGACTGGCGCCCGCTGCGTCGGCCACGCCCTGATCGAAGGCAAGCGCCGCGGTGCAAAGCACGTCGTCATCACAATGTGCGTCGGCGGCGGCATGGGCGCCGCTGGATTGTTTGAGGTGTTCTAGGGCTAAGCCTTGCATCCCTCCAGCCAGACATCGTTATGGCTGGAGGGCTTGCATTGCCCGTTCATCAACCGCTCGATCCGGACGACACGATCCACCAGTTTGGCATTAGGCGCATCAGGCGACATTTCATTGGGCGCGATGCCCGAGGCGACCATCAGTGTGAAACGCTTATTATCCAATTCAGCCAACGGCTTCCCGAAGAAGCGGCGGCTGGCGGCGTCAAAGCTCTTGGCCCAGCGTCCATCTGATCCGCGAAAACTCGATTCGGCTAGAAATAGAGTCAGCACCTCATCCTTACTAAGCGACTGGCCGAGGCCAATGGCATAGCCAGTCTGGCGGAGTTTGCGAAAGCCGGGTGTGAATTTGTCAAAGGCCACCCGCTTCGAAAGCGACTGAGTTATCGTTGTAGCGCCCGCTCCCGGTGAAGAAAAATCCGTACCGTTGTTGTGATCAAAGCTTGGGTCTTCCACCTTCAGGAGCAAAGTGCGATTTTCGGGTCGGAGCGCGTTTGCCCCCAATCCTTTGATGGCGAGAATCTTTGCGCGCTCCCGCAAGCTGGGAGCATCGGTTTTGGCGTCATACCAACCTTTGGCTGTGTAGGCAGCTGCTGCAAAAACCATCAAGCCGATGGCCGCAGATATACGCCATACCCATTTTTTCACGGGAAAATCATCCCGCCCTCAAAGCCAAACCCATCCTCTCGATCCTTGGCCAGTAATATCGGCCCATCCAGATCCACCCAGTCCGCCCCTTGCGCCGCCAGAAAGGCGGGCGCGATGCCAAGGCTGGTGGAGAGCATACAGCCGACCATTACTTTCAGCCCGCGTGCCTTGGCTTCGCGGGCCATGGCAAGGGCTTCGGTCAGGCCGCCTGACTTATCCAGCTTGATATTGATGCCATCATAATGCCGCGCACATAGATCGATATCGGCCAGCGACTGACAGCTTTCGTCCGCAAGGAATGGCACTGGGGAGACCACGCCATCCAGCAGCGCATCTTGCCCGACCGGAACCGGCTGCTCGATCATTTCCACGCCAAGAGCTGCAAGCGCCGCGGCCTCTGCCGCAATATCCAGTTTGCCCCAGCTTTCATTGGCATCGACAATCATCCGCGCATCCGGAGCACCTTTGCGTACAGCCGCAACCCGCTCGCGGTCGCCCTCGCCGGTAAGTTTCAGCTTCAACAGGTCAAAGCCGCGCGCCGCCGCCTTGGCTGCATCAGCCTCCATTGTCGCGGGCTCACCCAGCGAGATGGTGAACGCGGTTTGCAGCGGCTGAGGAGCTACAGACAGCCCCGCCAGCTGCCACACTTCCTTACCCGCCGCCTTTGCCTCCAAATCCCACAATGCACAGTCCAGCGCGTTACGGGCGGCACCCGGCGGCAGAGCAATTTGCGTCGCCTCTCGCGCAGCTTGCGCAGTTAGGGGCGCTAACTGATCAATCACGCCTTCAACTTGTGCCAGACAGCTTTCCGCGCTTTCATTATGGTAATAGATCGCTGTGCCTTCGCCCATGCCAACATGCGCGCCATCACTGGCCGCAACGACCAGCACATCCACATATGTCTTTGCGCCGCGCGCAATAATAAACTGACCGGCAACCGGCCAGCGTTCAACTATAGCTGTGATCGTCAAACCCATTTATAGAGCATGCCATGAAATTTCTGCGTGCAATAGTGTATAATATCAAAGTGCAAGCTCATGCGATCTGGTTGTGCGCGCGCGATCCGAAGCTTGGCTGGGGACCGCGTTTGCTGGCGCTGTTTATCGCGGGTTATGCGCTGTCGCCCATAGACCTGATCCCCGATTTCATTCCAGTGCTTGGCCTATTAGATGACGCTATCCTGATTCCGCTTGGTATCTGGCTGTTTATCAAGATTACGCCACCACAGGTCTTTGCAAGAAATCTCGCAATAGCCGAGGTGGCGGGCAACCGCCCAGTCAGCAAGGTTTCCGCAGCGGTCATCATCGCAATCTGGGTATTTGCGGCATTCACCGCCGCGTATTATCTCGGCGGAAAAAGTTGGCTCTAGCCATTATGCGCAAGAACCCAGTCCTCAACCACAGGGGCAATTTTATCGCGCCATTTGCTGCCGTTGAAAATGCCATAATGGCCAACTTCTGGGGCAAGGTGATAGTGCTTCATCGCGTCGGGCAGCCCGGTTGAAATCTTCAGCGCGGCCTTGGTCTGGCCAATACCGCTGATGTCATCGCGCTCACCCTCGATAGCCAAAATCGCGATGTCGTGGATTGCGCCGGGATCAACAAATTTACCGCGATAGTTAAACTCACCCTTTGGCAGCAGATGACGCTGGAACACAACATCGATGGTCTGCAAATAGAATTCCGCTGTCATGTCGCAGACAGAACGATACTCGTCGTAAAACTCCTTGCGATTGTCCGCGCTTTCGCCGTCGCCCTTCACCAAATCTGTGAACATCGACCAATGGCTGACCATATGGTTGCCAAGGTTCATGGTCATAAAACCGGTTAACTGCAGAAAGCCTGGATAAACGCGCCGGCCAGCGCCTTTGTAATAGCGCGGCACAGTGGCGATTACGTTCTGGATAAACCATTCATGCGGACGTTCGGTCGCGGTATCGTTCACCGCCGTTGGCGCTTCACGGGTGTCGACGGGGCCGCCCATCATGGTCAGCGTGCGGGGGCGCAGCGGATGTTCCTTTGCGCTCATGATCGCAGCGGCGGCATAGGCGGGAACCGATGGCTGGCAAACGGCGAGCATATGCGCACCGCGTCCTCCAGCGTCTGGACCAATAAATTCCAACCACTCGATCAGGTAATCGATATAGGTTTCCAGATCAAAACCGCCGCCGGTCAACGGCACATCGCGCGCGTCTTTCCAGTCGGTGATGTACACGTCATGCGAAACCAGCATGCGTTCTACAGTACCGCGTAGCAACGTCGCAAAATGGCCGGACATCGGGGCCACGATCAACAGCCGAGGCTTGGTTTCGCTGCCTTCGTACACAAAATGCTTTAGCTGGCCGAACGGTTTGCGCGCGACATTATGCTCGTCAACGGGCAGATGTTTGCCGTCCACTTCGACCAGTTTCAGTCCAAATTCCGGCTTGCCTCGCGGTTGCACACTGTGCGCAAACACATCCAGCGCAGAACCAGCAACCGAGGTCAATCCACCCATGCTGAACGGCCCGGACAAATTCTTCAACCAATCGGACTGTAATTGCGCAATTTTTCCTACGCCCGCCAGCATGTTACGCTGAATATCATAACCGGTGTAAAGCATGTGCGTTCCCAATTTTCTGAAATGGCGCGTTTGCCTCGCGCCCTTATTGCAGCTCACATAATCGTTTATTGTGCATTGCACCATAGGAAAAGCGGCGGAACGATGCGTGGCGGATTGTTCCTGCACCGGCGCACTGCTAGGCAAATGGAATGAGCACCGACATTTCCGAAATACCGGCCACCACAACCGCAGATACTGCAGCGGATACCACCAAGGCCGCCGAGGCAAAACCTAAAGCGAATTTTGGCAGCCTGCGCATGATCGGGCATTTTACGGTCAAATATCCGCGTCAGATCATATTTGCACTAATGGCATTGGTCACAGCAGCGTCGTCCACACTGGCGATCACTTATGGCATGCGCCTGATTATCGATGAAGGCTTTGTCAAAAACAACGGTGATCCGGCGCCCTATTTCTACCTCTTACTTGGCATTGTTGCCGTGATCGGCATTTCAACCGCGTTCCGCTTTTACTTCGTAAGCTGGCTAGGCGAGCGCGTGGTCGGCGACATTCGCGTCGCAGTGCAAAGCAATCTGCTGAGGCTAGCTCCGCGCTTTTTTGAAGAAAATCGGCCTGCGGAAATTGCCAGCCGGATGACAGCGGACACTGCAATCATTGAACAGATTGTCGGCACTACGGTTTCGGTAGCGCTGCGGAATATCCTTATTGGCATAGGCGGGATGATATTGCTTTTCTTACTCGCGCCCAGCCTGACGATATGGCTGCTCGTGGGCATTCCCGTCATCGTTCTGCCAATTGTCTTGCTGGGACGGCGGCTGGAAAAGGCGTCGCGAACCAGCCAGGATAGAGTTGCGGGTGTCGGCACAGTCATTTCCGAAGCACTTGGCGCGATCAAAATCGTGCAAGCATTTGGCCAAGAATCCCGTGAAGGCATACGCTTTGCCGATGCTGTCGAAGCCACATTTGCAGCGGCCAAAAAGCGTATCAGGCTTCGTGCATTTCTAACCGCTCTCGTCATGACTTTGATCTTTGGCGGGGTAACGATGTTGCTATGGGAGGGGTCGGATCAGGTGAAAGACGGACTGCTATCCCCCGGCACATTTTTGCAAGTTGTTATGCTCGGTATTCTGGTCGCAGGCTCGTTCGGAGCGTTGACCGAGGTCTATGGTGATCTCGTCCGGGCATCGGGCGCGTCGTCGCGGTTGGCAGAGTTGCTGAATGAAGTTCCAGAGATTGCTCCGCCCGCAAGCCCCGTCAATATGCCACCAGCGCGCGGGCAGTTGGAGTTTCAGAACGTCCGTTTCCGTTATCCCACACGCCCCGAGATCGCAGCGCTGGAGGATTTCAGCCTGAAAGTGTCGCCCGGCGAAACTGTGGCTGTCGTTGGCCCGTCAGGTGCAGGTAAATCGACGTTATTCCAATTGGCGGAACGGTTTTACGATCCTGAAAGCGGCACTGTGCGCATCGATGGCGTGGCTTTGACCAGTGCTGACCCGGCGGAGTTCCGGCAACGCATTGCGCTTGTGCCGCAAGACACAGTGCTGTTCGCCGCCTCTGCCCGCGATAATCTGCGCTATGGCCATTGGCTTGCCGACGATGCCGCGATCTGGGCGGCGGCCGAACAGGCCAATGCCGCCGATTTCCTGCAAGCACTGCCGCAGGGACTGGACACGTTTTTGGGCGAAAGCGGTGCGCGGCTTTCGGGCGGGCAGCGGCAACGCATCGCCATCGCGCGCGCTTTGCTGCGTGACGCGCCGATCCTGTTGCTAGATGAAGCCACCAGCGCGCTGGATGCCGAAAGCGAACGGCTGGTGCAGGATGCGCTAGAACGGCTGATGGAGGGGCGCACCACTGTTGTGATCGCGCATCGCCTTGCCACTGTGCGCAAAGCTGACCGGATCATTGTGATGGATCAGGGCCGCATCGTCGAACAAGGCGATCATGACAGCCTGTCCAAAGCAGGTGGGCTTTACGCGCGGCTCGCGAGTTTGCAGTTTGATGTTTGAGCGGTGAGTGGGGACTTAGCGTCTTAGCTGCTGGCAATTAGATTATACTTGGCCAAATTAAACCGTAGCCCTGAGCTTGTCGAGCCGAAGGCCACCGAAGGTGAACGGCGCTTACAGGTTTACGCAAGTGTTATGACCGTCGACTGGATGTTTCATTGTTATATGCTGCAATGCATGGATGGAACATATTATGTTGGTCACACGGACAATCTTGATACTAGATTTGCGCAACATCAATCGGGATTCTTTACTGGGCATACTTTCAAACGTCGGCCTGTGGTTCTGGTTTGGAACGAAACGTTTCAAACGCGTGAAGATGCAAAAGCTGTAGAAAAGCAAATCAAGGGCTGGAGCAGAGCAAAAAAGGAAGCACTGATCGCAGGTGATTGGCTGCTAGTTTCGAAACTCGCCAGATGCCGAAGCGTGACACTGTAAACGCCCTTCGACAAGCTCAGGGCTACGGTATTTGTTAGAATATCGTTTTTTCATCAAATCAAGAGAGACTGACGGCCTGCCAATCTGCACGCTCCACTCCACCCCAAACAAAAAAGGCGGCCCCACAGGACCGCCTTTTTCAATATCGATTGTATCTGCGTTTAGTTGCCAGAACCGGACACTGCCGACTTGCCAAACACGCGATAGTTTTCGTTGCCGACGAAACCGAACTTGGTAATCTTGCTGCGTTTTACCACAGCGAGAACTTCGTCAACGGTTACATAAGGCGCATTTTCGGTTGGTTGGAACTGAAGCTCTGGCTCTGGCGTCATAGCCTTTGTCTGCTTCAGAAAGTCTGCAACCTGTTGCTGCGAAACGGCCGAACCATTCCACAAAACCGCGCCACCATCGTCGATAAAGATCTTATTGACCACCGGATCAACCTTTGGTGCATCCGTTGGTGGTTGCGCGATCGGAAGATCGATATCAACCATATGCGTTACCGGGGGGATGGTGATCATCAGCATGATGAGGAGCACGAGCATAACGTCGATCAACGGCGTTGTGTTCATTTCCATCATCGGCGAGCCATCATCGCTACCGCCACTCATTGCCATGATTTATTCTCCTAAATTTGAGCGCCAGCCTAACGGGCCGAGCTCAACAATTCCATGGGTGACGAAACAAAACCGATCCTCAAAAAGCCGGCGATCTGCATGTTGAAGATCGCGCCGCCGATGCAGCGATACGGTGTATTCACATCGCCGCGAATGTGCGCCTCTGGAAGATCCTCTGGCTTCACTTCGCCAGATTGCAATGCTTCCATGCCGCCCAGTATCTCGATTTGGTCTTCCATGTGCTTTTTGGCACGCGCCTCAAGCTCATCAGACGAAACAGGGCTCGTGTTGATATAAATCCGGCATTCACCGCCTGGGTTCGCGCCTTCATAACCTTCGGTACCCGGCTCGCGTCCAGCCGCGTCCGTGGTGGTGACGGAGAGCAGGATGTTTTCCCGCTTTGCCTTCACCGGTTCATATTTCACAACCGGCAGATCCATTTTCACGGTCTGCAAAGTCACTGGAATAGCGATAAGGAAAACGATCAGTAGCACTAGCATAACGTCCACCAAGGGCGTTGTGTTAATGTCTGACATCGGCTTCTCTTCGACGCCTCCGTCTCCGCCCATACTCATTGCCATTGGCTATACCTCTCTAAATCACAAGACGTTCTGCAATTAACCAACAGGTTCAATTGCGATGGCCGGGAACAGGTTCGCCCCCGGCCAATTCGTCCTTATTTCTTTACAGGGGCTGCGGCAGGAGCAGCAGCAGGCCGTGCAGCAGGAGCAGCAGGCGCAGCTGGTTTCAAACGGCCACCCGAGGAGATGTAACCAAGAACGTCATTCGAAAAACCAGCAAGGTTACGAGCGATGCTTTTGTTACGCGCCTGAAGCCAGTTGTATGCAAGCACAGCAGGCACAGCAACCATCAGACCAATCGCGGTCATGATCAAAGCTTCACCAACAGGGCCAGCAATTTTACCGATGTCAGCTTGTCCAGCGATGCCGATTTCGATCAGCGCACGGTAGATACCGATAACCGTGCCCAGCAGACCGATGAACGGCGCGGTAGCACCCACGGTTGCAAGGAAAGAAAGACCACCAGTCAGCTTGTTGTTGATTGCGCCTTCTGAACGCTGCATCGCGCCGTGGAGCCAATCATGTGCTTCGACAGGATCGGTCAGCAAGCTGTGCTGTTTCGATGCCGAGATACCGTCGTCAACCAGCTGACGATAGGCGTTGTTCTTATCAAGCTTTGCAGCGCCTTCTTCAAGCGTGTTAGCTTTCCAGAAATTGGCGCGAACCGAGTCATATTGCTTCATGACTTTGTTCTGGTCGATCAGTTTTGTGAACAGGATGTAGAACGAGAAGATCGACATAACGACCATGATGATAAAGATGGTCCAGCTAAGTGCTCCACCGTGGTTAAGTGCTTGCCACAGACCAAAGTTGGCTGGAGCGACAGCACCCTTTGCGGCGCCAGCTGCACTGAGAATTGCAATCGACATTTTTACTTCCTCTCAAATAATCAAAAACATTTAGGTCAAATTTGCCCGGAGCAGAAAGCTCCCCTGAACCGAGCGGTTATTCTTTTGGTATGCGCCACGTCACGCGGTTTGAATACGAACCAGTTGTGGGATTGCCTGAGGCATCTTTGGCTGGTTCAAACCGGGCACGACGTTTCACATTGCTGCAGGTCGCAGCATCAAGGTCTCCATGACCACTCGAACCCGTCACGGAACAATCCGCGACTTTACCATCCGCACCAACCGTTACACGGAAAGTGGTTGTGCCTTCACGTTCTTGCGAAAGAGCGCGTGTCGGATAGTCGTTAGTTGTGGCCCAGCTACCTGGGTTATTCTTAGGCTTCGCCGGTGCAGCCAAATTCTTGACCGCAGGGCAGGAAGAACGCTGTGATGCTTTCACGACAGTTTTACCATCTGGGCAAGTAATGTCCTGATCGACAGCAACACAGGTGGCCGATTCAAGAACGCGGCTACCATCAGGGCATGATTTAAATGCCTCTTTAGTTTCCTCTTTTTTCTGCTCATCCGGCTTCGCGATTTCCGACTGGTTATTCGATTTAACCGGAATATCGAGCGCAAAACTGGGCGGCGGAGTAACAATAACTTCGTCTGGCGGTGGAGGCGGCTCGTCTTCGGGCGGTTTCTCTTCCTTAACGTCGATGACTTCCATCTTTTCCTTAACCTTTTTGATGGCTTCATAAGCCAGGCCGGAAACGAGTGCGAAGCCAAGACCCGCGTGTAAAAGCACAACCAGGATGATCGCGATCATCCGGTTTGTGCTCATCGGTTGTTGGTCAGCATATGCCATGCGGAAACGACTCTCCTAACTTCCCCATAAAGGCGCAGTTCATCGGAGCTTGGCAAATACCTTAACATGCCACCCCAACAAGCCTGCGCAGTCTGTAACTGTCTATTGGCTGATTCCCCCCTTACTTAGCGACGCGAAAATATACAGGCAATCCGATTCTGCCCGATTGTGCGATTCATTTGCAGATTCATCTGGTTGTCAGGTTATTTGCTGCATAAGACATAGGTATTCCAAGGCCACACAGCGCCCATCGCGAAAGATGAAAAAGCAATGTTAACGTTCAAACCCCTTTTATTAATCACTGCAATTGCAATGGTTTCGTCGTCATCGATGGCATGGAGCCAGACTGCGCCATCGCCATCCGGCTTTGCGGTGCCCGCCACCAACACTAGCTATGCCGATATTGCCGATCTTGTTGTGATTTCACCTTTGATTGTCGATGCAACAATCAGGAAAATTACAAAAATACCCGTTGAACAGGCTGTCGGCGTGCCTGCGAATCTGCAACGGATGCTGATCGAGGGCGATGTATCCGGGCTGGTTCGGGGGAATGACGGCTTCGGAGGGCAAGTCCGCTTTCTGCTTGATGTGCCAAAAGACGCCAAGGGCAAAATCCCGAAGTTGAAAAAGCAGCGTTTTTTTGTGCTGGGCAACAAAGCCGCAGGCCTGCCGGGCACGATTCGTTTGTCACGTCCCGATGCGATGATTGAATGGAGCGCGGGTAACGACGCGATGCTCCGCGCGATTACCAAAGAGGCTGTGATTATCGATGCACCGCAACAGATTGTCGGCCTGACCAGCGGCTTTCACAGCCCCGGCACAGTCATCGGCGAAGGCGAAACGCAGATATTTGTCGAGGCAAAGGGCAACCAGATTTACTCGCTATCGGTATTCAGCCAGCCGGGATCGCCCAAACGCTGGGCAGTATCCACTGGCGAAGTGATCGACGAATCGGCCAGTGCGCCCGCCAAAAACAGCCTGTTATGGTATCGGCTGGCTTGCGGCCTGCCGCCAACGCTGGACGCAAAGCTGGTCGAAACGAACGAGGCCGAAAATGCTGCGAAAGCGCAGGCGGATTACCGGTTCATCATCGAATCACTGGGCCGTTGCGACCGGATGCGGCGTAAATCCTAACGCGAGGCGCCGGGAACCCACAGGATATCGCCGCCCTGCCCCTTATTCACCAATCGCGTCAGTACGAACAGATAGTCGGACAACCGGTTGATATAGGCCATGGCCAGCGGGTTCAGGCTTTCCACCACGCTTGCTGCAACCATTTCGCGTTCGGCGCGGCGGGTTATCGCGCGCGCCAGATGCAGCGCCGCCGCCGCCTCGCTACCGCCGGGCAGGATAAAACTGGTCAGCGGATCAAGCTGTTCGTTGGCGGTATCAATCGATGCCTCCAGCCAGTCGACCTGTGACGCAACAATCCGCAACGCCATTTCGCTGGGCGCAAAGTCCTCGCCGGGTGTGGCGATATCGGCACCGAGATCGAACAGGTCGTTTTGAACGCGCCGCAGACCTGCGACTATAGCTGCGTCGAAACCCGAACGCTCCAGCGCAGAGATCGCAATGCCTAGCGCACTGTTCGCTTCATCGACATCGCCAATCGCGCACATCCGCGCATCAGACTTTGACCGCCGAGAACCATCAACCAGCCCCGTTGTGCCATCGTCACCAGTGCGCGTGTAGATTTTGTTGAGTTTGACCATATCGGCCGAGATATCAGGTTGTTGCGCCGCGGCCCAGCAATATGATGACAACTAGCAAGATCGCGATGGCCTGCCACTTTACGCGCGAGAACATCATCTTGTTCTGGATCACCAAAGATTTCGGCACGCCGTTCTCATCGACTTCATTGGGCTGCATATTGGCAAATGCACGAAGACCGCGCACTACAGCAACAACAACAAAGCCCATTGCGACGAGCAAAAACAAAATCAGTAAATAGTTCATACACAGTCCAATATTCCCCAAACCGCTTTATAGCGATACGGGTTAGCGCCCTATCTAGGCTGAACCGTTCGATATTCCAAGGGGAAGCTCGCCGCGCCGCAATTGCTCGATCAATTCGGCCCCATCAATCCCCCGTTCGCGGTACGCAGCAAGTGGTTCTGACAATCGGCTTTTGGCCAGCTTATCGCCCTTAGTGTCCAGCAACAGTCCATGATGCCAATAAACGGGTTCGGGCAAGCCGAGCAATTCCTGAAGCACGCGGTGGACGCTGGTATACGCAAACAGGTCTTTGCCGCGCACCACATGGCTGATCCCGCCCGCCGCATCATCCAGCGTCGCTGCCAGATGATAGCTCGCAGGCGCGTCCTTGCGCCACAGCACAACATCGCCAAACAGCTGCGGATCGGCATGCTGTAGGCCAGCCTGCAAGTCGGTCCATGTCACTGGCCCTATCCGCTCCATCGCGGCGGCCATATCCAGCCGCCAGCAATGCGGGCTATCGCGCTCTACACCGCGACAGGTTCCGGGATAGACCGGCCCATCGGGGCCATGGCGCACGGGTTTGGATTTCAGGGCACCGGCGATTTCGCTGCGTGTGCACCAACACCTGTAAAGCAGCCCCATATCGCGCAGTTTTTCGAGCGCAGCGGCGTAGTGATTAACCCGTTGCGATTGGAAAACTACCTCACCGTCATGATGCAAGCCCAGCCAATCCATGTCCTCAATAATCGCCGCAATATGCTCTGGCCTGCTCCGCGTGCCGTCGATATCCTCTATCCTCAGCTGAAAGTGCCCGCCAAAGCTGCGCGCAAAATCATGTGCGCAAAGGGCCGCATAGGCATGGCCGATGTGCAGCCGTCCGTTCGGACTAGGCGCAAAGCGGGTCGCCTTCATCAACTGTGGCGCAAAATCCACGCCGCAAAGTTTAACCACAGAAATACCACATATAGTGTATTTTGCCCTCTTGACGTCACGATAACCACAAATAGGTTGGCAACTGTCAAAATGCTGTAACGTAAGTTGTTAAAAGCGGATATAGTTTGAGGCACGGGAGACGAAGTAGCGTGTATCATGCAGGAACTCTACAAGCGACCGGCAGGTCAAGACATCCGGATAATTGCCCGGCCCTAGTGCTGAACGCTGATTACACGCCGCTTAGCTATTATCCATTGAGCCTGTGGCCATGGCAAACCGCGATCAAGGCGGTATTCCTTGATAAGGTGGATATTGTGGCGAGCTACGATCAGCATGTCCACAGCCCCAGCCTGGATATGCAAATCCCGTCGGTGATTGCACTGCGCCAATATGTAAAGCCATCGGAATATCCCGCCTTTACGCGGTTCAACCTGTTCCTGCGTGACAAGTTTGAATGCCAATATTGCGGTTCGGGCCAAAACCTGACGTTTGACCACATCGTCCCGCGCCGCCTGAACGGCCGGACGAGCTGGGAAAATGTGACCACTGCGTGCTTGCCCTGCAATCTAAAAAAAGGCGGACGCACGCCAAAGCAGGCGCATATGCAGTTGCGCATGGCGGCGATCCGCCCGACCAGCTGGCAATTGCAAGACCGCGGTCGCGGCTTTCCACCGAATCATCTGCACGAAACATGGCGTGACTGGCTCTATTGGGATATCGAGCTGGAAGAGTAAAACGCCTCCTCCGTCAATACACACATGGGGTATTGCCCGAATTGTGATGAAAAGCTGCGTGGCTAAATCCCGCTGATGTTTACCAGCTTTCCAGAACCGATAACCGCGTGCGTCTTTGGTTCGTCTGGCGGCATTGGCGCAGCGTTTGTTGAACTGCTGGCCGCTGACCCCGCTGTGCAGCTTGTCCATGCCGGCGCGCGGAAGCCGTTAGACGCCTCAGCCAAAATCCAGCCATTCACGTTCGATCTGACCGATGAAGCCAGCATCGAGGCTGCCGCTGAGTCAATCAGCAAGCTCGACCTGATCATCATCGCCACGGGAATGCTGCATGATGATGCGGTTCAACCCGAAAAGTCATTCCGCGCGCAAAGTGCAGACGCCTATGCCCGCGCGTTTGCTATCAATGCCATTGGCCCTGCGCTGATCGGCAAGTATTTCCTGCCACTGCTGCCGCGTGACCGGCGCGCAGTGTTTGCAGCGCTATCGGCACGCGTCAGTTCGGTCAGCGATAACCGGCTGGGCGGCTGGCACGCCTATCGCGCGGCAAAGGCTGCGCTCAACATGATCCTGCGCAACTTCGCCGTCGAATTGGGCAGAACGCATAAGGACGCGGTGATCGCAGGGCTGCACCCCGGCACAGTCGCCACATCGCTGTCGGAGCCATTCCAACGCAACGTAGAACCCGCCAAGCTGTTCACCCCTGAATTTTCAGCGACGCAGATGCTGTCAGTGCTCGACCGCCTAACCCCCGCCCACAGCGGAAACCTGTTCGCGTGGGACGGCCAAAGGATCGATTTCTAAGCCATGCCAAAGATGCGCAAAAAATCGGACCTGCCTACCAAAGACTGTGCCGCATGCGGCCTACCCTTTACGTGGCGCAAGAAATGGGAGCGGGACTGGGACAATGTGCGTTTCTGTTCTGACCGATGCCGCGAAAAGAGGTAGCCGACTTCCTTATTTTAACGCGGCGAGCCAAGCATCGACATGGTCTTTCCACTCTGCATCGTCATGGCGAATGCGCAGAACATCGGGTTCGTTGTCGGGCAAATCCAGAATATCGAACTGGCTTTTCAGTAAAGCTGCCGGCATGAAATGATCCTGCCGTTTTGTCAGCCTTTGTTCGATTTCGGCGCGGGGCACATCTAGATAAATAAAGCCGACATCCCCAATCTGGTGTCGCAACCGGTCCCGATAACGCCGTTTCAGCGCCGAACACGTGGCAATGGCAGGCTGCCCTGTTGCCCGCACCGTAGCGGCAATCCGGTCCAACCATGGCCAACGATCATCGTCTGTTAAAGCGATACCAGCTGCCATTTTTGAAATGGATGCAGCATCGTGCAGGTTATCACCCTCAATATAAAACGTGCCCCATACAGCCGCTAATTCGGCAGCATAGGTGGATTTACCACAGCCGCTGACCCCCATAAAAATAATCGCTTGCATGCCATCATAACTGGCCCAAAAACTGTGCCGAGTCAGCCTTTATCTCGGCCTTTCGCTCATCTGTGAAGCGATCATAGTTCCGCACCATTTGTGCCATGCGCGGATTGCTGGCGACGCGTTCGCGGTGGCGGACGATGAAGTCCCAATACAGATAGTTGAACGGACATGCTTTTGCGCCCGCCTTTTCCTTCACGTCATATTTACAGCCCCGGCAATAATCCGACATGCGGTCAATATACGCACCGCTAGAGATATAGGGTTTGGACGCGAGCAACCCGCCATCGGCAAATTGGCTCATTCCGACCACATTGGGCGCCTCGACCCATTCATAGGCATCGGCATAGACCGCCAGATACCATTCGTGCAGTGCGTAGGGATCGACGCCCGCCAGCAGCGCAAAATTACCCGTAACCATTAACCGCTGGATATGATGCGCATAGGCCTCGTCCCGGGTCTGTTCGACGCACGACCGCACACAGGCCATGTCGGTTTTCGCATCCCAATAGAATGATGGCAGCGCCCGCGTCGCACCCAGCGCATTGCGGCGGACATAGTCCGGCCCCTCTCGCCAATAGATACCGCGCACATATTCGCGCCAGCCGATAATCTGACGGATAAAGCCCTCAACGGCATTCAGCGGCGCACGGCCCGCATCATATTCCGCCTCTGCAGCGCGGCAGATCGTCAGCGGATTCAGCAGCCCGCAATTGAGATATAGCCCCACAACCGCGTGATAGAGGAACTTCTCCGCCGCCAGCATTGCATCTTGATAGTCCCCAAATTGCGGCAGTGCGGTTTTCAGGAAATGCGCGAACGCTGCCTCTGCATCGGCGCGGGTCGCCCCGAACCGAAAGGGGTTCAGCGTGCCAAAATTATCGGCAAAGCGCGCCTCGACCAGATCAAGCACATCCTGCGTGATTGCGTCCGGCGTAAAGCGCAAGGGTTGCGGCATCATCAGATCGCGGGCGGCGGGCTTGCGATTATCGTGATCGAAATTCCATTGGCCGCCAGTCGGCTTATCGCCATCCATCAGAATGTCTGTCTTGCGCCGCATATCGCGATAGAAATACTCCATGCGCAACGCTTTGCGACCCTCGGCCCAGTCTTCAAATTCTTTATGGCTGGCGATGAAGCGGTCATCGGGCAAAATCTCGACAGCAAAGGCCGCATCCAGCCCCTGTAATTCATCCAACAAGCGCCACTCGCCGGGCTCGGTGACGCGCACTGATGTTGCTCCATTCTGGGCTGCAACTCTGAAAACTTCGCCGACCAATGACCCGCTGTTTTCGGGATCATCCAGCCGGGTATATTCAACCATCCAACCCGCCGCGCGCAGCTCATCGGCGAAATGCCGCATCGCGGAAAACAGAAATGCGATCTTCTTTTTATGATGCCGAACATAGCTTGCCTCGGCCATAACCTCTGCAATCAGCACGATGGAACTGGCTGGGTCTGCATCTTGCAATGACGAGATATCGGGCGTCAGTTGATCGCCGAGAATAAGGATAAGCTGTTTGGGCATTAAAACTGCATAGCTCTGGCAACGCACCTGCACACTACAGCGGTTTGCTTGTGTTGGGCCAAACAAAACCGCCGCCTAAAGAATTTCGATGACCCAGAAGCTACCTCCTTTGGCACCAACGGCGCTTCAGCTTGGCTATGCCGGATTACTGCCACAAGCATTCGCTGTGTTCCTACTGCTCGACGGCAGTAACCTGCGCTGGATCGCGAGCGCAGGTGGCTTTGGTTATGCCGCAATCATCTTTAGCTTTCTGGGCGGTCTATGGTGGGCAATGGCAATGCTGAACCCTGCCGCCCCGCGCTGGATCTATGCCGCAGCGATTGCCCCCAGCCTGATCGCGCTTATGACATTTCTGCCATGGACATGGGGCTGGGATTGGCCGGGGCCGTCGTTAATGATCCTTGCTGCCGGACTTATCGCATCGCCCTTAATCGACAGACAGATTGTGCGGCATATAGAATTGCCAAGCGGCTGGATGCGGCTGCGATGGCATTTATCGCTGGGTCTAGGGGGCATGACAGCTATCTTAGCGATCGCTGCATTGGCCGAGGCTTAATCGCCTTTGCGAACTTTGATCGCAGGGACGGCTGCTGCGGCATCCTCTGGTGTGATCCCCGGCGGCGGAACGGCAGCCAGAATCGATTCGCGCCGCATGACCCGCGCCGCCCTTTGCACAGCATCGCGAACACGGGGATAAACGCCGCAACGACAGATATTCGCGATCGCTTCGTCGATATCGGCATCGGTGGGATTAGCGTTACGTTTTAACAATGCCGCCGCTGCCATAATCATGCCCGGTGTGCAAAATCCGCATTGCACAGCGCCAGCGGCAACAAAGGCTTGTTGCAACGGATGGCTGCGATCAACCGACAGTTTTTCAATGGTGGTGACAAAGCGCCCCTCAGCCTCGGCAAGCGTAACCATGCAGGATTTCAGCGCTTCTCCGTCGATATAGACTATGCACGCACCGCAATCACCCTGCCCGCAGCCGAATTTCGTTCCGGTCAGATTGGATGCGTCGCGCAGCGCCCATAACAGCGGTGTGGCCGAGTCCATCTTATACTCGACGGGACGATCATTTACGGTCAGCTTTGTCATTGGGCTGTGCTATGCCGAGCGAAGCGGCCAGATGCAATAACACGTAGCCATAATACATCGCCATTTGGCCAGATTCAGGCTTGAATTTCCCACCAAAGCTCTTTAGGGGCCAGCATCGTTGACGCTGCAGCCTTTGCGGCGCTTTTCTTTTTTACCAAATCATGGGCGTTAGGGTATCGATTGATACTAAGCCGGCAAGAATGCGGAGTGTGGGTTTTTTATGCAAATTATGGTTCGCGAAAACAATGTTGATCAGGCGCTGCGCGCACTGAAAAAGAAATTGCAGCGCGAAGGCGTTTATCGCGAAATGAAATTGCGTCGGCATTTTGAAAAGCCATCGGAAAAGCGCGCTCGTGAAAAAGCTGCTGCTGTCCGCCGCGCTCGCAAGATGGAGCGTAAGCAACAAGAACGTGATGGCGCGAAATAGGCTTTGCCTTTTCGGCTAATGCGAAAAAGAGGGAGCGTCCGACATGGGCGCTCTTTTTTTTGTCCTGCGTTCCGCTAAAGAGCGTTATGTTTTAATTAGTCCGCACTGGCCCTCTCCCCCACCCGACCACTCATGACCCTAAAATGTTTGGGTGGTCGGGTGGGGGAGAGGGCCGGTGCGATGATCGTCCGAATGAAATGAGGAAAAATATATGTCCGTTACCACTGTTCCCATCCAGCCTATAAAAAAAGGGTCGATTGCCAAATTCTGGGTCGGCATCAGTGCGGTTATTTTGGCAGGCGGTGCGCTGGCCTATTTGGGAACGTCCTCAATCCGCAGCGAATACGCCAGCGACGATTCCTTTTTGGCAGACAATGCTGGTGAAAAAGGCGTGGTCACAACCAAATCGGGTTTGCAAATTCTGACGATTAAAGGCGGCGAAGGCAAATCGCCGACCGATGATGATATTGCGCTGGTCAAATATAAAGGCACGCTACGCGACGGCACCGTTTTTGACCAGAATGAACAAGCGCCTTTTCCTGTCAGCAGTGTTGTTCCCGGTTTCAGCGAAGCGTTGAAAAAGATGCAGGTTGGCGGGAACTACAAAATCTGGATTCCCGGCAAGCTTGGTTATGGCGAAAATCCGCCACAAAATCCGCAAACCGGCCAGCCCGCATTTGAACCCAATGCGACCTTGATTTTCGAGGTTGAGCTGCTCGATTTCCGTTCACGCGCCGAAGTAGAGGCGATGCAAAAGCAACAAGAAGCCATGCAGAAAAAGCAAGGCGGCGCAGCACCTCAAGGGGGTGCACCGGGTGGCCCGCAGGGCGGCCTACCGCCAGAACTGCAAGCCCAGCTAGAGGCGCAGATGCGCGCGCAGCAGGGACAGTAAGCCTACACTATCCAATTACCCCGCCCCAATTACCCCGCAATGACAATTTGGCCAATGCGGGGAAAGTGGACATTGACCGGTCCAGCCTGTGCGCCTTCGCGGCGGATGGTGATACCACCGGATTCGCAGCGTAACAGCGCACCCGCGACCGGATCATCGCCCGAAGTTTCGGTCTTTATCCTGACAGGATGACCAACAGTCTGCCCCACCTCGACCGGCCCTGAAATATCGGCAGGTGTGGCGGCGGCGGCAACGGCAATTGCTTCATCGGCATTCGATTCGATCACCTCGCCATGGCCAATGGCACGGACACGCCCAAACCACGCCGCCAATGCGGGCCGTGCAAAGATGCCATCAGCAAATTCCTTGGCAAAGGGCATCGCTGTCAAAAACCAAAGGTTCATATAAAGTGCCAGATCGCCATGACCCGGCGCATCACCACCAATAAAGGCGCGGCCATCGTTTAACGTCTGTTCCAGCCAATCGGCATTGGCCGTCACTTGCGTTTCCAGATGCGGTGCGACCACAGGCATCTGATCGAAATCGAACCCAACAAAGCGCCGCTTACGATCTTCGGCAAATCCCGGCGCCAGAACGCCCGGAGGAATGCTGCGCATCGCGGCACCCACATGTGCGCCGAATTGACCTGCTCCTGCCCAACCAGCGATCATCCGGTGCAACTGGCCAAGCGGTGCGGGGTATAGGCTGGGGCTAGGGTGCAAAGCCTCAAGCGCATCCATGATCGCGGCAGTATCGCAGTAAATTTCAGCGTCAATCTGCAGCACCGGCGTGCGCGCATAGCCGCCGGTCAGTTCTACCAACTGCGGCTTCGGCATCATATTAGGGATGATGACGGAGCGCCAACGCAGCTGCTTGACCCCCAAAGCAACGCGGATCAGCTCAGCAAAAGGTGAGGTTTCGTAGTGATGTAGGATGATTTCGGGCATTGGTCTCTCCTTAACTTCCGGTCTTTGATCTTGTTTGGCGTTTAGTCATAAGCTATGTTGCAACAGTTGCAACAATTTGGAGTATGCGCCATGGGCGTTATGTCGATCCGTGAGTTTAACAAAAATGCATCCGCCGCCTTTGCAAAA
Source organism: Sphingomonadales bacterium (assembly GCA_013297725.1). GTDB lineage: Bacteria > Pseudomonadota > Alphaproteobacteria > Sphingomonadales > Sphingomonadaceae > Sphingorhabdus_B. The sequence continues at coordinate 28,983 of JAAFIB010000020.1, forward strand.
GTGCAGGCAGGCGAGACGCTCGACATCACCAAAAATGGCGAAGTGATCGCCGAAATTCGGCCCAAGCGTAAAAACCGGATGGATGATCCCAAATTCCGCGCGGCTTATGAACGGATGGTTGAGCGAATGGAGCGCGGTATTCCCGGTCTATCCGGGCCCGCAACCTATGAAGAGCGGACCGGTCGTTGATTGCGTTTGATACGAATATATTGGTTTATGCGCAGCAAGCAAATGACAGTCATAATCGCCACCAAGTGGCTGAGAGCATTGTGCGCCAGACGGGACTTTTAGGCGGAATAATTCCGGTGCAAGTGCTCGGCGAGTTCCTGAATGTATGCAAATCTAAGCTCAAAATTGCGCCCCTCGACGCAATCGGACAGGTTCAGGATTATCTCGAAGTTTTCGAATGCCCCCAGACAACCGTATCAGATGTAACCGATGCCGCGATGCTGGCCGAACAGATGAAGCTATCCTATTTCGACGCCCTGATTTTAACTGTCGTCCGGCGGTCCGGAGCGAGCATATTTCTCTCGGAAGATATGCACGATGGGCTAGAGATTGACGGCTTACGTATCGTCAATCCTTTCGCCTCTGGGAACGGTGCTTTGCTCGCTGATCATTTAGGCTTTTAACGCATATCAGCATATTTTTGTTGTGTTAACACAACAAATCGTGCATATGAATTGCATGAATACTGAAATTCACAACCGAATCGCCGTTTTCCGTGCCGAACGAGGGATGACCCGCAAGGAGCTTGCGGAGGCAGTAGAGGTGAACCCGCAAACCATCGGATATTTGGAACGCGGCGATTACAAACCGAGCCTTGAGCTCGGTATGAAGATTGCTGCGATTTTCGACGTGCCGGTGGAAATGCTCTTTTCATTCGAACCATTTGAAAGCGTCGCGGCAGCCCTGCGGCGATCAGGAGAAAATTGATGACACAACAAAAAACCATAAGCGAGCAATTACAAAGCCGATCAGGGCCCGTGTGGCGCTGGATCGCATGGGGCTTAGTATTCTTGAACTTTCTGGTTCTCGTGCAATGTCTGTTTTCAACCGTTCGATCCGACCTATGGGCCGACAAGGAACCGCTGTCGCAGTTTACATTCCTCAGTATCGCTATCGTGATGCTGTCGATTACACCCTTTGCCCGTTCGATCTGGCTTGGCAAAGAGGCCATTCAATTTGACGATATTGACGAATACGAGCGCGCCGTAAACCAGCGCGTCATGGGCAAAGCCTATCGAACAACAGGAATTGCGATGGTCGTGGTGCTGTTCCTGTTGATGCTAGTCGGTGACTTTGTGGACATCAAATTGACAGGTGTATCTGGCGGTTACTGGCTGATGTGGTTTGCACAGATGTTTTTTAGCTTACCTGTCATTTACGCAGGGTTTGAACCAAGCGCAGCAGCCAGCGACAACGAGGAAGATTGACTACGCCGTTGCCTCTTCAATCGCAGCCTTGCTCGACGATTATTTTGGCTCCGTTCTTTGAACCATTGAGTTTCATCGCCGAGGAGAAGAGGAGCCAGCAGCCATAGCTTATTGAATTTTTTGCTTTTCATTTGTGTTCCCCGAAATCAGGTGAACACTTCCCATATGCACATCAAAACATCTGTCCAATAGGTTATGCTTTTTGTTGGGGAGAGGACTGTGGACAAAGCGCCTATTTCAATCAAACGTCCTCCAACAACCCTTCCTCAGCAATCTTCTTCTTCCACACCAAGGGTGCCGTAGTGTGCACATTCTCGCCGCTGCTATCCACCGCGACAGTCACCGGGAAATCCTGCACCTCAAACTCGTAGATCGCCTCCATGCCTAGGTCCGCAAAGCCAACGACTTTACTGCCCTTGATCGCGCGGGCTACAAGATAGGCCGCGCCGCCAACCGCCATCAGATACGCGCTTTTGTGCTTGGCAATGGCTTGTGTCGCCGCTGGCCCGCGTTCCGCTTTGCCGACACAGCCTAGCAAGCCTTGTTCCAGCATCATGTCCATGAACTTGTCCATGCGGGTCGCGGTGGTGGGGCCAGCGGGACCGACGATTTCTTCGCCGACTGGATCAACCGGGCCGACATAATAGATCATCCGGCCCTTGAAGCTGACGGGCAGTTCCTCACCCTTGGCCAGCATATCAGCAATGCGTTTGTGCGCAGCATCGCGGCCGGTCAGCATCTTGCCATTGAGCAACAAACGGTCGCCCGCTTTCCAGCCTGCAACATCTGCCGCCGTCAACCTGTCCAGATCAACGCGGATCGCCGCACTATCGGGTTTCCATTCAACCTTTGGCCAATCGTCCAGATTGGGGGTTTCAAGGAATACTGGTCCTGCACCCTTTAACGTGAAATGTGCATGGCGGGTCGCGGCGCAATTGGGGATCATCGCCACAGGTTTTGACGCAGCATGTGTAGGGAAATCCATGATCTTTACATCAAGGATCGTGGACAATCCGCCGAGCCCTTGCGCACCGATACCCAGCGCATTGACCTTATCAAAAATCTCTATACGCAGGCGTTCAATATCGTTCTGCGCCCCGCGTGCCTTTAACGCGCCCATATCAATCGCGCCCATCAGGCTTTCCTTAGCCATCACCATCGCTTTTTCTGCCGTGCCACCAATGCCGATGCCGAGCATCCCCGGCGGACACCAGCCCGCGCCCATTTGCGGCAGCATTTCCAGCACCCAATCGACGATGTTATCCGACGGGTTCATCATCTTGAACTTGGTCTTGTTCTCGCTGCCGCCGCCCTTGGCCGCGACATCAAACGTCACGGTGTCACCCGGAACCATCTCAAGATGCACGACCGACGGCGTGTTATCCTTTGTATTCACGCGCGTGAAAGCAGGGTCCGCAAGGATCGAGGCGCGCAGTTTGTTTTCGGGATGCAGATAGGCACGGCGCACGCCTTCATCGATCACCTCTTGCAGTGACCGGTGCGAATCCAGCACACAGCCCTGCCCCCATTTGACGATGACAGTAACGATGCCGGTGTCCTGGCAGATCGGCCGGTGGCCCTCTGCGCACATCCGGCTGTTGGTCAGGATTTGGGCGATCGCGTCCTTCGCCGCTGGCCCTTGCTCATTCTCATACGCCTCGCCCAGTGCGCGGATGTAATCCATCGGGTGAAAATAGCTGATATATTGCAGCGCGTCGGCGACGCTTTCGATGATGTCAGCTTCAGAGATCGAGACGGTCATGGAAACAGCTTTCGGCAAGAACAGTTACGCCCTTGCCGCTAGCCAAGCGCCATCATGCTGGCAAGTGCGATCAGGCTTTAGCCTGCGTCAACATCGGCAACGTGCGAATGCGTTTGCCGGTGGCGGCGAACAGCGCATTGGCAAGCGCAGCCGATGCAGGCGGCACGCCGGGTTCGCCGATGCCGCCCATCTTTGCGCCGCTCTCGATAAAGTGGACATCAATCATCGGCGGTGCATCGGCAAGTTTCAGGATTTGGTAATCCGCCAGATTGCTTTCGACGACCGCGCCTTTGTCGATATTGATCGCTTCGCCAATGGCCGACGATAGCCCCATGATCATACCGCCCGAAATCTGAGCCTCGGCATTCAACGGATTCACTGTAGTGCCGCAATCGACAACGGCCCATGCCTTTAGCAATTTCGGGCTGCCGTCATCTTTCGTAGTCGCCTCGACAACTTCGGCAACGATGGTGCCAAAGCTTTCAACGATTGCGATGCCGCGCCCGACACCCTTGGGCAATTCGCTACCCCAGCCTGAACGTTTCGCAACTTCGTCCAGCACCTTTTGGTAACGCGATCCTTCGGGCAGATGCTTGCGGCGGAACTGGTATGCGTCCTGCCCCGATGCGAGCGCCAATTCATCCATAAAGCTTTCATTGTAAAAGCCGATCTGGGTTGAATTGACTGAACGCCATGGCCCGTCAATCTGGTTCGATTGATAATTGAAATGCCGCCGCGATGTTGCCGGGATCGCATAGATAAAGCTAGTTTCCGCCTCTGCATCGCCGCTTTGCACATAATCTGTGCGCCACGCGGCGATCTTGCCATTTTTATCCAGCGCAGCTTTCAAATGCGCAGAGGATTGCGGGCGGTATGTGCCGTGCTGCACTTCTTCTTCGCGGCTCCAGATCAGCTTTACCGGATAGGGAACCTGCTTGGCGAGGATCGCGACCTGATCGATAATCTCGGTCACATCCGGGAAGCGCCGGCCAAAACCGCCGCCCATAATCATCGGGTGAAATACAACGTCATCGACATCAATATCCGCAGCCTTTGCCGCCCGCACCCGCGCCGAAAGCGGATCCTGCAGCCCGCCCCAGAATTCGAGCTTGCCGCCCTTAAACTGTGCCGTCAGAGCAAAGGGCTCCATCATCGCATGGTGAAGGAATGGCACACGGTAATCCGCCTCGATCAGCTTTGCGCCCGCCGCGCCAAAGGCTGCATCAACATCACCTTCGCCGCCTTCATTGTCGGGCTTACCTGCTTTACGCAAAGCATCTTGCGCTGCATAAATCGAGGCAGTGGAAACGCCAGAATGACCGCCATCGGAGAATTTGGGCGCCAAAGCCTGCAAGCCTTTCAGCGCCTGCCAATATCCTTTGGCGACGACAATCACGGCATCATCAAGCCTTACGACTTTCTCGACACCGCTGACTGCCATTGCAGGTTTTTCATCCACCGACAGCAATTTACCGCCACGCACCGGTGCTGCGGATATGGTGGCAACGCGCATGTTCGGCAGTTTGAAATCAATGCCGTACACAGCACTGCCATCGACCTTTGCCGGAATATCGGCGCGGGCAATTGGCTTGCCGATCAGTTTATAGTCTTTGCGATCTTTCAGCTTTGGCGAGCTTTCCAACGATCGCCCAGCAGCACCCGCAGCCAGTTCGCCATAGCGCAACGATTTGCCCGATTTAGCATGACTGACTTTGCTGTCGGCTGTGGTCAGTTCATTCGCTGGTACGCCCAATCGCGCTGCAGCTTCTTCAATCAAGGCCAGCCGCACCGCAGCACCCACTGTCCGCATTCCAACCTGGCCAGTAAAGCGCAAAGCCGACGATCCGCCGGTAATCTGCAACGGCATAGAACGGGTAATCATGGAAATAATCGCGGTTGGCAAAGCATTGATCACACCGGGCGCGCCGGAAACTTCGGCAAGGAAGCCACGCCCCAAAGGCGTATTGGCAAAGGCTGAATCAGCAGGTGCTTGCTCAACCCTCACTTTGCTCCAATCGGCATCCAGTTCATCCGCCAGCATCTGCGCAAGGCCGGTGTGCGAACCCTGTCCAAAATCGATATGCGGAGAGTAAACTGTGACGCGGTCATCCTCACCGATTTTCATCCAGCTGAGGAAGTTGTGGTCTTTACCGGTTTCGGTCAGCGCCTTTGCACGAGAGCGAGCAGAGCTGTCGCCCCAATACAGCCCAAACGCGCCGCCGCCTGCAAGCAGTGCGCTACCGATCAAAAAGGCCCGCCGCTTTACGCCCTTTTTCTTGGGCGGGGTGGCAGGGGTTTCCGCGTCAAGATTTGGGTTGGGATTATCAGCCATCATGCGTCTCCCTTAACAGCGGCAGCCGCACGGCCCGTGGCCGATACTATAGCTTTGCGGATGCGCGGATATGTGCCGCAGCGGCAGATGTTGGTCATCGCCTCGTCAATCTGTGCATCGCTTGGGCTGCCTGTCTTTTGGATCAACGCTACTGCCGCCATAATCTGACCCGATTGGCAATATCCGCATTGCGGAACCTGCGCGTCAATCCACGCCTGTTGCACTTTATGCAGCGTGCCATCGGCGGATTTCAGCCCCTCAATCGTTGTGACCGATTTGCCAGCAACATCGGCAACCGCGATGCTGCAAGAACGGGTAATCTCTCCATTCACATGCACACTGCACGCGCCGCACGCAGCAACGCCGCAGCCAAATTTGGTTCCAGTTAGCGCCAGTTCCTCGCGTAACACCCACAACAAGGGCGTGTCGGGCTCTGCCGTTACATTAACCGGCTTACCGTTGACGTTCAGGCTGACTGCCATGGTATCGCTCCTTCGTCTCTCTCAATTCAGTTGCGTATAGCAACCAATTAACCCCCGCGCTACTGCGGATCGGGATTCAACAGGAAAACAACATAGCCTTTGAACTGCTTGTCAGACGCCAGCGCTTTCGGCGCAGACCACTCACCGCCCTGCACCAGCCCGAGTTTATACGGCACATCCAACCGGTCCAATTGTTCCAGATAGCCTGCATAGCCCGGGATCGTTTTGCGGCCTTGATAGGTTTGAATGATAATCTCATCGACGATGCCCGCAATCGCTTTTAGCCCGCCGGGATCAGCGCGGCTGCTCCAATCCATCAGGCCGGTGATGCCGAGTCTAGTATCGGCGGGCAGTTGCGCGCGCAGTGTTTTTAGGAATGCCGCATATCCATCTAGCCCGCGCGTTGCGGCGTCAAAATCTATCTGCACGCCGACAGTGCGGCTGCCTGCTTTTTTCCAACGATTAAGGTCCGATGTAATTTGCCGCGCGACATCCGGCCCCCATTTGATTGTCTCGACGCGGTAAACCAACCAGACATCGGCATGTTTCACCCGGGGTGTACCGCCGCGCAATCGGTCTATGCGGGGTTGCGGGCTGGCGCGAACTTCGCCTTCAAGAATATAGATCGTTTTGGCTTTATCCAGAACGGGTTGCGGCTTTACCCCCGCCCATAGCCAGAATGCATCATAGTCCGCAGCATCGACCGGTGGCGCTTCGCGGGTGCAGGCGGTGAGAAGCGCCAGCAGAGTCAGCGCCGCAGCAATTGGCGCATGCAAACTCCAGAAACCCCTCACCAATAATATTTCAGTTTCACCGCCCAGGGTGATGCCGGATAGGTTTTCTTCAACTGATTATACCAAGCCCGGCGCTGTTCCTTTGGCACTTCGGTTCCGCCGCAGCTGTTATAACCCGACGGGCCATAGCAATAGACAGCACGATACAGCGCATAGGCTTTGCTGGATGCAGGCGCCGCCGGATCGGCAATCACACCCTTATAGATTTCCAGCCGCGAAAAGCGCTTGCCGGGGAACATCGATGCTGTGCCGCCAAGCTCATCCTTTTCCGGCTGCATATCCAGTGACTGCGGCAAGTCCGGCCAGCTAGCGCCGCTATCAAAGCCATTGGTGCGTGCAAATTCGGCCAGACACATCAACGACGGCGCATCCTTTGGCGCACCACCCAGCGCCGTTGCCAGCGTGGCGAGTGACGGACAGGCAAAGCCTTCCTGAACTCCAGCCCATTTGAAGATGCCGATGTTGGTATAAATAGGAGTAGAATAATCGTCTTTTGGCATCGGCTTTGTGCCCGGAGGGATCAATGCCTGATCGCGCAGGAAATCCTTATACGCCCCGCGTGTCAGGTTTTTATACAACAGAGTATAAAGCGCCACTTGGCGTTCCTGCTTTGACGCTGTCGTTGCAACCGCCTGCGCCCGCAACAGCTTTGGCCCTGCTGTATAGCGCAACAGCATTTCGCGGATTTCAGGATCCTTAACCGCCGAATCCGCTGCAAACACCCGCTCTAAGCCGTTGTTGCGTTCATCATGCATCGCAAGCGCCAACTCCATCGACCCGCGTTGGAACGGCCTTTTGCTGCTTTCCAAAACAGACAATAAAGACGCACGCGCTTTGGGATCATTTTTGGCATCAAGCGCCAAAGCAGTAAGCGCACGCAGACTATATGACAGATAGCCGTTACCGCCGGGATCTGCTGGCAGCATATTCAGCGCCGCATCCGGATCTTTAGACACATAAAACGCATGTGCGGCGAGCAGATAGTTGTACAGCGTTTCCTGCCCAGCAAAGCGCGCACGCTGCGCTTCAATCTGAGCGCGCGTAATTGGCTTGCTATCAGGATCATCATAGCTGCGCATCGCACGCAGATTGGCCATGGCGAGGATGTAGGGATCGCTAACTTTCGAAGGCTGAAGCCTATCGCCCAGCTTTACGTCCATTTCTTGCACAAGATCGGCTAGCGACACGTTACTGCCGTTCAGGTTCTTGCGTTTGAAAGCGGCAACATATTCGGCAAGCAACTTGTCATCCGCTTTGGCAAGCCAATATACTTTGCGTAAAAGCCCGCTGGCCGAGACCGCATAGCTACCCTGCGGATAAGCCTTTATATAGTTTTTGAAGGCAAGCTCTGCAGCATTAAGTTCGCTGCTGTTGTCGGGATTTTCGGCCGGAGAACCATAATCGTCGAACGCGCTTTCCATCGCAAGGTTCAGCTCGACACGGCCCAACATATATAAAGCCGCTTCTTTCGGCCAAGCCGTCTTCCCAGTGGAAAGCGACTGGAAAGCCTGACGCGCGCCGGCAAAATCGCCGTCATAAAAGGATGCAGCGGCGACAAGATATCCGGCAAAGTCTTTGCCAGCCTGGGATGATATGCCTGTCAGCTCTGCTTCAACAACCGGCCGTGTTGGTTCGCCATCGCCGCATCCGGGCTGCAACGCTTTCCGCGCTATAACTAGGCGCGCAACCTCGTTAGCCGGCAGCTTTTGTTTTGCGGCAACCAAAGCTGCCTCAAATGCATTCTGCCCGCTTTCGTTGCTGATACACCGACCATCAGAAAACCCGCGATACTCGTCTTCAGGCGGTGCTTGACCAAGAGCACTCGAAAACAATCCATAATTAAATGGCTGCGCATCGCCGCGCCGATCCATCGCGTCATAGCTTGTCGCGCGAGAGATACCGACATCGCCGTGGCGATCCGCCAACAGCATCAACAAATTGATCCGGGTATCGTTGCCGGGCGACAAAAACGCCATGCCGCTGCATCCATCCATCGACGTGTGTACGACCTTCCAATCGGGATAACAGGTCGAATCTGTGCTGGCGCTGGCGGGGCTGGAAAACGCGAATGCCGCGGTCAGTGCTGCGGCCGAAATCAACAGTCTATGCATCATGCCAGTCCCCTTACAGATCACACCCAAAATAACTTGGGATCAGATACAGTTTTCTAGCATGAAAATAGTGTGTGGAAAGCGGCTTATGC
>JAAFIB010000021.1 GCA_013297725.1 Sphingomonadales bacterium
GGCATCGGCGAGTGTGTGGAACAATGACGGCAGACTGGCCAATTGGTCCGCTGTGCTTTCAACCAATGCCAATGGCTGCGCATCTGCCTGCAATGCGGCAACCACCGATTTGACCAACGCCGACTTCCCCATGCCCCGCGCACCCCACAGCAGCACGTCGTGGGCGGCATGGCCCTGGGAAAGACGCTGGCTATTGGTCAGGATGTCCGCCTTTTGCCGGTCAACACCGACTATTAGCACCAGCGGCAACGGCGCAAAGCGGGTGACGGCCGACAGTTCCTTGCCATCCCAGTGATAGGCAGGGTGCGTCGCTAAATCGGCTGTCGCAACAGCAGGTGGTGCTAGCCGTTCTAGGGCGTCGGCGATGCGGCGGAGCGTATCGTCACTCAAGCCGCAAGCCCCTCAGCGTCCAGTTCATAAAGCAAATCCGAGCCCGCCATCGCGCTACCCGCCAGCGCCAGCGCCTCGGGAACCATCACGCCCAGATAATAACGGCAGGCCACAATCTTTGCCTTTAGGAACGGACTATCGCCCGCTGCCTCTGCTGCGCGCAATTGTTTGGCCATCAGCCAACCGCTGGTCGCAACGGACATCATCGTCATATACGCATAGCTGCCTGCCAGCCGGTCATCGACGGGCGCGGCCAGCATATACTCCGTGACCTCGGCACACGCCCCCGCCAGTGATTTCAGTCCGGCATGCTCGCCCGCCTCTGCACCGATCTGCGCCAGATGTTCGCGGATCGCATCGCCGCCGCGCAACCCCAATTTGCGGCCGACAAGGTCCGCGGCCTGAATGCCATTTGTGCCTTCGTAAATCTGCGTAATCCGCACATCACGGTAGTATTGCGCTGCGCCTGTTTCCTCGACAAAGCCCATGCCGCCATGGATCTGAATGCCAAGCGACGCGATCTGTTCGCCCATGTCAGTGCCGTAAGCTTTTGCAAGCGGTGTCAATAGCTCGACCATTTCCTGAGCGCCTTCAATGCCCAATGTCGCGCGGTCCACTTGCCCGGCGGCATAATAAGAAAGCGCACGGATCGCTTGCGTCCCTGCCTTCATCCTAAGCAACATCCGCCGCACATCAGGGTGTTCGATAATCGCCACGGGATCACGCGACGGGCCGCCAACGCGCGCAGACTGGACGCGTTCTTGCGCAAACCAGATTGCCTTTTGCGTTGCGCCCTCGGCAATCTGCACGCCTTGTAGGCCGACGTTCAACCGCGCATTATTCATCATTGTGAACATAGCGCGCATGCCGCCGAATTCGGGGCCGATCAATTCGCCAACGCAATCGCCTTCTTCGCCAAAGGCCAGCACGCATGTGGGCGAGGCATTGATACCCATTTTGTGTTCGATCGAAACAGTCTGGATATCCTGCTCTACCCCAGCCGAACCATCCGCATTCAGCCGGTATTTGGGAACAAGAAACAGCGAGATGCCCTTTGTTCCCTCGGGCGCACCCGGGGTTCGGGCAAGCACGAGATGGACGATGTTAGATGCCATGTCATGATCGCCAAAGCTGATATAGATTTTCTGCCCCTTAATCTGGAACGTGCCATCGCCGCGCGGTGTAGCAGTCGCCTTCAACGCACCGACGTCGGAACCCGCCTGAGGCTCGGTCAGGTTCATTGTCCCTGACCATTCGCCGCTGGATAGCTTTGGCAGATAGGCGGCTTTTTGCGCATCCGAACCATGATGATGCAAAGCCTCCACTGCCCCCAATGACAACAACGGACACAAAGCAAAGGCCATATTGGCACTGCCCAGCGAATCGAGCGCGACGGTGGCCAGTGCATAAGGTAGCCCCTGCCCGCCATGTTCGACCGGCGCGTTGATCGACGCCCAGCCATTGTCGACAAAGGCCTGATAGGCAGCTTTATAGCCATCGGGCATTACCACGCGGCCATCAAGCAAGCGCGCACCGACAGTGTCGCCAATGCGGTTTAGCGGCGCAAACTGGTCTTGTGCGAACTGCCCCAGCCCCTCGACAATCGCCTCCACCATATCGGGCGTTGCATCAGCAAAGCGTGGATGCGCTGCCAGTTCGTCTATGTTTGTGACGTGGCGGAGCACAAACAATTGTTCTTGAGTGGGGGCAACAAAGCTCATGGGAGAAAATCCTGTTTCAAAATTCTTGCGCCGCCTATAGCGCGGGATGATGCTAGGCTCAAATCCCCAAGGTAAAGGCCGGATTCTTCCGGCAGATGCACTTGCTGTAGCAGAGGCCGCAACGCATTTGCGTAACGGCGGCATCGTCGCTGTTCCAACCGAGACGGTGTATGGCCTTGCAGCGGACGCCAGCAATGCGAATGCTGTGGCAAAAATCTATGCCGCTAAAGGCCGGCCAGATTTCAATCCGCTGATTGTGCATGTGCCCGATACCGAAGCCGCAGAGGCTATCGCGCATTTTGATGATGTTGCCGCTGCACTTGCAGACAGGTTTTGGCCCGGCCCATTAACGCTGGTTTTGCCAGTGAAGGACGATGCAAAAATCGCCCCTGCTGTGACCGCAGGTTTGGGCACAATCGCATTGCGCTGTCCGGCGCATCCTATAATGCACGCACTGCTGCTGGCTAGCGGGCTTGTCGTTGCTGCACCATCAGCGAACCGATCAGGCGGGATCAGCCCGACGACAGCAGCGCATGTCGCGGCTAGCCTTGGCGATGCGGTGCCTTTGATCATTGATGCAGGCGCATGCCGGTCGGGACTTGAATCGACCATCGTTGCTGTGCGTGCCGATGGTTGGCAAATCCTGCGTCCCGGCCCGATAACCGCTGCACAGATACAGGCTGTGCTTGGTACGCCTCCACTCGGCCAAAGTGGCAAAGGGATCGAAGCTCCAGGGCAGCTTGCAAGTCATTACGCCCCTGCAAAGCCTGTGCGGTTGAATGCAGCAACGGCGACTTCAGGCGAGTGGCACATCGGCTTTGCGGCAATAGCTGGCGATGAAAATCTATCTGCCAGTGGCAACTTAGCAGAAGCGGCAGCTAATCTGTTCGCCGCATTGCACCGCGCCGATGCTAGCGACCGGCTGGCCATCGCTGTTGCTCCGATTACGGACCAAGGCCTAGGTGTCGCGATCAACGACCGTCTGCTAAGGGCTGCTGTACGATGAAATGGTTTGTCCTGATCTTTGCGTTGATTACTGCGCCCGTCGTTGCCGCTCCAAAGGCAGAGACTGTTGCGGCCTATCGTGCGATTGCGGCCCAAGATGCAAGACTGGCTGTGATCGGCCACCGGCTCGCCAATGCCAACGCCGCGTTCTGCAGCCATAAAATGGGGCATAATCCCGGCTGGGTACTTCACGATATCGCGCAGTATCCTGATGCCGACGCAGCCAAGTCTGCATTCGGTTTCACGCAACCAGTGGAGGTCGCATCGGTCGTTGCGGGCGGCGATGCTGAAACCCAAGGCGTTAAGGCCGGCGATGGTTTAATCCGCATTGGCAATCGTGACGTTGCAAGCTTCACCCTGAGCAAGAAGCCCAGCGTCGAGCGGCTTGAGACTGTGCGCAAATTTTTGGACGATGTGTGGGGGCCAAGTGATTTGGCGCCTTTGCGGGTCAAACGCGGAACAGAGACACGCGAATTATTGTTCCAGCTAAAGCCCGTTTGCGCGAGCTATTTCTGGGTTGATGCCAGTAACAAAATTGAAGGCGGAGCGGATGGTGATCGCGTCCGCATCACCTCTGCGCTTATCGATTTTGTCGGAAGTGACGATGAACTGGCGGCGGTTGCGGCGCACGAGCTGGCCCACAACCTGCTTGGTCATCCAACCGGATCGGCTGAAACCCGTAAAAGCAAATCCATCACTGCAACCGAATTAGAGGCGGACCGTCTGTCGGTTTGGCTGTTGACCAATGCAGGCTATGATCCACAAGGCGCGCTGCAGTTTTGGCAAAGATGCGGGCCTAAATCGTGCGTAGGCCTGTTCCGTTATCCGGGCTGGAAGAAACGCATGGCGACGATCAAGGCGGAAATGGATGTCATCGCAAAAACCCTCGCCCAAAACGGACGACGCGACCCGCCATTGCTATCCGCCTTTAGAAAGGCACAATAAATTGCGTTGCGGAATGCAATCGGCAGTTTCCATCCACCAATGTTTGGCCTAACACCATTTTCGGCGGAGTGGAGCAATGGGCGCAACGTGAAAAGTCGGGCGGATAAACTAATCATACTGGTGCTTTCTGCAGCGGGGCTTTCGCTTTCTGCATGCAATGGGCAGGAAACCAAAAAAGCCATACCGGCCGAAGAGATTTTTCCTGTTCAAACAGTGGCGGTTCAAACCGGAAATATGCTGCGTACGTTAAGTGTCGTTGGCACAGTTCGTTATCGCCGCGAAACGCCATTGGGCTTTACTACATCCGGCAAAGTATCGGCGGTACGTTTTAACGAGGGCGATAACGTCAAACGCGGCGCGCTGCTTGCCGCACTCGACACGACGATTGTTGGCGCAGACCTTAGCGTGGCTGAGGCTGAACGCGCACGGGCCCAATCCGAATTTGCCCGCATTGCGGAACTTTACAAAGAAGGCTGGGTGACAAAGGCGCGGTATGAATCCGCCGATACCGCTGCCAAAGCGGCGGGCGCGCGGGTATCGCAAGCCCGTTTTGCCACAGGCACATCGCAGCTATATGCTCCATCAAGCGGCACGATCCTTGCCCGCAATGTCGAACCAGGTCAGGTTGTTGCCGCAGGGATGGCAGCTGTAATTCTGGGCCAAGCCGATCAGGGCTTTATCTTTCGCGTGCCCGTTACGGGCCGCGATGCGTCGCAATTGCGGGCTGGTATGACAGCGGAAATCACGCTGGATGCAGTTGAGGGCGGCCCAATCACCGCGACCATTTCCGAAATAGAGGGACAAGCGAACGCAGCTACCGGTGCGTTTACGGTTTTGTTTCGCTTGCCCGCACAGGCAAAGCTTCGCGCAGGGCAAATCGGCACCGCCAGCATCAAACTGCCCGCCGCCAATGATGGCGCAATGCAGATACCGGCAAGTGCTTTGTTCGGCGTCCGTACTGGCGAGGGGCTGGTCTATGTTGTCGATGCCAAAACCAGTCGCGTCGAAACACGCAATGTTATGATTGAACGGGTGATGGATGACTTCATCATCATCTCTGGCGGACTGCAACCGGGCGACAGCATTGTTGTATCCGGCGGAGAAAAGTTGCGTACCGGCGCAAAGGTCCGGCCGATCGCGGTCACGCGTTAAGCGGTCTGGCATAATCAGCGCATGGATTTTACCGAATTCTCGATCCGCCGCTGGCAACTCACCTTGGTGTTATTCGCGCTGTTGATCGCTTTGGGCTATTCAGCATTTACCTCTGTGCCGCGTGCGGTTGATCCGCACTTCCCCCTGCCTGTCGTGGCGATCACTGCGGTCCAGCCGGGGGCAGATGCCTCGGAAATGGAACAAACCGTTGCCAAGCCGATCGAAGAAATCGTGCAAGGGCTTGAGGATGTTAAAGAGATCGTCTCCACCAGCGTCGATGGCAGCACCGTCATTCGCGCCGAGTTTGACTGGTCCGGCGATCCTGATCGTTACTTCAACGATACTGTACGCGAGATCACTGCGATCCGCAGCCGCCTGCCCGCTGAATTGGCGCGGCTTGATTTCAAAAAAATGCGCACCACCAACGCCTCTGTTCTGCAATTCGCATTAGTCAGCGAAACCGCAAGCTGGCGGCGCATGGAAAAATACGGGGTGGATATCAGCGAGGCGTTATCGCGCTATGCCGATGTTCGCGAATCCGATGTTTACGGCCTTAGCCAACCCGAAGTGACCGTCGCCATCGATGTTGCCCGCCTTTCGGAACTGCGCATCCCGGCGAGCGCCATTGCCGATGCGGTGCGGCTTGGCGGGTCGGATGTATCAAGCGGTGCTGTTGTCAGCGGAAACCGCCGGTTTAATGTCGAGGCAGGCGGCGCGTTCAAAACTATAGATGCCGTGCGCGCGCTGCCATTACGCTCAAACGATGGCAGCTTAGTTCGGGTGGGTGACGTTGCCACGGTCGCATGGGGCGCCGAAGAACCACGCAACCATTTGTACCACAACGGCAAACGGGCGGTCTGGATCACCGCAAACCAAAAAGCCGGAACCGACGCCACAAAACTTGCCAAAGTCCTGATGGCCGAAATCGCTGTGCAGAAAAAATTTCTGCCGCCTGATATCCAGATCATCACCCAGTTTGACCAGAGCCGCGACATCACCAAACGCCTGCAAGAACTGGCGCGCGATTTTGCTTTGGCGCTGGGGCTGGTGATGCTGACGCTGCTGCCGCTGGGCTGGCGCGCCGCTGCCATCGTGATGGTATCCATCCCGCTGTCACTCGCATCGGGGCTGCTGGCGGTTTATGCTGCGGGCTATAATCTTAGCCAGCTGGTCGTTGCAGGTTTCATTCTCTCGCTAGGCCTGCTTGTCGATGACAGCATCGTTGTGATCGAAAACATCGCGCGCCATTTGCGCATGGGCAAAGACCGCATTCAGGCGGCAATCGATGGAACCGAGGAAATCCGCGTCGCTGTGCTCGGTTCAACCGGCGTATTGGTGTTCGCCTTTTTCCCGATGCTCTTCCTGCCAGAGGGTGCAGGAAAGTTCACCCAAAGCTTTATCGCGACGATCATCTTCACTGTTGTCGCATCGCTGATCATTTCGCTGACGATCATCCCGTTTCTGGCCAGCCGCTTGTTAAAACGCGACGCTGATGAACATGGCAATCCGGTGCTGCGGTGGTTGATGAGCAATATCGACCATTTCTACCGCCCTATTCTACACAAGGCACTGGAAATGCCGCGCCGCTTTGTCTGGGGTGCGCTGGCACTGACGCTGTCGGCTTTTGCTCTCATCCCTGTGCTCGGCTTTGGCCTGTTCCCCAATGCCGATGCCAGCTATTTCCGCGTACAGATTGATGCTGAACAGGGAACCAGCCTTGACGGAACTGGCCGCATCGTTCGCCAGGTTGCAAACATCCTTGCAAAAGAACCCGCAATAAAAATCCGCGCTGAAAATGTCGGGCGGCATAACCCGTCGGTATTCTATAATGTGTTCGACAGCGCAGAAACCAGCACATCGGGCGAAGTGCTAGCGATCATGGATAAATGGAGCGGTGAGGAAAGCAACCGGATGGTTGACCGGCTACGCAAGCAATTTGACGGGATCAGCGGTGCCCGTATCAAACTGATCCTGTTTCAGAACGGCGCGCCGATCAATGCGCCGATCGAGTTCCGCGTTGTTGGTCCTGAACTGCCGGTGCTGAAACAATTGGCGGCAAAGATGCAGGCAGTATTGCACGATACACCGGGCACGCGCGATGTGGTCAATCCCGTGGCGACTGACCGGATCGACCTTGATATGCGGATTGACGATGCCAAGGCGGCATTGCTGGATATCCCGTCTGGCTCGCCGCGCAGGACCATCCGCCTTGCTTTGTCTGGCGAACGCGCCGGGCTGTTCCGTGACAGCGAGGGTGATAGCTATCCTGTTACTGTGCGGCTGCCGCTGGACAACACGCAACCGGTATCGGCGCTGGATTCGATCTATGTGCCAACGCGCACCGGGGCACCAGTTTCGCTGTCAGAGATTACCGATCCGCAGCTTGTTTCGGTTCCGCCGCTGATCAAACGGCGCAATCTGGAACGTGTTGTTGAAATTACCGCTCAGCTTAAACCCGGCGCAGCAACCGGCAAAGTCGCGCAAGACGCACAAGCAAGGCTTGATAAGTTGAAGCTGCCAGTGGGCTATTCAATCCGCGTCGGCGGCGAAGCCGAAAAAGTCCGCGAAACTTTCAGCGGCTTTGGCCCCATCGTCCTGATCGCGTTGTTCATTATCTTTGGTATTCTGGTCGCCGAATTTGGCGAGTTTCGTGAGGCTTTGGTGGTCGCCGGGGTTATACCGCTGGGTACTTTTGGCGGGCTGATCGGATTGCTTGTCACCGGCAACAATATGTCCTTCCTTGCCGTCATAGGCTTTGTCGCTTTGATCGGGATCGAGATTAAAAACTCGATCCTGCTGGTCGATTTCACCAGCCAGTTGCGCGCACGCGGGCTTGGCCTGCGCGAAGCGATTGAACAAGCAGGCGAAGTCCGCTTCCTGCCAGTGCTACTCACCTCGGTAACGGCCATCGGCGGGCTGCTGCCACTCGCTTTGTTCGGCGGCAGCCTTTACGGGCCGCTCGCAATTGTCCTGATCGGCGGACTTATTTCGTCCACCCTCTTGTCGCGCATCGTTACGCCCGCCATGTATCTGTTGGTTGTTCGCGGCCGCGAAGAAAAGCGCGAAGCAGCGAAAGCTATAGCAGCATAAGGATAGTATATGGCTGAAGCAATTTTTGCAGGCGGATGTTTCTGGTGCACAGAGGCTGTGTTTGGCCAACTCCAAGGCGTGTCTGGCGTTGAAAGCGGTTATCTCGGCGGGCATGTTGTCGACCCGACCTATAAACAAGTGTGCGGCGGTGACACCGGCCATGCCGAGGCGATCCGCATTACATTTGACGAGAGCGTCATCAGCTATGCCGATCTGCTCGACATATTCTTTGCAACGCATGATCCGACCCAGCTGAACCGTCAGGGCGGTGACATCGGTACGCAGTATCGTTCTGCCATATTCCCGCTGAATGATGCGCAGCGCGCAGAGGCACAGGCCGGCATCACCCGCGCCCAGCCCGATTGGCCCGCACCGATTGTTACCACGATCGAGGGGCCAGCAACATGGTATCCTGCCGAGGATTATCATCAGGAATATTGGGCCGGTGAAGGCCAACGCAATCCCTATTGCCTCGCCGTAATCCCCCCGAAACTTGCCAAGCTGAAAAAGGGATTTGCCAACAGGTTAGCGTCATAGACAATTAACCATGTTCCATTATGAGACGAAACATGGCGCATAAACCTATTCGTAAAGCTGTGTTTCCTGTCGCTGGCCTTGGCACGCGCTTTTTGCCTGCGACCAAAGCGATCCCGAAAGAAATGCTGCCGGTCGTTGACAGCCCGCTGATCCAATATGCGGTTGACGAGGCACGCGAGGCGGGCATCGAACAGATGATCTTTGTCACCGGTCGCGGCAAAAGTGCGATTGAGGACCATTTCGACATCGCGTTTGAACTGGAACGCACGATGCTCGATCGCGGCAAAGACATATCGGTTCTGGAACCAACGCGCCTTGGCCCCGGCAACTGCGCCTATGTGCGGCAACAAGAGCCAATGGGCCTTGGCCACGCCATTTGGTGCGCGCGCGACATTGTGGGTGATGAGCCCTTTGCGATCTTTTTGCCCGATGAATTCATGCACGGCAGCCCCGGATGCATGGCGCAAATGGTCGCCGAATATAACCGCGTCGGCGGCAATTTGCTCAGCGTGTTGGAAGTCCCGAAGGAACAGGTTTCCAGCTATGGCGTTATCGATCCTGGCAGCACAGACGGCAAGCTTACCGAGGTGCGCGGGCTGGTTGAAAAACCAGCGGTTGAGGCTGCTCCATCAAACCTGATCATATCGGGCCGCTATATCCTGCAACCCGAAGTTATGCGGGTGCTAGCAGCGCAGGAAAAAGGCGCAGGCGGCGAAATCCAGCTGACTGATGCAATGGCACAGATGATCGGCAGCCAGCCTTTCCATGCCGTAACCTTTGACGGTGCGCGCTATGATTGCGGGTCAAAGGCTGGGTATATTGAGGCCAATCTGGCGGTCGCTTTGTCACGCCCCGATATGGCCGATGAAGTGCGCGCGATGGCGACCAGGTTGCTTGGGTAAGAGCTTAACGTTCAATAACATCGACTAGAAAAAATACGTCGCCCCGTGCTTGACACGGGGCTGGGCTACTTGGCGAATTTGAGGATGAATAAAAAGCCAAACCCCGTGTCAAGCACGGGGTGACGGTAAGGGTGAGGTTTCATATCTGGAACGGAACTAAAGCCTCACAAACTAGCCCTAATCCCCGGTCCCCGGCACAAACACCACCTCGCCAATCGCCGCCTCGCTGACAACCACCGGCTTTGGCATCTCCTTCGCCCGATCCCCGCCAAGCCCCGCGAACATAAACCCGCCATCGCGTAAAATGCTGAACAGCCATTCGCGCAAATGCGGTGCAACGACGATACAGCCCTCGCTCATCCCCGGCTTTCCGCCGCGCACTTGCACCAGACTTGCGTTGAAATAGCGCCGCCGTTCGGGCTGATAACTATGCGCGACAATATCGCGCACCCGCATGCTGCTATTGCTTGGGTCCAATCCATCGAGCCGCAGCGACAGGCCGTTCATGCCCGTATACAACTCACCCCCGCGCGCCGCGCCCAACGAAGACGCAAGGCTGTTATACACATTGCTAAACCGCTGCGCGATGCCATCATCATCAGGGTCAGAACCGACGCCATGCGCCACCAGCACCGGCGTATCGAGCCCCTGCCCGCTGACCAAATCCACCGCATAAAGCCGCGGCTGTGACGAAGGCTTAGCAAAATCGACAATAACGATTTCTGATGGACCAAAGCCGCGGCCCTGGCTTTTGGTGCAAATGTGGCGGTCATAGCTATCCAGCGCAGTATCGAGCAGCACCTTGTCCAGCCGGCTGGCAGAAGGCGGAGTTGCCGGAGGCGGGTTGACCACGCTACCGTCCGCAGGTGCTGCGGCCAAAACTGCCTCAGAAGCAGCGGAAGGGATAACGTTAGGGGAATTCTCAGACGGGTAAGCACTATCCAACCGCGCGCGGGCGGAGGTAAAGTCGGTACAAGACAACAAAGGTTTAGGGGCCACTACAGGCCGAGACACTGGGCCAGACATAACCGGCTCACCAGAGCCAGTACCGGGCGCAAACACGATATCGGTTTGGGCAATGGCGGGGGATGCCATTACGGGCATCACCACGATAAAGGCCGCAAGGGTCATCCCGAATCTAACTACCGATCGCATGGCGTTAAGATAGCGCGAACCTTAGGGGGTTGGGAAGGGGGCGTGGTTGGATGGATACCGTAAGAAGATATCAGTATCTCCCGAGGCGAAAAGCAACGACAAGTTTTTTTTCGTCAGGTTTGCCCGTGAGAGGATCGCCGCCAGCCGAAAACGTTAGTCCGAGCCCCGCACGCCAGTCCTTTTTGTTAGGCTTAGCTGGGCGCACAAAGTAATATGTTCCGGAGACTTCAAACTTCTCTGCGAAGCTTTCCAAAGTTGGCGAACGCGTTGACGAAGCATCCAGCTTATACCTAAATTGGCTAGCCGCCTTGATTTCCCATCCAGGATTGATGAAGCTTGGTGTAAATACGATAGCGATCCCTCCTGTTGCAGATAGATAACCGCCTTTGACTCCAAGCCCTGTTATTAAATCGAGAGGATTGTTTAGCAGTAAATCATGATCCAAGCCGAGCTTTGGTGCAATCGAAAAGGCTAGTGAGTTCCCAAGCCGATTCTCTAGATTGCCGTTAAAGAGGGTTGCCGCAAAACTCGATCTTATCGATTCCTTCGTTTGCGCCGCGCACTGTGGTAATGCAGGTGTCGTTATGCAGGGAGCCTTGTCTATATCCGGATAGGAGCTGGTACGAGCGTAACCGGTCGATAATTCGTAAGCGATATCAGTATGATCTCCGCGTTGATCTGCAATTTCTGCAAGACGTCTACGCTTTTCCGGCGTAACGTTTGTTAGGTCAAATTCTGATGGAATACCGAGCAGAGCTATAATGTCATATCCAACGTTGAATTTCGCACCAAATTCGAGGTTATTCTGCTTATCGCCGCCGGTCTCACGCTGATAACGAAAATAGCTACCCAGCGTGCGCTTGCGTCCTTCTAATTTTGTAAGATCGGGCTCAGTCAGATTGAAACCAAGCTCAAGATTGGCTTGAATGCTGGCTTCATCAGGCGTACCTTTAATTATCGAATAGCTTAGCCGAGCTGGGTCCTCCCAAGGTTTAGAATCAGGTGCGCTTTCCTGCGTCAAAGCAATCTCAAACTGACTCTTTTTTTCTGCGTCATCCGCAAAGACTGGTGCGCAAATAATGACAGAAATGGAAAAAGCTAAAGCCATCTTAGAGGATTTAACAAACATAATCGATGACCTGCTGAATCGTCGTGGATGGAGTAATTTTCTGGTCGTCTGTAAGCGGTGGCTTGCCTGATTCTGCACGCTGCATGTTGACCCAGTCTTGCAAAATTGCACATTTCTGGGGACCAATACCGCAGAAGTTGAGGTCGTTATCCGTCGAGATATGCTCGATCAGAAGCATGTGAATTTTATCAAGCACATCGATGGCAAATACTGCTTTGATCTCACATTCAGCTGAAACTGTGTCAGTGTATTTAGTCATTGTCTTGCCCCTTCGGCATTGGAATAACCAATCCTTGACGCCCCCACCCGTGACCCAAATCACACCCCCCATAAAAACCCTCACTTGAAATCTCCGCCCCCTCGGGCCACACGCTGGACAAGTAACGCGCCCTCTTGCGCGTGATGAACAAATATGGAACAAGTCTCCCCATTATGTCTTTAACTCACATCAAAGTGCGCGGTGCGCGCGAGCATAATCTTAAAGGGATCGATATCGATCTGCCGCGCGATCAGTTGATTGTGATTACTGGCCTGTCGGGCAGCGGCAAATCGTCGCTGGCGTTCGACACGATCTATGCCGAGGGGCAGCGCCGCTATGTGGAATCGCTGTCCGCTTATGCTCGACAGTTCCTTGAGATGATGCAGAAACCCGATGTTGAACATATTGAGGGGCTGAGCCCTGCGATCAGCATCGAACAGAAAACTACCTCACGCAATCCGCGCTCGACCGTTGCCACTGTCACCGAAATCTATGATTATATGCGGCTGTTATGGGCGCGTGTCGGCGTGCCCTATTCGCCCGCAACGGGCCTGCCGATTACTGCACAGACCGTGACGCAGATGGTCGACCGGGTGATGCAATTGGCAGAGGGAACGCGTGCCTATCTGCTCGCGCCTGTGGTGCAGGGCCGCAAAGGCGAATATCGTAAAGAGCTGGCGCAGTGGCAGAAAGACGGCTTCACCCGCGTGCGCATCGACGGCGAATTTTACGCCATTGATGAAGCGCCAGTGCTCGACAAGAAATACAAGCACGACATCGAGGTTGTGGTCGACCGCATCGTAGTGAAGGACGATATCCAGACGCGCTTGGCGGACTCGTTTGAACAAGCGTTAAAGCTGGCTGATGGCTTGGCGTTTGTTGATCTGGCGGATGGCACAGTGGCAGAGGCGATGGCCGCACCAACCGGTGTTGCGGAAGCGCGTGCGACCTTTACTGCACAGGATGTTACGCCAACCGGCAATGTGTCAGCAAATGTCACCGGCGGCGCGATGAAAGGCACAGGCCTGCCGCCCAACCGCATCGTGTTTAGCGAGAAATTCGCTTGCCCTGTCTCCGGCTTTACCATCGCCGAAATTGCGCCCCGCCTGTTCTCGTTCAACGCCCCGCAAGGCGCTTGTCCCGATTGCGACGGTCTGGGTGAGCGGTTGGAATTTGACCCGCAGCTTGTGGTGCCAAATGAGGCGCTGTCGTTGAAAAAGGGTGCGGTTGTACCATGGGCGAAATCGAATCCGCCTAGCCCATATTATATGCAAGTGCTGTCCAGCCTTGCCAAAGCATATGACTTTAACCTCGAAACGCCGTGGAACGAATTACAGCCTGACCAGCGGCTGATTATCCTGCATGGCACCGGCGGCATGCCGGTCGAGCTGACGTTCAAAGACGGGCGCAAAGAATATACGGTGCGCAAAGCGTTTGAGGGCGTGATCGGCAATCTGCACCGCCGTTTGCTGCAAACCGATAGCGCGTGGATGCGCGAGGAACTGGCCAAGTTCCAAACGTCACAGCCATGCGAAACCTGCCACGGCGCACGGTTGAAGCCCGAAGCACTTTCGGTGAAGATCGCTGGCACAGACATCGCCGGGCCCACACGGATGAGCGTTGCCGATGCGTTGGAATGGTTTTCCAGCGTTGATGAAAAACTCACCGCCACGCAAAGCCAGATCGCCAAAGCTATCTTGAAAGAAATCAACGAACGGCTTGGCTTCCTCAACAATGTTGGCCTTGATTACCTGAACCTTGATCGGACCAGTGGCACTTTGTCGGGAGGCGAAAGTCAGCGCATCCGCCTCGCGTCGCAAATCGGTTCCGGCTTGTCCGGTGTGCTCTATGTGCTCGATGAACCCAGCATCGGCCTGCACCAAAAGGATAACGACCGCCTGCTCGCGACGCTGCGCCGCCTGCGCGATTTGGGCAACACTGTGATCGTGGTCGAGCATGACGAAGATGCCATTCGCACTGCCGATTGGGTAGTCGACCTTGGCCCCGGCGCGGGCGTTCACGGCGGCACAGTGATGGCCGAAGGGACGCTGAAACAAATTCTGAAAGCCAAATCGCTCACCGCCGATTATCTGAACGGCACCCGCGAAATCGCGGTCCCGAAAACACGACGCAAAGGCAATAAGAAAAAACTGACCGTCCACGGCGCGCGCGCGAACAATTTGAAAAACGTCACCGCGTCGATCCCCCTTGGCACATTTTGTTGCATCACCGGCGTATCGGGTTCGGGCAAATCCAGCTTTACCATCGACACGCTGTATGCCGCCGCCGCACGCAGCCTGAACGGGGCGCGTGTCATTGCGGGCGCGCATGACAAGGTCACCGGCCTTGAGCATTGCGACAAGGTGATCGACATCGACCAATCGCCCATCGGCCGCACCCCGCGCAGCAACCCTGCGACCTATACCGGCGCGTTCACCAATATCCGCGACTGGTTCGCAAACCTGCCGGAAAGCGCGGCGCGCGGCTATAAACCCGGCAGGTTTAGCTTCAACGTAAAGGGCGGACGCTGCGAAACATGCAGCGGCGACGGCCTGATCAAAATCGAAATGCACTTCCTACCCGATGTCTATGTCACCTGCGAAGAATGCAACGGCAAACGCTATAACCGCGAAACGTTGGAGGTGAAATGGAAGGGGCTGAGCATCGCTGATGTCCTCGACATGACCGTCGAAGATGCGGTCGAGGTGTTCAAAGCGGTGCCTCCGATCCGCGACAAAATGGCGATGCTGGCCGAGGTAGGTCTCGGCTATGTCAAGGTCGGGCAACAGGCCACAACGCTGTCGGGCGGCGAGGCGCAACGCGTGAAACTCGCCAAAGAACTCGCGCGCCGTTCAACCGGACAGACGCTGTATATCTTGGACGAACCCACAACCGGCCTGCATTTTGAAGATGTGCGCAAATTGTTGGAAGTGCTGCACCGCCTTGTTGAACAGGGCAACAGCGTGGTGGTGATCGAACATAATCTGGACGTCATCAAAACCGCGGACTGGATTGTCGATCTCGGCCCCGAAGGCGGCGTCAAGGGCGGCGAGATTGTCGCCGAGGGTACGCCCGAAGATGTGGTGAAAGTCGCGGCGAGTTACACCGGGCATTATCTTGCACCGATGTTGGCGAAGGCGAAGTAGCGCCAACCCCTCTCCTCTGCCCCCCTCAATTCGTCATCCTGAACTTGTTTCAGGATAACAAACAGACATTGCGTGTTATGCTGAATCAAGTTCAGCATGACGAACGTAAGGGACAGGATACCCCTCTCTCCTTTCCCTCTCCCCTTAAGGGGAGCCGCAGGCGTGGCGAAGCCACAAAGGATACACAGCCTTAGGCGCGTAGCGACTTAGGCGAAGTTGGAGAGGGGGTGCTACCGGTGAGGTTGCGCACTGCCATATCGCCTCGCCAGATTATTTCACACGAAGCCACGAAGAAGAGAAGGTTTTGCCGTTCGCCGTCTTAAACTCGTCATCCGTCTTTCCCCAGTCATGCCTTGCTACCCCTACCCTTCACGTCGCCCCGCACTTGATGCGGGGTTAGGCTTACTAGCCATCAGAAAAGCCAAGCCCCGCATCAAGCCTGTCCTGAGCCTGTCGAGCCGAAGGCGACCGCAGGTCAACGGTTGCGTGTCCCCGGCTTTGCGGTAGTTTTCGCCCCGCCCCGCTTGGAGTTTGGGGGTTAAGTAAACTGTCACTGTAATTCCAGCGTAAAGGGCGGCGAGATTGTGGCGGAGGGGACGCCAGAAGATGTGGTGAAGGTGGCCGCGAGTTACACCGGGTATTATTTGAAGCCGATGTTGGCAAAGGCTAGATAAATGACTGATTGATTATCTAAGAACAAACCTACTATCACTGGGCACGCATGGCAATCGACATAAATCCAAATGCAATTGCTGCGGTAAAAGCCGCTCTCCTTGAGGGATTGCCTGTCGTATCGGTGGATAAAGGAAAATTTTTGGATGCCTCGAGTGGTTTCGTTGCAGCATACAAAGCGGATGAGGCGCTGCCTCAAAATGGGCAATTGCACGACACGTTGGTTGAAATTATCGAAGAAAGACCTTTTGCGAATTTTGTTTTTAGTATTTTGAGTTCGCGATTGAGAGACGAACGAGATTATCTAGCGGAAGCAGACAAAGAAAAACTTTTGGAATCCGGTGTGTTTGGCGACGCCGAAGAAGTCGCCGAATGGCTGATTACCCAGTTTACGTCACTGCCGTGGAAGTATTCTTTTGCTATTGAATTTCCGCCAGACGCCCTCCCTCTTGACGTGATCGAAGGTGCTTCACAGCAGGTTGGCGAATGTTGCCATGTTGTGAAATCCGATTTGTTTCTTGCTGATCGTTTTCCTCTTTTCCATCCTAACCCAAAGAGAAACAGCGTTCTTAAATCGGGCGGACTCTTAGGTCTAATTGGCGGTGATCCGAAGTGGAAAGACGATAGAGCTTTTTTCACGCAAGAACGAGAGGGGTATGTGAGTATTTATGGCAGCGGTTCGGTTGCCGAACAATGCGCCTTCACTTTGCAAAGCTTTGTAGGTCTCGGATTAGCTATGAGGCTATTTAATCATCGAGTGCGCTATGACAAAGAGAAAATTAAATTTGAGTGGAAGGTTCACCAAGCTGTTGGTGATAATTGGGAATATTTCACTCGATTTGATTTGGACGACGAATCAAAAGAAGCGCTGCAGCATCTTATATCATTTCAATTTGCAGATACTTATCCCGAAGAAAACCGTATTCCATGGCTGCGATCTGCAATAAAGAAGATATCTGATGTTTTCTCGGCAGAAAATTCACAAACAATTATGCTTGCTGCCAAATGGTTTTTTGACAGCCACAAAGGGCGTGATCAGACACTAAGATATATTCGGTTGATGACCACTCTTGAAATTCTCTTGGGTGAGCATGCGGACCGATCAAAAGCCAGCCTAGGAGAAATTCTAGGTAATCGCTTGGCCTATCTAATCGGAAAGAATCATGGCGAAAGGCATGAAATTCTTCAGAAATTTAAAAAGATTTATGGTGTGCGTTCTGGAATTCTGCATCATGGAAAGCACAAGCTCAAATCGTCTGAACGAAATTTGATATCCGATCTCGAATCCTATTGTAGGCGAGCGATTGAGGATGAGGTGTCGTCATTGCTTGCTTAGACTATCTTAGAATCATAAAAATCCTTGATACACTATACCACTAGCACCCCTCAAGCGACCGCCATCATCCCCTTCTTCTCCATCAAAGTCAGCAGCTTGAGCGCTGCGCCGCTCGGGCGTTTCTCTCCGCGTTCCCATTGGCTGACCAGCCCCGGCGTAACGTTCAGCGCGCGGGCGGGGCCGAAGGCGACCGAAGGTCAACCGGTTTGGCTGGCGAGTGCGCGGGTGCGCAAAGTCTATGTGTAGTCTGCGCGATGGCGGCGCTGGGCTTTGTAGGCAAGCCTTGGATTAATGCGGCACTGCTGAGTGCGGCGGCACCCTAGAAAATGCGCCGCCGCAACTCAACAAGATCAAGGCACTAAAATTTTGGTCCTTCATCGCCAAAATTACCCATGAACCATGTGATGCTATAGGTCGACGGCGGGCTGGCTTTTTCGCATGCCATATAGGCTTTTACACTCGCCAAATTGCTGCGAAATTTGGTTTGTTGCGCAGGCGTCATCATCGCCGCCATCCGGCTTTCCCATTCCTGGCCCAGAACATTGCTGGCCGCTATCTGTGCTTCGGAATAATCGGAATAGCTGCCATATTCGAACACTGCATATTGGCCGTGGCTGGCGGTCAGCAAACGTATCTGTTCTGCGGTCGGCAGATGCTGTACCGCGGTTATCGCATCACTCGCTTCTCTTGCTTTTTTATCCGATACGCCGTCGCGCACATACATGGCCAAGCCGCCATTGGTCGCCTGCTTTAACGGCGTATTCTCGTTGATCTTGCCAATGCGTTGGCCGACGCTTTCGGTGATGACGTTGTAATTTGCGATCTGTTCTGGCGTCAGGTTCAGCCCGGCATAGGGATACAGCGTGCCCTTATGGTTTGCAAAACAGGCGGCGGTTTCATCCATCTCCGCCTGCGTAAAGACGTAACCGTCCGGGTATCGGTCTTGAGCGATAAGCGGAGTTGCGACGGCAAATGTAGATGCCAGCAAGAGCATGGTGCTTTTACAAATGTGTGACCCGAACATAGTATGTCTCCAAAATGTGAAACTGTTTTAAACTGTTTCCAAGAACGAAATCGGCGTCGTTTTGGATGCAATGCGCCAAAAGATATTTCACACCAATCCGGGAATTGCGATGACAGGTGCGTAAACCCCAAAACAGGCAAGCCGATATCGCTTGACTTTGCGAGTTTGTTCCTGTATTGTTCTAAATGGTTCTTTGATATCGTCTGCCGCCTTATTTCCAATTCTCCGGCACAAATGTGCCCGCCGCACAAATCCTACACTGCGTAGGAAAGCCAAAGCCTGCCTTACTGGTAAACTAGCTGTAAACTTGCATTTAACACGGGTGTGTCCTCGCCGCGTTCCAAAACCGTTTAGGTGAGACTTTAGTGTGACTTTCCGCCGATGTGGCGCAACAAAAAACCCCGCCCAGTTGCCCGGGCGAGGTTCCTTTCGATCCCATCACTGCCTGCCAAGGGGGATAGCGGGCAGCGCGGGCGAATTTATGGTTTTGCGCTTGCCGCGTTGCCGCGTGCCCGCGTTATGGCATTACGACCGTGTCGATCGTGTGGACCACGCCGTTCGATGCCGCGATGTCAGTTGCGGTGATCGTCGACTTGCCGCCCTTGGCATCGGTCAACTGCACCTTGTCACCCGCCATGCTGGCTTTCAGGCTGCCGCCACCAACGGTTTTAATCGTCGCGGTGCCTTTGCCATCGGTGATCATCTTGACCACATCGGCGGCCTTCACATTGCCCGCAACGACATGATATTTCAGGATCGCGCCCAGCTTATCCTTTGCCTCTGGCTTCATCAGGCCGTCTAGCGTTGCCTTATCCACCTTTGCAAAGGCTGCATTGGTTGGCGCAAACACTGTGAACGGACCTGTGCCCGACAGTGTTTCACCAAGGCCCGCTGCGGTTACGGCCGCGACCAATGTCGACAGATCGGCATTACCCTGAGCCAAAGCGACGATATTCTTCGCCTCTTTTGTCTCGCCTGCCATCGGTTCTGCGGCGGCAGTTTCATCCTGCACCATCACATCGTCAGCAGCAGGGGTTTCTGTCGGCGCCGAGCAAGCCGCCAGCGACGCTGTAGCAAGGCCCGCGATCATAGAGATTTTAAAAGCTTTCATCATCCTAATCCTTTTTTGCGTTTTTCCCTCACACATAGAAACGTGATGGTTTGCAAAAAGGATGCAAGGGGATGAAATAATATTGTCGCGGCTATGGGGCGGCTGAACGGGTTATGGTGCGCCTGTGGGATGTGTTGGTGCTGCCGATGGCGCTTAAACCAATGTTTTTGCCAGCACCTTATCGGTCAGCACAGCATCCTCCATCGCACCGACCAGCTGAACATTACCATCAGCATCGCGGCGAGCGACAAGGACCACGAACTCTTCGGCGCCATGTGCGAACTCTGCCAGATCCTTTGCCCGCGCACTACGCAGCCGCGGACGCGGATCGGCGGCGGCAACTGGTGCGACATGCCCGCCTTTTTGCACTTTACGCGCACGGCGTTCTGCCTGAACAATGCCTTTCAGCCCGCCTTCATGGTCGGAAATCAGCTCGGCAAGCTTGCCCTGCCCCACGATATTGCGGTGCGCATAATCCAATGCGGCGGCAAATTCGGTCAACCGCGTTTTGTCATAACCCGCACCGAAAATCAGCTTTACCACCGGCGTCATCGGCGCGCGATCTTGGGCCTTTAGCCCTGAATCAGCGAGCAGTTCTGCATAATCCTGTGGGAAACGAACAGCGGCGAGGGAGAAATCATAGGCGCGGCCAATGGCGCGATACAGCGCATCGCGGCCACGCACATCCGCCTCGGATGCGGCATTCGCGCTACTGCGAGCGACATCCAGCCAATCGGCAAGGTTTGATTCCTCGGATGGCTCGGCATCCTGCTGGGCATAAGCGTCGTGTGCAAAAGCATCTTGCGCAAAGGCACCAAGTTCAAGTTCATCAGCATCAGCGTCATCGCCTGCGGACAACTCCAGCACATCTCCAGCAGGGCCATCAGCCCAAACAGGCACATGTTCGCGATGCGGCGGCAATTCGGCCAGCGCGTCCTCAACCTCCATCTGCAACGCAGATGTCAGTTCGGCGGTCGCGGCTTCTTTCCAGTTGATCACGCCATAGATGAAATCAATGGTATCATCGTCCGACGAATAGGGCAGCAATATACCGCGATACATGATGTTTACGCCGCGATCATTGACGAATTCCGCCTCAAACCCGATGGGCGCGCGGTTAGCGATAATCTGCATATAATGGTCGGTAATCCGCGATAGCAAAGACCGCGGCGGCACTTCGTCCAGATAGCCGATCTCGGCGGGAACACCGCATTCAATACGCAATGCTTCGCCAAGGAACTGGATCGATGGATTTTCTATGCCCGATGTGAAATCAAGCAATACGCTGTAATCGCGGAAGTCTTCAACGCCTTCGGGGTCGAGCTCCTCGACATTGGGATAGTTGCCCTCGGCCAGTTGCGCGGTCCAAAAGTTATAGGCACGAACCTGCATTCGGCGCTCGTCGTTACCAAAGGCTGGCGGTGCTTCGATGCCCGCATCTTCAGTGTCTTCAGCTGCTTCCGCTTCAACAGACACGTCATCATCGAACGCGGCATAAGCTACCGGTTCGTCCTGTCCGTCACTGTTATAGGGGCCTAATCCCCGATACGTGTCCATAAACACTGGTCCCTGTTTTCGGGCAATTCCCGCCCATTCCCCTATCGTTATGCCGTGTGATGGTTAACAGCCGGTAAATTGGACATCGCTGGTCATCTGTGATTGCGCTTGAAATCGGGCGGTGCTGGCGCTAATCGCCGCCCACTAACAGCGCGCCGCTTTAGCTCAGTTGGTAGAGCACATCATTCGTAATGATGGGGTCGTAGGTTCGAATCCTATAAGCGGCACCATTTTCAGACATCTCCTACTAGACCGCACGCGACCATAGCGCGCTTGAACAAAGCCCGTTCCGCTTATAGTGATGGTGCAGTTTACACGCGGAAAGGCCGAGGATCCGATGCGACACGATGATGTGAGCGATCTGGGCTTGTCAAATCCTGCGGCATATCTTGATATAGGCATTACCGGACATCGCAGCGGCCATCCGGTCTTTTCTGCCAACCACGACCGTATCGCCGAGAGTTTAAGCCAACTGGTTATCATTATTGCGCAGCTGGCGCATCAGGAGGTGCAAACGACAGATGCCGGGAAAAGGGGGGGTATTCGGCTGCACTCTTTGCTTTCATACGGTACTGATTTGATGGGAGCGCATGCGGCGATTGCGCAGGATTGGGCGGTTCACGCACCTTTGCCGTTTGGCCGCGCGCTAAACCTTGCCATCAACGCCCAACCATCAAGCGTTAGCGATATGGAGGCTTTGCTTAGCGGTGCGGCTGTATCGGACGCAGTCACAACCGAGCGTGCCGCTGAAATCACAGCGATTGCCGATCAGGTCAATGTGTTCGAACTTGCCGAACAAGACATTGAGATAGAAGCACTTTACCGTGCGCATCTGACCGCGCCTGATGACGAGCCAGCAGAACAAGCGTTTGCCGCGATCTGTTCTGATCGCGCGGCAATGGCGGCGCGCGTTATGGTCGAACATTCCGACATGTTGATCGGCATCTGGGATGGTGTCACACGCGGCGCAATCGGCGGAACGCGCCACACAATAGAGGCAGCGCTGGAACACGGCATACCGGTTATCTGGATCGATGCGCGAAACCCGGAACGCTGGCATGTGCTGCGCGCAGCAGAAGAGCTAGCAGGCATCGCGCAGCGGCCATCAAGCACTCAACCTATAGACGCACTAAAAGCGGTCGTCACAAACGCTTTGCAACCATCGGGCGAAACAAAGCAAACCGCCCATGGCAACGAAAAGTGGCGCGACAAAAGCAGCCTGTTGTTTCAGGCTTACCGGCGCGTCGAATTGTTGTTTGGCGAACCCGGAAAGAGGCCTTTTAGAAGCCTGCGTCAAAACTACGAACACCCGCTTCAAATTGCCAGTGGAAGCGGTGCGCCTATGCTGGCCGCGGCAACCGCGCTGCCCGGCGTTGACCCTTTGATCCCTGCTCGTATCGCAAGGGATGTTCTGAAACCTTTTGCCTGGGCTGATGGAGTATCGACATGGCTTTCAGATGCCTATCGCGGCGGCATGGTCGCCAGCTTTTTCCTGTCCGCTTTTGCGATCATCGGCGGCATTGCCTATTTGCCCTTTGCTTCGGTTGACCAGAAATGGGGCTTTGCCGCGTTTGAATTTTTATTGCTGGCAATGATCGTTGCCATCTTTTTCACGGGAAAGCGCCTGCGCTGGCACGAACGCTGGTTCGAAACGCGCCGCATCGCCGAGTATTTTCGTCATTCGCCAATCTTGCTGTTGCTGGGCGCAGCAAGGCCCGCCGGCAGATGGCCCCGCGGCGCAGACGGGAACTGGCCCGAACATTATGTGCGCCACGCATTGCGCAGCATCGGCTTGCCGCGAATGAAAGTGACGCCCGCATTTCTACGCGGTGTGCTTGCGTTGATGCGCGACCACCATGTCGTTCCGCAAAGCCGCTATCACCGCGAAAAAGCGGACAGACTAAAACGCGCGCAGCATAATCTTGACCGCACATCGGAATTTCTGTTTTTGCTCGCGGTATTGTCTGTCGCCATTTATCTTGTGATCGAGTTCGGTGCCGGCATGGGATGGCTTGCGCACACTCTGCCCCATGATGTTGCAAAGACTTTCACGTTTTTGGGCGTGCTATTCCCGACAATGGGCGGCGCATTTGCAGGGGTGCATTATTTTGGTGATTTCGAACGGTTCGCCGCAATCTCGGCAATTACTGCCGAGAAGCTGAGCGATGTGGAAACGCGGATCGGCTTTTTGCTGAACGCACCGGACAGCGAGATCACCTATACACGCGTATCTGGCCTGGCCCATGCGATTGACGATATCGTCGTTGCCGAAATTGAAAATTGGCAAGCGGTGTTTGGCGGAAAACATATCACTGTGCCTGTTTAGCGTCCTTTAGTGTGATGAAATTTGGCAATTACATTTTAGGTAATAAACTGCATCAGCGGCGCGGCGCTAACCTCCAGAGGTGGAAGAGGCTATGACGGGTACGCATCAGCAAATTGGTCAGCAAAGCTGTGTTCGCGACACGTCAATCGCTTGGATAATACGTACCGCCCGCGCCTGATCAGCTCCTGCATAGCTGATAAAAATTGTCCTCTACCTTTGATCAGGATCGCTAGCTTGTAAATCGTTTTCGGTGACAGTCATGCCGGACAGATTTGGATGGTCCCAAGCTTGACGTCTTGTGACGATAGCTATTTGCGGTGGTGGTAGGCAGTATCGGAACCCTAGGGCGCCTTGTCATACATCCAGTTTCTGACATCCTTGGCCCGACCAACATCGTGCATCAATCCGGCATCATGCTTGGCAAAAATCAGCCTGTTCATCTGATACATAAGCCAGCGGGGGTATTGCAGTATCGACCAATATCTGGTCGTCGCAGCGCCTGAAAAAGACGCTAAATGATGCAATGGCGGAAAGGCTCGCTTGACGAACCTATGCGCTTTATTAGACACAGTCGCGTCGTCACCGAACTCAGCTTTTATACCGATTAATCCACGGTAATCAAAATCCTGAAGTGATAACAAAGCGGCGCTTTCGCGTTGATGGGGTAAAGGTGCAGCAATACTGCCAGAATAAAACTCCCGCCACGCATCGGAACCATGATAATAGGATGCCAGTTCGAGGATCATGATGCACCCACGGGTCCAGTTACCTGCCTGTGCCATCTGCCAAAATATCGGCCAATCGATATCGGCGCTTTCAAGCAAAACAGCGATATCGCTAAACGTTAGTGGGCCGTTGTTGAACTGATGATCATACGCAGCATGTACGATAAGGTGCAGCAACGTGTCTGTTGGCGACAAATATGGTATTCCATCCCGATACTGTCGGCGGGCCATTAAATACGGGACATCATCCAAAGTTTGCTGTGCCGAAGAACCCAAAGGCACCGTCAGCAGTCTCGTATGCACCTCTAAATGCAACCCTGTCTCGATGCAGCGCATAGGTGGTAGATGTTTGGCATCATACAGAGCACCCTCCAGCGGCATCGGAGAATCGCAATCGCGGACAAAGCCGTTTTTTTGAAGCAGCGCATAAACCGATAGAACCTTTGCTGGTTCGACAAGGATATCTATGTCACGCAACGGCCTTAAAGCAGGATCATCATACGCATATTGCGACAACCACGCGCCCTTTAAGGCCGCAAAAGGAATGTTTGCTGTTTCCAAAATTGCGTTCAGACGAGCCAGTGTTTTGCGAAACGCCAGATACCGCAATGCAGCCTTTCGGTAAGCACTGGCCCATTGGTTAAGAACATCGGCAGGGACGGCATCACCCAATTCCAGCGCCTGTATGCGGCGGTGAAGCATTGGTCCAACACGGTGTTGTTTTGCTATCTTACACAGTGCGTACCAGTCCTTGTCCGCAAAAGACTTCAGTCGATCGCCTGTGACCGTCTGTGCGGTCGAGATCAGGTCTAGCAACACATGCTTGATATCGTCTTCGGGTGCCGTAATCGGTGAGTGCACTCTATTTTCAACCATCACTGTGGTCGCAAATCAAAGGCAACACATATCCGCTTTTCGGCCGTGCCGTGGGCATAAGTGCGATGATAAGTATGCGAGGGGAAGGTCAAAAGCAATCCGCTCTGCGGCCTGACAATCTGCTCGCCAAATTGCGTGCTAGCCTCTGCCCCGACTAGTTCTTCGGGCAGGCCGAACGCCAAGCATCCACTGTGGTCGCTGCCCTTTGCTATCGTGTCAGGAATCTGGACGTAATAGACACCGCTGAGCCAGCCAAATTGATGCACATGCCAAGTTTCAAAACCCTTGCTTTCGGTGATTACACACCAGTTACGAAGCAGAGCGTTTTCTGGACAAGCCGCGGCCCATTTATGGTCAGACTTTTTCAAGGCAGCGAGGTGCTTGTTCAATGATTTGGTGATTTGCGCGATCAGCGTTTTGAACAATGGCGTATCCGGTCGCGACGGATTTTCAATACGCCAGGTCAATTCAGACGCGCTACCGTATCGTTCATACCGCATTGCAGGGTGGTTGACCAACTCTTGAGCCAACGCTGTGTTGAACTCCTTGATCGTCGCCCAACCTTCGGGCGGTTGAAGCTGCTCGCTTTGGTGCAAACTATCAAAGCCCTCTGCAGTGCGAGCCGATGCAATATCGCCCGCCTGCGCAAAGGCAAGCACACGTGCGCCGAAAAGACGCGCATGGTCTGCACCGTGTTCTAACAACTCATCGGTCAGCTTTAGCAAAGCATCGGAACGCCCTTCGTCCAAAAGGATCGCCGCCAATCGTTTACAGGCATCTTTGTTGTGCGGATCAAGCTCCAACGCACGACGAAGCGTTACCTTTGCCAGTTCGGTATGGCCCAACCGGGCCTCACATTTACCGCGTGCAGCAAGAACTGCTGAGCGTTGCATATCATTTTCACTCAAAGCAAAAGCGTGATTTCCAGCCTTTAAAGCACGTTCGTTGTCGACGTTTCTTTCCCTGGAAATATACCCTTGGATCAGGAACATCTGGTCGCGATACCCGCGCTCTGGGATGGACTCGAGCAACATAATCGCTTCTTCGAATTGGTCATCCATCAACAACATACGGGCCAGCTGCCCGCAAATGGCAGGGCTTGGACTTTTTAGATGGGCCGTGCGCAGCAGGTCCAGTTCTTGCCCCAGTGTAAGCTGCTTTTCACCTTCAAGCTCAATGTGCGGGATCCTCAAAACCATTATTCACGTTCACTAACATTCATCCGGCTAAACATTGCTGTCTATCAGTAACAGCTCAAATGGCAACGATGTCGGCTGGTGGCCCGCCCAGTTCGATTTTAGCAAGCCTGTTCAATGCGCCATCCAATACAACGACGGCACCGGGAAGTGCATCACGGTTTTGACGCGGGCCAAAGCTGGATATGCCGACGATCATAGCATTCCCAGAACATGCAAGACCGCGAGTCATTCGGTCGAAATCGATTTTTACCCGGCGCCCATCCGAGGTAAGAAGCTCGCCCGTCATCGATGCAGAACACCAGATCGTGCCGCTATCATCTGCAACAATATCATGGCAACAACGGCCATCCAGCGTCACCCGCTCTAACAGCTGCCATTCAGAATCAAGCCATGCCAGCTCGCTGCACTTTTCCGGTGAAACCTTACCATTGTGTAACATAATGGCGATGCGGTCGCCAATCTGTGCGACCGAGTTCATATGGAGATAAGCACCTGTCTTACCGGTCGCTGGAACAAGGGGAAACGGTGTTTTTACGTCAATAGGTTTGCCGTCGAGCGCATAGCGTAAAATCACTTGGTTGGCAGTATCGATGACGCACAACAGCTCGTTTACAATTCCGATTTGATGGCAACTCGCATCAAGGCCTTTTACCAGCACATCAGGTGCAGATAACTGCCCCTTGGCCATAGTCATTTTAACAATGCGGCCAAGCTTAAGCGTTCGATCTCGCTGAGCACAATTTTCAAAAAGATAGATGTCTGGACCATAAAGACAGATGCCAAAAAACCAACCATGCGCGACTAGCTTGGCACCTTTTAGATTGACGGCGTACAAACCGTTATGCGTTGTAACTAACCAGTCATAGCCCCGGATGTCGGTGTCAACCAACCTGACATGATCGCGATTATAGCTGTCACGCACCAGTGCCTTTCGGATTGCACGGCGTGCATCAATTGCAAAAGCTGTGGCCATAATCTTCGCCTAGCGCCCTTGCAGATACGATGAAACAAAAAAGGCTTTCACCTGTGTGTGGTCAATGCCATGCCCCGGCGATGGCGAATATGATGTCACAAGCTATACGGCCGAGCGGGATTTACGGGCTGTTCAACCTCGACGGCGCGCCTGTTGAGGCCAGGGATACCGAATTGCTTGGGCTGCCAAGAACAACAGAGGCAAGATCATGGCTGGTCGCCGGGCATGATCCACGACTGCCATTTGCCGTTTCCGATAACGAAAGTCCGCTAGGATTCACAGTGTTGGTCGGTGAAGTAGAGGAAGCCGGGACACTGGCCGCTTCTTTGGGTCTGCCGAATAATAGCAGCCCTGCTGCCCTTGCCGAAGCCGCTTTGATGCGTTTTGGCGGCGAACTACCCTCAGTCCTTATAGGTGAGTGGTCGTTATTACATAGGGCATCAAATGGCACGCTTACATTGATGCTGTCTGCGGCAAAGCGTGATCGCTTGCACTATACTATTCGGGGCAACCGGGTTGCAGTTGCTTCGAATCTGTTTGCATTGGCTGGGCTCGACTGGGTCAACAATACAGTTGATGAGGCGGGCCTGCTGTTTCCGATGGGCCGTGCTGCTGTACGCGCCGGACGCGGTGATTCAACAATGCTTAAATCTGTATATCAACTTAGCGCGGGCTCTACTGCGATTATCCAGCTAGATGGTTCTGTTACAAAAACTACTGCGCATACTCTAGTCGAACAACCGCGGTGGCATGGCAGTTACGCAGATGCTGTGGTGGAAACAAAGGCTTTGATGCGCCACATCATGCGGACAAAGCTAGCACGCCACAGCAAAGTCGCATCCATGCTTAGTGGTGGGCTTGATTCATCATTGCTGACCTGGCTGTGTTCGGAATCAGGCACAGACTTACTCGCTCTGACATCTGTTTCCCCACCGGATAGCGGAATTGCCGACGAAGCGCACTTTGCAGACAGTGTTGCCAGAACATTAGGAATAGCAAGCCAGCATGTCTTCCCTGATTTTGATAACAACATCTATCGTCCCAAAGATGCCATATTAACCGGAGGTAGCGGACCTATTTTATCGAACCGCCACTGTTTGACTGATACATTTCAGTCTGCCGCACGTGCAGCGGGCGCAACGCTTATTGTTGATGGAACTTACGGCGAAATGAGCATCACTGCGCGACTGCCAAAGCCCAGCCCATTGCGCCAGTTGCGCACATTTGCACGGCATATGCTGAGTGCCAATCCGTTTGTTCAACGCAGCACGGTTGAAACGACACCTTTTCATGTCCGACTGGCGCCTCACCGCTTGGCTAAACTACCAGAGCAGATCTTGGCTGCCTGTTCAGATGTATCGGTCAGCGCCGTTTCGATGAACCCTAATGGCTTATTTGGTTATATGAAAGGCAGCGAAAAAGCGCTGACATTGCAGAATGAATTTTATCCAGGGGCAATTCGCGTGACGCACCCCTATCGCGACATCCGGCTGCTGCGGCTTTTTGCCGGATTCCCTATACAGATGTTGACTGAAAATGGTGCAGATCGAGGCATTGGCCGTGCCATGATGGATGGGCATTTGCCCGATATGATCCGTTTACGTAACAGCGGCATGCCCGCGTCACCCGATCACCTTCCTCGGCTCAAACGCCAAGCAAGTGCCGCCCGGCAGCGTATTCCCCTATTCCGCAAAGCCGAGCTTGATGATTGGTTGGATTTAGATTGGCTTGATCTGGCTTTGGAAAGCGTAGCTGCGCGCGGCCCGACAAATCATAGTGAGGCCAATGAGGTGCAGTTAACGGCAATCGCAGCAGAATTTTTGCTTTGGTGGCGATCACAAAACTGATGCTAAGCTGGGCAAATATCAAAGGCGATGCACATCCGGCGACCCTCTGCATTATGCGGAAACGTGCGATGATAAACATGGGATGGAAATAGAGTTAGTAACCCAGGTTTTGGTCGAACCAGTGTTTGTCCAAAATTGTGCGCTGCAACCTCGCCGATTAGCCCTGAGGGAAGCCCGAATGCTAAACAGCCAGCTTCCCCATCGCCATTCGTCACCGCATCAGGTACTTCGACATAATAGCCGCCGCTCATCCAACCTTGCGGATGCATATGCCATTGTTCATAGCCATGGCCTTCTGTAATGACACACCAGCTTCGCAATATTGCCGATTGTGGACGGACATCGGTCCAAAAATGATCATGTTTCGCACATGTCCCTGCATGACGTTCAGCCAAGCTCGCAATTTCAGCGAGTAAGGCTCTGACTGCGGGGGTGGTCCCGGTTGCGGGATGCTCAACGCGCCACGTCTTTTCAGACGCTGTGCCATAGCGTTCAAAACGTATGCTGGAATTAGTGTTGATTTCGGAAACAAGAGCAGCATTGAAGGTCGCAAGATCAGACCAACCGGCTGGAGTTTCAATCAAACCTTCATAGATGAAACTTGCATAGCAAGCCAGTTGCTGTGCCGATTTATAATCTCCAGACGCGGCAAAGGCCATCGTGCGAGCAGCCAAAAGTCTGGAATGCCCGATCCCATTTTGTTTTAGATCGTCGGTCAGCTTGATAACCTGCAGAGGTTTGTTTTGACGAAACAATTCCATTGCAAGGCGTTTGAAGGCAGCGACATTAGAGATATCCAACTCAAGCGCTTTACGTAAAAAAGAAAGTGCCTTTTCAGTATCGTTTCGGCGCAAATGTGCCTTAGCCAATTCTGCCAGCAGATAGGATTTTTGCGTTTCATTCAATTCAAGCGACAAGGCCCTTTCGGCAACTTGCAACGCCATTAAAGTATCGCCGGCTTCGTTGCGGGCAAAATAAGCTGCGATCAACGCTGTTTGTACGCCGTAATCATCGCCAAGCGGGGCGTGCGCAGTTAACATTTTAATACTGTCAGAAAACATATCTAACGAGTTTAGCAACCGTGCAAGGCGCATTCTGAGTTGGGTCGAAGCTGGATTTTGGGCAACAGCTCCGCGCAAAAGCTCAAGTTCTGTTGACGGCGTAAGCTCTCTAGACGGCTCAATCTTGATGTTTACATGACGCGTCATCCCGCATTGATTTACACATCGCAGGGCGGCGGTCTACGGAAATGATTGAACATGTTGCAGCGACGTCGCCGACAATTTTTGCCGAGACATAACCATATTATTACCTTATGACACGCGCAGAATGCACACGCGCTGTGCGTAGATTTATGTAAGAGTGGATATATGTCGGAAGTTGTAAAACGCGAAACCTGGATCGAGCCAGAAATCCGTGAACTGGATGTTCAAGAAACCAATGCAGACGAAGGCACAGGTGCTGACGTTGGCGGTGATCCTTTTCCGGATTGCCAGCGATCCTAAAGTTAGAGCAGCAGGGATAGGTTGAAGCTAGCTGCGGGCCGAATCATATTCCAAGTTTTATTCGTCAGTTGCAAATCTGCCATTCAAGCCAGCAGAATGTTTCAGGCATCGTATTTGAAATGCGCGACTGCGCGGTGTCACTTTGAATGCGGGCCTTGTGAATGCGGGCTGTGTATCTCTGTCGATTGGCCGCGGTTCAACTCTTGCATCGGCCAACGGAAAATCCGATTTGACACTTCTTACTCTATCGTTCTTGCTTTCGGATCGCCGATAGAGAACTTGGTTGCAGCGCCACGGAGCTTGAAAATTTGACTGATAACCAAGGTCCAGTGCACTCCAGTAAGGCAACGATGCGCGACCTAATGCGTAGGATGCCGCCGGGGCAATTGGTTTTGCTAGCCCTGCTGATGACGGCAGTTGCAATGACCGACGGTATTGGCATCGTTATGCTGGTTCCACTTTTAACCGCTATGAACGCGGGCAATTTAGGCGGCATCGCTAAGGATGCGTTAGGCCAGCTTGGACTGCCCAATAGCCTTACCCTATTGCTCGTTATGTTCGTCTTGTTGGTTGTGATCCGAACGTCGCTCGTTTTTACGCTGGGCCAAATGAGGGCAAAGTTGCAGCACCAGCTTGTCGATCGTTTACGGCAGCAATGCTACAAAGGGCTTTTGGCTGCGGAATGGCGGTGGTTATCAAACCAGCGCGCGGCCGATCATAATGCCATTTTGACAATTAATGTAGCGTCGGTTGGGGTTGGCTTTGACCAGATGATCAACTTGTCAGCCAGCGCATTGATGCTTTCTGCTTATGTGATTGCAGCATTATATTTGTCATGGCCCACAACAGCGATAGCCATCGGGTTAGGTGCTATCACCTTGTTGTTCATGAAGAGATTCCGTGGCCGTGCGACGATTTTTGGTGGCGTTTTAAACAACGCCAATCGTGATCTGCACCGTCATGTGCAGCAAGGCTTGTCATCGATCAGATTGGCCAAGATTTTTGGCAAAGAAGCTCTGCTTGACTCAGGGTTCGCTGCAGCTATCGAAGCCGTCCGCGAGACCAAAATGTCGTATTCACGCGACGCTGCAGCAGGACATGCCATCATCCAAGTCGGCGCTTCCGTCTTGCTCGCGATCTTGACCTATGTGGCCGTAGTGCTTTGGCAAATGCCCTTGACAGTCTTGCTGCCGCTTTTGCTGGTCTTCATCCGGCTAGCACCGATGCTGGCCGCGATCCAGCAAGGATGGAATCATGCTCTTCATGCTTTGCCCACGTTGCAAGAGGTTAACGCGCTAATTGACGAGGCGGAGAGAAATGCCGAGCCCATGGCCGCCGCGCAGATACTTAATCTGGAACAGGCGATCACTTTTTCCGACGTCTCCTTTGTCTATTCTGCGCGTGAAATACCGTCATTGCGGAATGTCACAGTCTCGATCCCAGCCAACACTACCGCGGTAGTCTTTGGCGAATCCGGATCAGGGAAAAGCACATTTGCCGATTTAGTCATGGGCTTGCTGCAACCCGATTCCGGCTCCATTCGGATTGATGACACCCCATTAGAGGGTGCATATCGCAGAGCTTGGCGAGACAGGGTCGCCTATGTTGAACAGTCACCGGTGTTGTTGCACGATAGCATCCGCTCAAATCTGTTATGGGGCAAAGCAGACGCGACTGATGCTGAACTCGTTGACGCACTGAAACAAGCATCTGCCGAATTTGTTTTGTCTCAGTCCGGCGGCCTTGATTCGATGGTCGGCGATGGCGGAATGCGGCTATCCGGCGGTGAGCGGCAACGCATCACTTTGGCGCGCGCGTTACTGCGGCGCCCCGCCTTGCTGATTCTTGATGAAGCCACCAGCGCGCTCGATCCTGAAAATGCTGCGGCGGTGCGAAGGGCCGTGGCAGCTCTTCATGGCAGCATGACGATCATCCTGATTGGACATCAATTGTCTATGCGCGATGGTTGCGACCAAATCATCGAATTGGATAATGGCAGTGTAGTAGAAAGGTCGATGTCCGCACCCCAAAACTAAAAGCGGACTACCTCTTCAAACTTCCCCATTTCGCCTTTGCCTGTGACCACAACCGATCCGGCGACCAACCACGCGTGTGCCAGTATGGCCGTTTCCGCCGGATTTACGCCTAAAGACAACTCGGAGCTATATCCACGGCGCGACAATGCCTTTTTACCTGCAATACCGCAGATCAAGCACTTTGAACGCTTTGGCAGTATAAACGACACCAAATCAATAATGCGGCGAATATCGCGTGCCAATTGCACTGGGGGGGTAAGAGCAAGAGGATCGTTCTTCAACCCCGCGCTATAGCGTTTAAATGTTACAAATCGAACCGTCCACGCCGCCAACGCAATTTGGACGAGCAGCTCCAGCCCCAGAAATATAAGCCGGATTATTCGAATGCTCTTGCGCAGGATTTCTGGTTGGCCATTCATAAGGGGTTCTTAGCCAGATTTTAGAGTAGCAGGAAGTGTCACGGTGAGAACCGTAACAACAGCTTACTCGACAATCGCTTTTTGACCAGCGATAGGAGCCGGGTCATGACAGCACTTTCAGGCTATCGCGCTTACGGGCTGAATATCGCATCGGAATTCGAAATTCCCGGTGGGATTCGGTCTGAGCAGCTGGTGCATGATGCAGACATTATCATTCGCCGTGGCATCGCAGCCATTGGCATAGCGGATGCAGTAAATGGTCCTTATACCCGCAATGGCAGCGCGTTGCTGTTCGATGCCACTGGCGTTGCGCGCTATTTTGCGCCGTCACCAGACCAGCTTTTGGTTGAGCCTTATCAAGGCTCAGACTCCCGCGAAGTTTGCGAACTGCTAATAGCAACAGCTCTACCAATGCTGATGTGGATGCGTGGCGGCATCGTTTTGCATGCTGCGGGAATAGCGCCAGTAGGAAGGAATGAAGCCATCGCGATTGCTGGGCCAACTGGTATCGGCAAATCCACCTTAGCCGCAGGTTTAATGCAATCCGGGGCAAAATTGGTTGGCGACGATAGTCTGTGCCTGACAATGCGCGACAACGAACCGGTTGTCAGCGGGCTTTCGGCGATGTTGTTCCAATCAAATGGTCCCAACAGTCTACGAACCGCGACAGAAATTCCACTGGACTTACAAGTGGACAATACCCGTTTAAGCGCGCTTGTCATACTTCGTATCACCGATGGAGAAGCGCCAAAAGCGCAACGAAGATTACAGAGCGCAGAAGCAATTGAAGCAATTTTGCAGAACCGGCATCGACCGAAAATTCCGGCGATATTGGGGCTGGAAGCTGCTGTATTCCAGCAATGCATATTGCATTGTCGCACTTTGCCGATATACGAACTCACGATGAAACGTGGCGACATAGCTGGCTCGCAGCAGCATATTGCCTCGATATTCTCTGATCATTTCAGGAGTGTGCGACAATGAATGCGACAACATGGCAGCGCAGTGACCATTGGGTCGGGACTCAGATCGACGATGCCTTTGTTATGCTGGATTTCGAAAGCGGCATTTATGTATCGCTAAACAAAACCGCGACCGACGTTTGGAATGCTCTTGAACAACCGTGCAGCACGGAAAACATCGTTGGTGTTTTAACTGAACGGTACGACGTGAGCGACGAACAATGTGCAGCGGCGGTCGATCGTGTTTTGTCGGATTTTCAGGCAAAGAAGCTTATCCAGCCAGTTGAATGAATTCAGAACCTCTGCACTATCAGGCGCGATCCTTTGGTCTGTTGTGGCAGTCTGATATTAAGATAGAACATTTTGCAGACGCATTTGGTAGTGACAGCAACGCTGACATTATCGTCAGCGAAACGAACCATTTGATTGAGCGCCAACCGATCCACAGCATCAATCGCGGTATTATTTATGCCGATGGCTTCCGGTTCACTTGGAACGATATCGCAACGTTCGATATGTTTGATGGCAACCGCGTCGAATATTGTCCGGGTGCAAATTGGACGGGCGATTTGCCATGGCCATTTTATAGCACCGTGACCGCATTGTTGCTGGCGTGGCGCGGATGCATACCCTTTCATGGCTCTGCAATCTCCGTAGACGGCCAAAGCGTCTTGATTTGCGGAGAAAGCGGTGCCGGCAAATCATCCCTGACGGCAGCGTTGATTTCACAAGGGGCACAGTTCATCTCTGACGATCTGTCTGTTGTGGTTCCGGATAAAGCGCAGTCTTGTTTTAACTTGGTCCCGGGACGTCCTGGAATCCGTCTTTTCCCGGCAGTAGGGCAGTGGTTTTTTAGCAATGATGTGCATCCGCTGCATGACGATCCAAGAGACAAGGTTATTGCGGTTCCGCAAAGTTACATCGATGGGAATGCTGTTCCACTTCGTCATGTGGTTTTTCTATCCAGTTCGGAAAATGCACTGTCCGAAATCGACCGGTTCATTCGGCTGCGAAAGCAATTATTTCGTCCAAATTGGCTAGACAAGCTTCCCGGCATTGCCGCAATCCGTGTGGCGGTGCGCGATATATCGGTGTCTGCGCACGTTAGTATTGAACCCGTAATTGGTGAAACAAATCAAGCTGGTTTGCGGGCACGCGCACAGGCGATCATCGATAGGGTGCAAAGCGTGGCCGTTTAGGCCATTCGTCGAACCCTGTGCCACTTTATCGAACACAACTTCTGTCATTCGCCCTTTTGCGTAGGCAAAACACAATAAGTATATCGGGGAGGTGGCATGCGTTGGCATTTGGCGGGGACATTAATGTTGGCTGGGCTTTCCCCTCAGCTCGCATTGGCCCAAGAAGCAGCAACGGTTTCAGCCAGCGAAGGCAGCCGCGTATTTACGCCTGACTTTTTCACAGGATTCAGCCCCGTTACTGCACTCGACATGGTGCAGCGCATCCCCGGTTTTTCCATCGAAGGCAGCCGGGAACGTCGCGGGTTTGGCGAAAATGCAGGCAATGTCTTGATCGATGGTGACAGGCCTTCGACCAAATCGGATGACATCTTCACGCTGCTTGGACGCATCCCGGCAAGTGAAGTTGAACGCATCGAACTGAACGAGCAAGCCGGGGCTGACGGCGAAGCGCAGGGCAAAGGACAAGTGGTCAATGTCATCCGCAAAGCCTCCGCCAAAATCAGCGGCACATACGCCGCCAATTTGCTAATCGGAACACGTTACGGCGTTACGCCATTCGCCAGCGGCTCCGCCACTTTGCGGCGCGGCGCAACGAGCTATGAGTTAAACTTCTCGTCCTTTTCAGAACGTC
Source organism: Sphingomonadales bacterium (assembly GCA_013297725.1). GTDB lineage: Bacteria > Pseudomonadota > Alphaproteobacteria > Sphingomonadales > Sphingomonadaceae > Sphingorhabdus_B. The sequence goes on from JAAFIB010000021.1 coordinate 35,830, forward strand.
TGCGCGGCTTTGGCCCGGAAGATTTCAAAAATGGAGCCGCGCAGCTTATTGAGCGCCGCCGCTATGAAGGATTTGGCGCTCTAGACGAGTATTCGGTGGGCGGTGCGATCAAGACCCGCAGCGGCGATGTAAAGATCAACGCAAATGGCAAGTTTACAGCGCGCAACGGCACAGATCGGCGGCGGGGTATTTATACCAACGCAGCCGAAGTGCAGATCGGCACGGAGCGGTTGTTCAGCGATGCGCCAAAGCATGATATTGCCTTTGAAGTTGGCGGTGACATCGAATTCCCGATCGCCGCAAAGCTAAACAGCAAACTGGTTGCCCTTTTCCGTTCGAGCAGAGAAAGTTCGAGCAATTTCATCGAGACAAGCCGTGTCGGCCAGCCGGTTTCATTGTTTGAAACACGCAACCGCAACCGCCCAGCCGAAGCGGTGTTTCGCGCACAGAACGACTGGAGCGGGCTTGCGGGGCACGCGATCCAATTTGGCGCAGAATTCGCGTATAACAAACTCGATGCAAGGTTTTCTGCTGCTAGCTCGACAGGCGGCGCGGTGACGCAATTCCCTGCATCAAATGTACAGGTAAAAGAAACGCGGTTCGAACCGTTCCTGTCCGATGTCTGGACTGTCAGCCCATCATGGAAACTTGAGGGCGGCGCGATCATGGAGTTTTCAAAGCTAACGCTAAGAGGTGATAGCAATGCGCGGCGCAGTTTTCAGTTTATCAAACCGCGGCTGATCGCAACTTGGGCTATTGATAAAGCAACTACTCTCGAATTCCGTGCCGAACGGCAGGTTGCACAGCTGAACTTCAACGATTTTGCGACATCGGTGGATCTGGGGCAGAGTAATCAGGTTGACGCAGGCAATCAGGATCTGGTGCCAGAAAAAACTAACAGCTTTTCAGCTTTGATCCGCCATAAATTTCTGGATCGCGGAAGCATTCAGTTTGTCGCATCCTATCAAGCGGTCAGCGACACGCAGGATCTTGTGCTTATCACCACCCGCGACGCCACTGGAAACATCACCGGCCGCTTTGACGGCGCGGGCAACATCGGTTCCAGCAAGCGGTGGAATGGTGAGTTGGAAATCACTCTGCCATTTGACTGGCTGACAAAGGCGGTGGGCATCACGGGTATGGAACTGAAATATGTCGGCCATTATCATGACAGCCGCGTTGATGATCCGATCACAGGTCTGACACGTCGCATATCCTACCGCCCGTTATGGCATCAGAACTGGGATTTTCGTCATGACATTCCAAGCATCGGAATTGTCTGGGGCGTCAACTGGGCTGAACGTGCGGCAGGCAAAGCCTATTTCTTTAATCAATACCGGCTTGAAAACTATGGTTCCAACATCGGCTTTTTTGTCGAGTATAATAAATTCAAGCTGGGCACCTTGCGGCTGGAAGCAATCGGCATCGGCGGCCAAAAATTATTCCGCAACCGGTTTGTCTATAATGATACGCGAGCGAGCAACGTGCTGACTCAGGTTATCAACCGCGAACGCTCGCTTGATCCGCGCATTCAGCTGGCTTTCTCGGGCAAGTTTTAGAGCCGCGATCGCCGCGGCTTTACCCAAACAAAAACCCTGCCGGAATTGCTCCCGGCAGGGTTTTTGTTTTTTTCGGTATGTGACGTTTAGTCTTCGTCAGTCGCTATGACATCATCGATCACTGCGTCTTCAGTGGTGAAGTCATCAGCGATCACCTTTGCCAAGACGTCGTCACCAATCGCTGCTTCTGGGCCTTGTGCCAGTTCAGCTGCATGCTCTTCAGCTGCAGTTGCTGGTGCGATCAAGCTTTCCTGCAGCTTTTTCATGCTGGCACGAAGCGCTGCGTCGCGGCTGTTAGCCGTTACGCGCAGACGGTTCATTGCCGAACCTGTACCCGCCGGGATCAAGCGGCCAACGATGACGTTTTCCTTCAGCCCGGTCAGAATATCCTTCTTACCCTCAACCGCCGCCTGCGTCAGCACGCGGGTAGTTTCCTGGAAGGATGCCGCCGAGATGAACGAACGCGTTTGCAGCGAAGCTTTGGTGATGCCCAACA
>JAAFIB010000022.1:0-36732 GCA_013297725.1 Sphingomonadales bacterium
AGCGGCCTCGAAACGTTTTTGGCCACCGGCCAGACGTTCCAGTGCCGAATCCACTTCGCTGCCCTCGGCTTCAACCTGAAGGCGTTCCAAATTCAGGTCGTCGATGGCGACTGTTGGAATTGCGGGTAGAACTTCGAAATGGAAATCAACAACTGCATCTTTGCCGGGCGCATAATCATGATCAAGATGCACATGCGGCTGAGTCGCAGGACGCAGCTTGTTATCGGTGATGGTTTTTTGAACGCCATCTTGGATCGAGCTGTTCAGCGCATCTTGCATCAATTGCTCGCGATGCATTTTCTTCACCAGATTAGCAGGCACTTTGCCGGGACGGAAACCGGGCATTTTGATTTGCGGCGCAAGTTTTTTGACCTCGGCATCAATGCGGGCTTCGATATCGGCAACGGTTACAGTCAGGCGATATGCCCGCTTCAGGCCTTCATTCTGGGTTTCTTGCGCTTGCATAATCGTGAACTCTATTCCTCAAAAATACTGCTGTTCTGGCGAGCCAGATGAATTACTTTGGGCCGGGCGAAAATTGGTGCGGGCGAAGGGACTCGAACCCCCACATCTCTCGATGCCAGAACCTAAATCTGGTGCGTCTACCAATTCCGCCACGCCCGCGCCGACACGCCCAACGGGCCTGCGGTCGGGAGCCTCTAACGGCAAAGCAAGCGAAGGGCAAGAGTGGATGCGGCGCTTTGTTTAAACCGCCGGATTGCTATTTCTTTGCCGCCTCGATCATGACGTCAAAGCTGGATGGCTTTCGCTTCTTTTTCTTTTTGCCATCATCTACGGCTTTTGCCTTTGGCGGGTTGATGGTGATCCCCTCAACCATCGTCCGCACTTCACCGATGCCCGCATCAAAATAATGCAGCGAGGGTGCAACGAAGTTCACAATGTACAGCTTGCCCTCAACGATTGCGGCAACTGCCTCGCCGCGGCGCTCGATATCCTCGGCTTGCGCGGAATAGTTATAGCTGAACCGGACGCCATCATGTTTGCCAAGTTTTGCCGGCTCGACTTTGCCCATTTTGAACACCGGCGATTGCAGGACCATGCGGTTTGTTGCCTCAAACATTTCGGTAATGTCGGTTGGCAGCATATCCGATTTGAATCTCGGCAGCTTTTCGTTGGTCGTGTAACCTTGACGCAGGATGGACTCACCTTCGTTAATCGCCCCAAAAAAGGTCAGTTCATTCAGATTAATGCCGTCGCGCGTCCACGCCTCGCTACGCCGCGAAGGGCGCTGTGAGGATCGGTTCCATTCGGCGCCCGGCTTTACCGTCATTGTGCCTTTGGCGACCTTAACCTCGGCGCCCGATTCCATCACAACCCAATCGGCAAGCGCCGGTGCGGCCAAAGATGCAAGCATAGCAAAAGCCAAAAATACGTGCGCTTTATACTTCACGATGTTGTCGCCATCATCGAAACAATGCCGTGATCATCGGCATCCGGGCGCTTCTCAAGATATTGCTTCAACGCCTTTTTACCTTCGTCTTTTGAACCAGAGCGGATCAGCGACACACCCAACCCGCGATAGCTTTCCGCCAGCAAAGCATCCTGCGCAATCGCCTGTTTGTAAAAACCAATCGCAGAGGCGAAATCACCTTCCTTGCCGCGTGCCCGGTAAAGTTCGCCGCGTGCGTACAGCAAATCCGCGGTCCATGCGCCGCGCGCCATGCTGGCCAACAGAAATTCGGTCGCACCAAACTGGTTCAGCTTAATCTGGTCGTTGATCAGTTGCGGCCACCACGGCGCCATGGCGCGGCGATAGCTTTCGGTGCCCATCGTCTGGCCGCTGCTGCGCTTTCCAATTGCTGCGGCGCGCAGATATTCCATGCGTTCTTTACTGTTTGGGTGCGAGCTGAAAAAATCACCCGCATTATCCATCGCTTTACGCATCCGGCGGCCTTCGGATGTTGAATCCATCTCGGCGCGCAGCTGTTCCCATATCTCGGATGCGGCAATCGGATCATAGCCATTGCGCGCCAGATCATCGAGTGCAACCAGATCGGCCTGCCGCTCCATATCGCGGTTAAACGACATGACAGATCCCATCAGGCTCATCTGAGCCAAGAAACCACCGGGCAGCACGCTGAGCCAAGTCATCGCATCGGTTTTCGATTTGACGTTATTGTACATCTGGATCGAGTGCCGTTTTTCAAAATGGGCAAATTCATGGCCCAAAACCGTCGCCAGCTCAGCCTCGTTGCGCGTGCGCAGCAGCAATCCGCTCCACACAATCATCATCCCGTTGGGGGCCATCATCGCGTTATAATACGGGGTGCGGACGATATATATCCGCGTCGCGCCGCAACGCTCAGCGCCCACCGCTTTGCATAGCACGCCCTTAACGTAAGAATTCAGCGCCGGATCATTCATTAGGAATTCGGAGTTCTTCAGCTCACGCTCATATTCGTCCATTTGCTGCCACAGGCCGCGTTCGGTTTCGTCGCGCGGGCCATATTCGGGCTTGCCGCTGGACATTGCCGAGGCACCAGCAACACACGTAAGCAGGGCCACGCCCGCCGCTAAGGATCGCAACAGTGTCCTCATTTCTTCACCTTCGTCGCTTTGATCCCTGCCCTAACCGGAAAGCCATCGAGCAACTCGCCGATACGCAACGATGCGCCCTCTGTCGTACGCACATCCCCCGCCATTTTGACATCGACATTGATCCAGACGAGATCACCGGTTTTCAAATCAACCAGCCCAGCATAGCCCATGTTTACTTCACTGGGCTGCTCCTCACTGATGGTCGACGCCAGCAATCGTGCCAATTTACGGCTGCCCGATTCGTAACTGTCCATCGTGTAGAAAAACAGACCGTATTCGCCGCCGCCAAGCGCGCCAAGCCGCGACGCCCCTTCGCCCAATGTCCAGTCGAATTTCTCTTGCTTGGTCGGCAACGGGTCGAGCAAGAACAGCCGGTGTTTAATCACGCTATCCGCGACAGTCTTAAACAGCTTACGATAATCCGACATCAGCTTGGCATCATCACCGGTGAGTTCGGGCATCAGTTTCAATTCGATGTTGCGTTCCGCCTGCGCCTTACCCAACGCGGCGGTCAGCTGCTCACGCGCTTGTTCGGTCCAACCGGCATTGGGCTGATCCAGCCCGCCTGTTGATTGTTCGCCCACCGAAACATCGGGGCGAAACAACACAACGCGCACCTGACCCTGTGCCGGAAAGGCAAAGGCTTCTTTGGTCAGTGATTGTCGCGATTCAGCAAAAGATGCAGCAGGCGTAAGTAACAAGGCAGCGGTCGCCGCAATTGCCAAAAGTGATCCACGAAAGCGGGTCATTCTATCCCCAGTTCACACACAACGAAATGCGTTGCCTCTATCCCCCTGTTGTCGCCCGAGTTACAGTTTTGCGCAAGCAGGAAAATGCTGCATTTTCTGTGCAGATTTTGTGCATAAAAAAAGGCCGCAATATCGAACCGCGGCCTTTTTAATTTTTGCGGCGTATTCAGCTTTCTATTTTTTAGTCGCAGCAACAGCCTTTGCTCTTTCAGCCCGCTTACGCGCAGCCTCAACCCGCTCTGGCGGGTTCATTTTGGCAAGTGCAGCAACGGCTTCATCGCGCGTCATTGGCGACTGATGCCCCAGCGGAGGCAGGCTAGCCGCGCGATTGATCAACGAGGCGCAGCTGTTGTCGAGACGGTGATCAGGGGTCAGCGTCGCTTTGACCACCGGCATCGCCTTTAGCTCTGCGGGCAGCGCCGGTGTGTTGCTGGCTGGTTTGACATAAAGCGCCTCGCTCATCACGATATTCACCATCGTACCAAAATCAGCCAGATCTTGCGACAATTTGGCATCTTTAAGCTCTGGCACTCCAGCCTCACCATTTTCCCGTGCAACCAGCAACGTGCCGATATCGGTCACTTCGCCTTGCTTCACATCAAATGAGTATGTGCCAAGCGACATGCAGGTCTGGCCAACACCGCCAATCACCCAACGCCCGGGATAAAACCCGACATAATAAATGCCCGTGCCATCCACATCGCCGAAGCTGCGCCCGGGGTTGATGCCCACGCTGGAAGTGCGCCAGAAATCCTTCGGGATGTCATTCATCGTTACAAAGTTGAACGGTGCATTGGTCGCTCCATCAATGCGGCTGAACCCCACTGAAAGTGCGGGATTTTTGTCTGCAGCTTTTGGCCCCAACCGGACCAAAACATAACCCAACCGATTATCGAGCTTGATTTTGCCGGGCTTTAAAGTTTCCAATTTGATCTTTGGAACCTTTTTCGCTTTTTCGGCTGAATAAGCAGGTTGCGCAGTCAATGCGGCAATGGCCAGCGACAGGGCGAAAGCCTTTTTGAATGATCCAATCATTTTGGCAACCTTTCACCCGCTGGTTTCGGCCCACTGGCAAAGGCCACCATGCGCTCGATCACATCAATATCGACCAAGGCGTTATCATCGAGGACGATATCACCCTCATTTACAACGACTTTCCACATATCCTCTGGCACAAGATAGCGGTCATAGCCCATCATACCCATGCATTTACGCATCGCGGCATTGCGCATACGGAACCGGTCAATCTCTCCCATACGCGCGTTGATCATCGCGCCGATCAGCCCGCCGGTGCTGCCCATACGGTCGCGCATCGAAATAATGGGACGTGCCTGACTGATGCAATAGACCAGATCGCCGCGGACTTGGTCTGCGGACACACCTTCCAAATGAAAGAGGAAGAATTTGGCCGGATCGCCGGGAATTTCCTCAGCGATGGCGTCGTCTTTAGGCTTATCGTCTTTTTTATCGGCAGCAAGCACCGAAGGCGTTGCAGATATGGTCAGCGCTGCGCACAATAGCGCAGGCAGTATTCTTCGTTTCATGAGTACCCCCCAATTACAAACTAACGAAAAAATTACTGATTTTCGCTTTTTACGCAAGCGCCTTTTTCAGCAAATCATTCACCACGCCAGGGTTAGCTTTGCCCTGCATCGCCTTCATCGTTTGCCCTACAAAGAAGCCGAAAAGTTGCTCTTTGCCGCCGCGATATGCCTCTAGCTGACCGGGGTTCGCGGCCAGAATTTCGGCGATGACGGCTTCGATCGCGCCAGTGTCGCTGGTTTGCTTTAGGCCTTTTTCCTCAACGATTGCCGATGCGCCCTGCCCGGTTTCGAGCATTATTTCGAAAACCTGTTTGGCGATGCTACCCGAAATCGTGCCATCGGACACCAGCTTAAGCAATTCGGCGGCTTGCGCCGGATTGACGGGGCTTTCGTCTAGCGACTTACCCAAACGATTCAATGCGCCGAACAGTTCGGATTGCAGCCAGTTGGATGCTTGCTTCGGCTCTGCGCCCTGCGCCAGCAAATCCTCAAACCAGAACGCCGTTTCGGCCTCTGCCGTCAGGACTGCGGCATTATAGGCCGACAGCCCCATGCCTTCATAGCGAACCCGCTTAGCATCGGGCAGTTCAGGCAGAGATGCGCGGCATTCCTCAAGGAACGCGTCATCCAGTTCGAGCGGCAACAGGTCTGGATCGGGGAAATAGCGGTAATCATGCGCGTCTTCTTTGCTGCGCATCGACCGCGTTTCCATCTTGTTTGGATCGAACAGCCGCGTTTCCTGCACGACCGCACCGCCGTCTTCGATCAAATCAACCTGACGCCGCGCCTCTACTTCGATTGTCTGCATGACAAAACGGATCGAGTTGACGTTCTTAGTCTCGGTCCGCGTGCCCAGCTCGCCACCGGGTTTACGCACGCTGACATTCACGTCGGCGCGCATCGAACCTTCCTCCATATTGCCATCGCAGCTGCCAACATAGCGGAGAATCGAACGCAGCTTCTTTACATAAGCTCCTGCTTCTGCTGGCGAATTCATATCCGGTTTTGAAACGATTTCCATCAACGCCACGCCGCAACGGTTCAGGTCGACATAAGACATCGTGGGGTGCTGATCGTGCATCAGCTTGCCAGCATCCTGCTCCACATGGATGCGTTCGATGCCGATGGTCTTGCGCGGGCTATCCGCGTCTTTCTCGTCGAGAATAACCTCAATCTCACCCTCACCCACAATCGGGTGATACAGCTGCGAAATCTGATACCCCTGCGGCAGATCGGCGTAGAAATAATTCTTCCGGTCAAACCGCGACCATGCGTTGATCTGCGCATTGATCGCCATGCCAGTACGCACCGCTTGCCGGATGCACTCACGGTTCGGCACAGGGAGCATCCCCGGCATCGCCGCGTCGACGAGGGAAACATGGCTGTTCGGCTCCCCACCATAAGCGGCAGATGCGCCCGAAAACAGCTTTGCGTTCGACGTGATTTGCGCGTGGACCTCAAGGCCGATCACGACCTCCCATTCACCAGTTTCGCCTTGGATACGGTATTCGCTCATTTTTTTGCCTTCAAATGTTCTGCTGTTGCCAGCATTTCTTCGCGCAGCATGTCAGATGCAGACCCTCTAATGTCTGCTTTCTCACAGATATTGATTATTACCTCTGAGTACTCAGGGTATTTCCTAAGCTCGTATGCCGCCGCCATTTTTGACGCTATGCTTCCGCCCTGCTGGCCCAAATGGTCCATAATTTGAAAAAAGCGTTGATACTGCTGATGCTGAACTTCTTGTCGTTTCGCTAGACTATAGGTCACAGCGGAGTAGGCTAACGCCATTAGGGGAATTACAATTCCTCCCCAAGCGATCCATTCTGCTGCGCCAGTGAGGCCCATCACCACCACTTCTCCGCCTCAGCCGTGAACCCTGCCCGCTCCTCAATCGCCAACCCGGCATTCAGCACGCCCTGCTCGTCGAGCGCCTTGCCGACGATCTGCAAGCCCAGCGGCAGGCCTTCCTTTGACAACCCGCCGGGCACCGACATCGCGGGCAATCCCGCGAGCGAGGCAGGCACAGCGAACACGTCGTTGAGATACATCGACAGCGGATCGTTGGTCTTTTCGCCCAAACCAAAGGCTGCGCTTGGCGCTGTCGGGGCGAGGATCAGGTCGCACACGCCCCAAGCCTGCTCAAAATCGCGGGCGATCAGGGCGCGCACCTTTTGAGCCTGCGTGTAATAGGCGTCATAGAAACCGGCGCTCAGCACATAGGTGCCGATCATGATGCGGCGGCGGACTTCGGCTCCGAACCCTGCGGCGCGGGTGGCGGCATACATGTCTTGCAGGCCCGCGCCATCAGGCAGATCACGCAAACCATAACGCACGCCATCATAACGCGCGAGGTTTGACGATGCCTCCGCAGGGGCGATGATGTAGTATGCGGGCAGCGCATATTTGGTGTGGGGCAGGCTGATCTCAACGATCTCCGCGCCCGCATCCTTCAGCCACGCAATGCCATTGTCCCACATCGCAGCGATATCTTCATCGATGCCGTCGAGGCGATATTCCTTGGGGATGCCTACCTTCTTGCCGCGAAGGTCACTGGATAGCGCCGCTTCCCAATCAGGAACCGCTAGGTCGAGCGAAGTCGAATCCTTAGGATCAAAACCCGCCATCGCCTCCAGCATGATTGCGCAGTCACGCACATCGCGCGCCATCGGCCCGGCTTGGTCGAGCGAGCTAGCAAAGGCGACGATGCCCCAGCGTGAGCAGCGGCCATAGGTCGGCTTAATCCCGCTGATGCCAACGAAAGCAGCAGGCTGGCGGATTGAACCGCCGGTGTCAGTGCCGGTCGCCGCCGGACATAGCCGCGCGGCAATGGCCGAGGCTGAACCGCCCGATGAGCCACCAGGGGCAAGCGCCGCATTATCCCCGCCGCCTCGCTTCCACGGTGAAATCACATTGCCGAAATAGCTGGTCTCGTTCGATGAACCCATCGCGAACTGGTCCATATTCAGCTTACCCAGCATCCCCGCCCCGGCGCGCCACAAATTGGCCGAAACGGTCGATTCATATTGCGGGATGAAGCCTTCAAGGATGTGGCTGGCCGCCGTGGTCTGCACGCCTTCGGTGCAGAACAGATCCTTCATGCCAATCGGCACGCCTGCCATTTTGCCCAATGGTTTGCCCGCCGCGCGGTCAGCATCGACAGCCTGCGCCGCCTCAACGGCCTTTTCGGGCGTTTCGACGATAAAGGCGTTTAGCACTTTGGCCGCGGCGACATTGGTATTGAACGCTTCGGCAACTTCGACAGCTTTGAATGCGCCAGAGGCCACACCATCACGAATGGCGGCAACGCCAAGTTTGGTCAGATCAGTCATCACTCAATCACCTTTGGCACGCCAAAGAATATGCCTTCTTTTGCAGGGGCATTGGCGAGCACTTTGTCGCGCATATCGCCATCCGTCACGATATCATCGCGCAGCCGGGTCTTATTGGGGATCACCGCGGTCATCGGCTCGACGCCGGTCACGTCAACCTCACCCAATTGCTCGACCCAGGCGAGGATGCCGTTCAGCTCCCCGACCATCTTTTCGGCCTCTTCGTCATTAATCGCGATGCGGGAGAGCCGCGCGATCTTGTTCACGGTATCTTTATCTACAGACATAAAGGCCGCCTAGCAGCGCGGCTTTACCGCTTCAAGCGGGGATGCGTGCTATTTTGCAAAGAGTTCTCAGACGGGCTGCAATACCATTCATCCCCTGTTCGAGCAGACTGTGCATACTGGCATTGCGCGAAGAGGCAGTGAAAGACTATTAGGCAGCAGTTATGGTAAGCAAATTTCTTTATTTCGTCGCTGGCATGGTTGTGCTGGTCCTGACCGGTGCCTTTGTCGTGCGCGTTTATGAAAAAGAACTGACCGAATATGCTTTGGTCCCCGACACGCAGTTTGAAAAGCAAGAGGCGCTGGCCACCAGCATCTATGATGATCCCAAAATGTGGTTCGCGATGGGCCGCAATGTTGGCCCCGAAAATCCTGTGCGTTTCTCGCCACAAGGCGCGCCTGAGACTAAAGTCCCCGGCCAAGCCGCCATCTTTTTTGTTCACCCGACCAGCTATATGGAAAAAACCCGCTGGAACGCCCCGTTGGATGATCAGTTATCACAAGATCGGGCAAAGCTGTTCCTGCGCGGTATGGCGAGTGCCTTTGCCCCATCGGGCGAAATCTGGGCTCCGCGTTACCGTCAAGCCGCCATTGGTGCGTTTTTGACAACAAAGCCAGAGGGGCAGCAGGCACTGGACGCGGCGTATCAAGATGTGCTGCAGGCATTCGACGCCTTTGCCGCCAAGGTACAGAAAGATCGCCCGATCATCCTTGCCGGCCATAGCCAAGGCGCATTGCACCTGACGCATTTGTTAAAGGATCGGGTCGCAGGCAAAGCGATCGCAAAGCGGATCGTCGCGGCCTATATCGTCGGCTGGCCGGTATCGTCCGTCACCGATGTCGGCCCGATGGGAATGCAACCGTGCGCCGCCCCTGACCAGACCGGCTGCATTATGAGCTGGCAAAGCTTTGCTGAACCTGCGGACTATGCGCGCATTACCGAGCTGTATGACAGCACAACCGGTTTCGACGGCAATCCGCGTTCTGGCACGCCGCTCGTTTGCACCAACCCGCTGAACGGCGGCTCTGCACCCGATGCGCCGATTGAGGCCAATCTAGGCACGTTGAAACCATCGTCAGATCTGCAAACCGGCGCGCTTGTTCCCGAGGCCGTGGGCGCGCGCTGTGATGATCGCGGGTTTCTGTTGATCGGCGATCCGCCCAAAATGGGGCCGTATGTCCTGCCCGGCAACAATTTCCATGTGTATGATTATCCGTTGTTCTGGACCAACGTGCGCGCCGATGCGTTGTGGCGAGTGCAAAAGTTTATGTCGGTTAAGCGGCGGTGATTTGCACGTCTGTTGCTGAATATCGCGAAGTCCTGCCCAACGGTGGCGTTTTAATCGCGCTTGATTTGGGCACCAACACCATCGGCACAGCGTTTTGCGATGCTGGATGGAGCTTTGCCTCCCCCAGTGGATTGATTCGACGCACCAAATTCACCAAAGACAAAGCGTTATTAGTAGCGGCAATCGCCACGCGCGAAACCAAAGGTATTGTTCTGGGGCTGCCGCTGAACATGGACGGCAGTGAATCACCGCGCAGCCAATCCAGCCGTTCGTTTGCAGTCAACATCAAAGACCTTGGCCTGCCCATTTTGCTATGGGACGAACGACTGTCCACCGTCGCCGCCGAACGCTTTATGATCGAGGCCGACATGAGCCGCGCCAAACGCGCCGAACGCATCGACAGCGCGGCGGCGGCGCACATATTGCAAGGCGCGATTGATGCGTTGGTTGTTTAAAAGCCTGCCCTAAGCCAGTCGTCATGCTAAACTCGTTTCAGCATCCATTTATCCGCTGGAGCCGCCGAATAACTAGGCAAACCAACTTAGAAGTTTACGCTTTTTACTAGGTGTTTGGACAGGCCGATGGATGGACCCTGAAACAAGTTCAGGGTGACAGCGGTTGTATGGGTTGAGTCCTGCAACATTTGTGCCTAAGACACTGCCTTTAATGACATCGCTACAAACCGCTTCATCGGACCGCTTTCCAGCCGGGTCCGCCGCCTTTCCGCATAAGCATCTTTTGGGTATCGCAGGAATGCAGCCTTGGGAGATTGCTTTCGTCCTTCAAGAGGCTGAGCAATGGGTGGCATTGAACCGTTCTGGTGCCGCAAAACATGATGACCGGTTGCGCGGGCTGACGATTATCAACGCCTTTTTTGAAAACAGCACGCGGACTTTGCTGTCGTTTGAAATTGCGGGAAAAAGGCTAGGCGCCGACGTCGTCAATATGCATGCCGCGCAATCGAGCACCAAAAAGGGCGAGACGCTGATCGATACGGCGATGACGCTGAACGCGATGCGCGCCGATGCGATTGTTATCCGGCATAATAGCTCGGGCGCGGTAAACCTGATTTCTGAAAAAGTGGACTGCCCTGTTTTGAATGCAGGCGATGGAACGCATGAACACCCGACACAAGCATTGCTGGATGCGCTTACGATCAAACGGCGCAAAGGCCGCGTCGACGGCCTGATCGTTACGATCTGCGGCGATATATTGCACAGCCGGGTGGCGCGATCGAACATGCTGTGCTTGACGGCATTGGGCGCGCAGGTTCGCGTGGTTGCGCCCCCTGCCCTGATGCCTGTGGGTGTTGACCTATTTGGTGTTCAGCCATTCCACCATTTTGACGAGGCTTTGCACGGCAGCGATGTTGTGATGATGTTGCGGCTGCAAAATGAACGGATGCAGGGCGATTTCATTCCATCACCGCGCGAATTTTTCCACCTCTATGGCCTTGATGCCCGGCGGCTGGCGCTGGCAAAGCCCGACGCACTTGTCATGCACCCCGGCCCAATGAACCGCGGCGTAGAAATTGCCAGCCACATCGCCGACGATCTGGAACGATCCGCCATCACCGAGCAGGTGGAAATGGGGGTCGCAGTGCGCATGGCGTGTCTGGATATTCTGACCCGAAAAGCGCGCGGTGTGGAGGGCTGGGCATGACTCGCACGAACGTGATGAACGGGGCACTGATCCTACCTGGCAAAGCCAATGCCGAAATCGGCCCTTTGTTTGTCAGCGACGACCGGATCGATACCGTTGGCAGAGCAGACCCGCATGGCGAAACTTTGGATGCAACCGACCTGATCGTTGCCCCCGGGATTATCGACCTTGGCGTCTTTGCAACCGATAAGCCCGCATTCCGTTTTGGCGGGATAACCCGCGCGGCATTGATGCCCGACCAGTCGCCCGCGCATGATGATCCGGCAACGATCCGTTTTGCAGGGCGTAAGGGAAAGCCAGACTTCTGGGTTCATCCGCTGGCGGCCGCAACCAAAGGACTAGACGGTCAACACATGGCCGAGATCGCCCTGATGAAAGAAGCGGGTGCACGCGGTGTAGCCACGGGTCGGCACTGGATTGCCGATTCGGGGATTATGCTACGCCTGATGCGCTATTGCGAAATGCTTGATCTGCCACTGTTTGTGCATAGCGAGGATGCCGGGCTAACAGGCAGTGCGGTTGCGACATCCGGTGCAAACGCCACTCTGCTGGGCCTGGCCAGCGCCTCTGCTGCGGCAGAAATGCTATCGATCCAGCGTGATCTGGTGCTGGCGGAGGAAAGCGGTGTGCACATCCATTTCCGTCAGGTTACGACGGCACGTGGTCTAGACCTGATCCGCGTAGCAAAGGCAAAAGGCGTCCGTGTCACCTGCGGCATTACCCCGGCCCATCTGTTTCTGTCTGACACAGCTCTGACCGGTTTTCGCACTTTTGCCCGGCTATCCCCGCCATTGCGCAGCGAAGACGACCGGCTAGCCTGCATAGCCGCGATTGCCGATGGAACCATTGATGTGCTGTCATCCGGCCATGATCCGCGCGGGCCAGAGGATAAGCGTTTGCCCTTTGCCGACGCAGCACCGGGTATGGCCGGAGCCGAAACATTGCTGGCACTATCGCTGAACCTTGTCCGCGATGGTCATATCTCGATGGGTCGTATGTTCGAATTACTGGCCACGACTCCCGGGCGGATTTTGGGCGTGAACGCAGGCGAAATAGCCGAAGGCATGGAAGCGGATCTGATCTTTATCGATCCCGAAACACCGTGGCAGGTTGATAGCGACAAAATGGCGGCGATGGCAGGCAATACCCCGTTTGATAAGCTGCCCGTCCAAGGCCGTGTCCGCAAAATGATGAAGGGCGGCAGGATCCTGTGATCCCGCCGCCCTTCGGGTAGTCTGAGTGAATTAGGGTGTTTAGCGCGAAGCAACCTTAACCGGCTTGCGTGCTTTCGCTTGCGCCATGCGAACCGGCGATGAAGTCTCGCCGCCAATGGAGCGCACGATGCAATCGCCGCCCTTAGCTTTGATCGCGCTGCATGCAGCATCGGCAGCGGCTTTATTACCAAAGCCCATCGCAGCCAGACGGGTCAGCTTTTTACCGTTGACCGTTACCGACGAGCTTGCCGATTCAAATCCTTTTAAGACGCCGTGCTTTGAAACCAGCTTACCCCATGCATCCTTTGCGTTGGCAGAGGACGAATAGGCACCGAGTTGCACCAAATGCGTGCCAGCAACAGACTTAGCAGCAGCGGGGCGGGTATCAGCCAGCGCCATCTTTACCGGAGCCTTCGCTGCGGCCTCAACTGCTTTCGATGGACCCTCGGGTGCTTTGATCAGTGGAGCTTCAAAGGAAGGCGCAGGTGCAGCCATAGCGACCTGAACACTTTCTTCAGCGCTAGCGCCAAAATCAACAGGTGCTGCACCAATTGCTGCCAATTCAGCGACAGGATCAGCCGAAGCGATCGAAACGGTTTCTGGCGCGGCAACCGATGCCATCTGGACATCAGTCGATGCAGCAGCATTCAGCGCGAGGCGAACAGGCTGGCCAGTATCGGCCTGTGCCTTCACGCCAAGCAAACCTGCAACGCGAACTTCGTAAGCGCCGGGGCGTGCAAATTGTGCCCATTGGACGATCCGTTGATCGACCATAGTTTGCGGCATGTCTTGTCCAGCCATAACCTGTGCTTCGCGCCAGCGGTTATCCAGCGCATAGGCCAAAGCCAAGTTCTGGCGAGTGCGCGAAGTGGCATTGTTAGTACGAATGGCATCAACCAGCACATCAATGGCGCGCTTGTTATCACCAGCCAAAGCGAGGGCTAGGCCATAATCGCTTGCCGGCAGGATTGCGCGGTTTGCGTCAACCAAAGCGATTGCCGATTCCACTTTACCCTGCGCCGTTTTGGCAAGTGCAAGGCTAACGATTGTGCGAGGATCGGATTGCCCCAGTTCAACCACATCCATCAATGTCCGTTCAGCAGCAACAAAGCGGCCCTGTTGCATATAGATGCGGGCAAGCAATGCGCGATATTCGACATTGCGCATTTCGCCTTCGACAGCAGCCTCGGCATAGGTCAGCGCTTTATCGACCTGACCTTTTGCAAGGAGCTTTTCGGATTTCTGGGCCCAGCCAAGCGCCTTTTTAGCCTGCATATCGGCAGACACGGTGGCAGAAGCACTCGACACACCCATTTGCGTGCAACCGACACTCGGCACAGCAATGAACGCGGTCGAAATCGCAAGCTTAAAGAAGATCTTTTTGTTCATGACATTACCTCAGTTACGGTTACTGGTCTGGGATTTCTGGGCTGGAAGCTGCGCTGCAAGTGCGCCAATTTCCGGCATAGATTCGATGAATGCGTCAAGCGCAGCTGTCACCAACTGTTGTGCCGAGCGATTGCTAACGGCACAGGCAAGACGCAGGCGCAAATGGCGATCGCCATCAAGCCGTAGTGTGAATGCCGATTTGTCCTTTGTTCCCGGCGCAGCACGCGGCGTTTTTGCCTTGGCTGGTGCCTGAACGGTGGCGACCGGTGCAGCGGCAACAGGGTTTGCCGTTACAATCGATACAACCGGTGCTGGCGGATCATCATAATGCAGAGCTTCTGTTTGTTCGGCCTGAACATGCAGCTGTTCTGCGATACGGTCCTGTTGCGCCTTAACTTCGGGCTTAACCTCGGGAACAGCCGCAGCCAGCGGATTGTGACCCATATCATGGTCGTAATCCATCGGTGCATTGTGATCCGGATTGACATCATATCCCATGTCATTCCAGCCGAGATCATCGTGCGTTACGGCAGTGGTTTCGAAAGTTCCATTGGCGAGTTGACGGCGCATCGCTGGACGCGCGTCTCCCTTGCGGGCCAAAAGGCCCGATGACAAGGATGCGAAAGGTTTGGCTTCAGCCATGATCATAGCCCCCCTGTCGCCTTACCCGATGACCCGGCGGCCAAAGCCACCCATGGGCCGTGCTGCGGGTTGTTGATGCGTTGCTGCCGCAGCAGGTGCACTGAACACAGTGCGGCGGAAATTCTTTTCCAACCGGTCAGAGATATAAGTCCAAAGATTGCGGATTTCGTCTGCGGAGCGACCGTTTGGATCAACCTCCATAACGGTACGGCCGTCGATCATCGACGCTGCAAAATCTGTGCGATGGTGAAGAGTGATCGGAGCCACAGTCCCATGCTGTGACAAGGCAACCGCCGCTTCAGAAGTAATCTTAGCTTTTGGTGTTGCACCGTTGACTACAAACAACAATGGCTTGCCTGCGCGTTCGCACAGATCAACCGTAGCACCCACAGCGCGCAAATCATGTGGGCTTGGGCGTGTCGGTACAACAATCAATTCAGCGACTGAAATCACGCTTTGGATCGCCATGGTAATCGCTGGCGGAGTATCAATAACGGCCAGTTTAAAACCCTGTTGGCGCAGAACCGCAAGGTCCGACGCCAGCCGTGCTACTGTAGTTTGTGCAAATGCCGGAAGGTCAGCGTCACGTTCGTTCCACCAATCGGCAAGCGACCCTTGCGGATCAATGTCGATCAATACAACCGGACCTGCGCCCGCCAATTGTGCCTGGACTGCCAAATGGCCGGACAACGTTGTTTTGCCCGATCCGCCTTTTTGCGATGCTAATGCGAGAACCCTCACACCAATCCCCTTTTGAATACTGTTCGATAGGGGTGTGACAGAACAGGGCTAATAATCGGTTAACGCCGTTTGCTGTTTCTAATCATATGTGAAGAGACAAAGCGCCTAGACCCTTAACCTTTGACGCTTGGAATTCGTAGCGTATTGGCCTTGCTGCATAGTTAAAGCATTCATTAAATCTGTTTACCAATTTGCAGCAAGTATATGGTATGCGCTATATAAAGACTGTCTATGGAGTTGGGTCGATGAAGAAATTGGGTCTCGCCACAAAAACCGTTATCGCGGCATTGTCACTTTCAATTGCTGCGCAACCAGTGCTTGCTGATGTCAAAACCGGCGTCGATGCATGGACACGCGGCGAATATGATAAAGCGGTAAAGGAATGGCGCGATCCTGCCCTGAAAGGCGATGCCGATGCGCAGTTCAATATGGGCCAAGCCTATAAATTGGGCCGCGGCGTTAAAGCCGATCTGGATGTTGCATCCGACTGGTATCTGCGTGCGGCGCGTCAAGGGCATATGCAGGCGTCTGATTCATACGGCCATTTGCTACACTATCGCGGCAAAGTGGCTGACGCGCTGCCCTATCTGCAATCATCTGCGGATCGCGGTGAGCCGCGTTCGCAATATCTGCTGGCAACCGAATTGTTCAACGGCAACAATGTCGCGAAGGATTGGGTGAAGGCTTATGCCTATATGACCCGCGCATCGTCGGCTGGACTTGCGCCTGCGTCGCGCAGCCTGTCGCAGATGGATCAGTATATTCCGCTTGAACAACGCCAACAGGGCACTGTGCTTGCAGGGGAACTGGAACGCCGCGCTGGCAAAACCCGCAACGACCAATTGGCCGGATTTGACATCAATACCAAGCCGCCAGCGGCTGTTGCAAAACCGGTCGCTGTTCCGCCATCAAGACCGGCGCAGAACACTGGCCAGCCCGGTTTCCCCGGTGATATCCCGCCAATGCCCGGTGAACAGCCAGCACCGGTTTCAAAACCAGTGCCGGTAGCGAAACCTGCACCCGTCAAAGTTGCCACCAGCGGCAATTGGCGCATTCAGCTTGGCGCATTCAGCAATGAGAACAACGCCAAAAGCCTATGGACATCGCTTGAGAACAAAATCGGTGATCTGGCCGGATTGACGCCCTATCTGAAAGCAGCGGGCAACGTAACACGGCTGCAAGCGGGGCCGTTTGCATCGCGAAGTTCAGCTGAGGCAATGTGCGTTAAGGTGAAAGCGACTGGCCAAGCCTGCCTTGTGACCAGTATCTAACTTTAGGGGCAAAGCCGTTCTATATCGCGGCCCAGCGTCCGGCGGGCGCTGGCGTTGCCCGGTTCGGTGTAATAATAGGCTGTGCCGCTCATGCTGGCGCGCGCTGTGCAATAGCTGACGCAACCTGCTGGAACTGATCCGGGAAAGCGCAGCTGGATGCCATCAAATTCGGCGTCAAAGCTGCAGCTGTCTTTGCCGCTAAAGGTGATACGCACTTTTTCTCCGGCGAATTCGGCGCGGCCCTGCCCCTCGCATTTGCTGTCGGGGCCAAACACCGCAAGCATACCGATCTCAAAACTGCCATCATCACCAACCGCACAGAATTTATCGACGCCAAGGTCGCTGCGGGTTTCAAACCGTCCAGCCAGCGCGCGTCCTTCTGGATCGGGCAGTAGGCCTTTAGCAATCGCCTGTTCGTCCAAGGCTCGGCTTGCATCCGTCGCAGGGGCTTGCTTTGTATCGCTATCCCCGCAAGCGGTCAGCGTTAGTGCCAACAACGATATACTCAGCGCACGCATTATATCCGCTCCAGCCCATCGCCACCTATGCGCCGGTAAAAACAGCTGCGTTCGCCGGTGTGGCAGGTGGGGCCATCGGGCTTTGCGATGATCCAGATAGCATCCTGATCGCAATCAATCCGCATCTCGACCACGTTTAAGAAATGCCCGCTGCTTTCACCCTTTTGCCACAGCTTGCCGCGACTTCGCGAATGGAAATGGACAGTGCCGGTTGCGCGCGTAGCCGCCAAAGCCTCTGCATCCATAAACCCGACCATCAATACCACGCCATCGGCAATATCGGTGACGACGGCACTGATCAGCCCGTTTGCGTCAAATTTTGGCAGCAATTCCAAACCCGTTTCGCGATCTTTATCCATGAATCGCTGCTAGCCGACTGACCGATGCTAGGCAATGGACGCAATTTTGTGACGAAACGATAACAAAGGGCAGACAAACTGTGCCCCCTGCCCTATACGCGCAGCCAACACGCGCGGGCGGATTCGGGATATCACGGCAATGTTGACCACCAACCCTTTTGATGACGATAAACTCCGCGAAGAATGCGGCATCTTTGGTGTATATGACACCGATGGCGCCGCCGCGATGGTCGCGCTTGGCCTTCATGCCTTGCAACATCGCGGGCAAGAAGCCGCTGGCATCACCAGCTTTGACGGCACCGAATTCCATACGCACCGCGCAATGGGCCATGTCGCCGGCAATTTTGACCGCGAGGAAGTCATTGGCGGATTAAAGGGCCGAACAGCGGCGGGGCATGTCCGTTATTCGACGACTGGTGAAACTTCGTTGCGCAATGTGCAGCCGCTTTATGCCGATCTTTCAACCGGCGGCTTTGCCGTTGCACACAATGGCAATATCTCAAACGCCACCTATCTGCGGCGCGGATTGGTTGGTCGCGGGTCGATATTCCAGTCAACGTCTGACACCGAAGTCATCATCCATTTGGTCGCCACATCGGGGCAGCGGGCGCTGCTTGACCGCTTGATCGACGCACTGCGCCAAGTTGAGGGCGCGTATTCGCTGATCTGTGTAACGTCCGAGGGACTGATCGCTTGCCGCGATCCACTGGGCATTCGTCCGTTGGTGATGGGAAAGCTTGGCGAGTCCACGATATTTGCATCGGAAACGGTTGCGCTCGACATAGTTGGCGCCGAATTTGTCCGTTCGGTTGAACCCGGCGAGATCATCATCGTCAACGATAACGGGCTAAGTTCGCACAAGCCCTTTATGCGCACACAGGCTCGCCCGTGCATTTTTGAACACGTCTATTTCTCGCGCCCCGATTCGATTGTCGACGGCAACAGCGTCTATTCCGTGCGCAAAGCCATTGGCGCAGAACTAGCCCGTGAGAATGGCATCGACGTCGATTATGTCATCCCCGTTCCAGACAGCGGCACGCCAGCGGCGCTTGGCTATGCCGAGGCATCGGGCATTCCGTTTGAGCTGGGCATCATCCGGTCGCATTATGTCGGCCGCACCTTTATTCAGCCCGGTGATGGCGTCCGCCATTTGGGCGTAAAGTTGAAACACAACGCTAACCGCAATCTGGTGGCGGGTAAGAAAATCGTATTGATCGACGATTCCATCGTGCGCGGCACAACATCGCTGAAAATCGTGCAGATGATGCGCGAGGCAGGTGCAACCGAAGTGCATATGCGGATCGCCAGCCCGCCCACGATGAACAGCTGTTATTATGGTGTCGATACGCCCGAACGCGAAAAGCTGCTGGCCAGCAATATGAGCGTTGAGGAAATGCGCGCATTTATCGATGCGGATAGCCTGGCGTTTCTGACTATCGACGGGCTGTACCGTGCGCTTGGCGAAGGCGGACGCGATCCGGAACGTCCATCGCACTGCGACGCATGCTTCACCGGCGACTATCCCACCAGCCTAACCGATCAGGACGAGGTGATGTCTGCCGGGCAATTGAAACTGCATGCGGTTGGCTAAACCATGAGTGCATTTGCTGGACGTATCGCCCTTGTAACAGGGGCAAGCCGGGGCATTGGGGCCGCCATTGCCGAGAAACTGGCAGCTGAAGGCGCGCATGTTGTTTTAACCGCGCGCACCGCCAAAGATTTGGAAGCTGTCGAGCAGCGCATTTTCGACGCAGGCGGCAGCGCGACGATTGCACCGCTGGACCTGACCGAAGCAGGTAGCATTGACCGGCTTGCAGCGGCGCTACGCGAACGCTGGGGTAAAGTAGATTTCATGGTGCTGAACGCTGCGATGCTCGGCACGTTGTCGCCGGTTCCGGTGATTGATGCTGTGGAGTTCAACCGCGTTTTGACGCTGAACCTGCTGTCACAACAGGCGATGATGGCATCCTTTGACGATCTGCTCCGCGCCAGCGACGCAGGGCGGCTGGTGGTGCTGACCAGCAGTGTCGGTTCCAAACCCCGCGCCTATTGGGGGGCATATGGCGCATCAAAGGCTGCGCTGGAAAATCTGGCGCTTAGCTATGCTGAGGAAGTGCAGAACTTGTCGCGTGCAAAAGTCGCGATTATTGACCCCGGCAAAACCCGCACCAAAATGCGCGCACTTGCCTATCCCGGCGAAGATCCAGCAACGCTAAAGGAACCCTCCGTTGTCGCGGATGCTGTCGCAGAACTGCTCGGTAGTGATTTCGAAACAGGAACGCGTCTGGTCGTTACCTAGGCTTGATCCGGCATCCGTTGATCAACGCCGCTCATCCTCTGGCATGACATAATCGGATGATGGACACAGGGCGGTATCTTTTGCCGCGATACAGCGTTCGACCTTTGCAACATAGGTCTTAACCAGCGGCGAATCCTTTACCGACGCATCGTCCTTTACGGCCTGTAACAGCGCCGACGCGTGATCAAATTGACCACCCAGATAAGCGGTGTACCCCATCAGCATACGAATATACGGGACATCGGCAGGGTCGCCTTTTTTGATATCCTCCATGCCCGCATCAATCACCCATTGGCGGTATTCGCTGTCATTTTCGGTATTTTCGCGATCATTTTGCAGGCCGCCAAGCAGATAAGAAAAGTTCATCACCTTTTCGCTGCCTTTGCTCACCAGAAAATCATCGACCTTTTTGGCGATGTAGAAACGCGAACGCGCCTCAATCGCCAGATACTCTTCGCTGGCCAGATATGTCTCCAACAGCTTCACTTCATCTTTGGTGAAGTCTTTATACAGCGGCAGTTTGTTATCGGGACATTGCGGCAGACGCGTTACAAAGTCGCAGCTGCTGGGCCGTTTGAAAAAGAAATCCTGCGTCAAACCAAAGGTGGAGCAGGAACCTGTGCCTGTCGTTTCAAACTTTTGTCCGCCAACAGGGCAGACTTGTTTTTGCTGATACGGAATCCCAGCATGGCTTGCCGTGGCGAGCATCGCCAATCCTGCCCCAATCGCCCATTTCCGTTTCAGCATCGCCCTACTCCCCTATAACCGATGCCGAAAACATAGCGCGGCGGGCCAAACGCGTAAAGGTTCTAGGCCGTTTCCTTTAGCGTTGCATAAGCCGCCAAGGCCCGCTCTCGTGCCTCGCGGTGGCCGACGATCTTTTGGGGATAATCCTTTGGCCGCCGCCCGAATTCTTCCGGATCATGAATATATGGCGCATCCAGCCCGGCCAATTCCGGCACCCATTTGCGGATATAGGCGGTCGCATCGAATTTTTCAGACTGCGATAACGGCGCCATAATGCGGACGAACATGTTGCTGTCGACGCCCGTGCCTGCGGTCCACTGCCAGTTCGTCGCGTTGCTGCCATAATCGGCATCGACCAACGTGTCCCAGAACCATTGTTCGCCAACACGCCAGTCGATCAGCAGATGTTTGATCAGGAACGATGCCGCGATCATCCGGACGCGGTTGTGCATCCAGCCCGTCGCCCATAACTCACGCATCCCAGCATCGACGATGGGATAGCCGGTGCGACCTTGCTGCCAAGCCTTTAGGTCGACAGCAATCTGGGGGTCGGTGTCATCTCTCCACAAAAACGCATCGAACGCATCACGCGCATTTTTGACGCCATAATCGGGGAATTGCGTAATCACATTCTGGCTATATTCACGCCAGACGAGCTCTTTCAAAAACACCTCGACCGATCCGCCAGCCCGCATCGCCGCATGCCAGCATTGGCCGGGCGTTATCTCTCCAAAATGCAGATGCGGCGATAGGAAGCTGGTTCCCTTAATCGAGGGGAAATTGCGGTCCTCATCATAGCGATTGGCATGCGGCACAAAATCGGCAAGGCGCTGTTGTGCAGCGGCCTCCCCGGGAGCCCAAAAATCCCGCATATCGCCTGCCCAATCGGGCTTAGTTGGCAGCAAGCCCCAATCGCTCAGAACATCACTGTCCGGCCAGCTGTCTGGCGCGGGGATGCTTTCA
Source organism: Sphingomonadales bacterium (assembly GCA_013297725.1). Taxonomy (GTDB): domain Bacteria; phylum Pseudomonadota; class Alphaproteobacteria; order Sphingomonadales; family Sphingomonadaceae; genus Sphingorhabdus_B. The sequence continues at coordinate 21,563 of JAAFIB010000022.1, forward strand.
GGCGCAACCAAAGGCGCAGGCGGCGGCATATGCGCCGACAACGCGCGCCAGAACGGGGTGTAGATTTTGAAGTCACCGCCGCTGCCGGTCTTCACACTGCCCATCGGCATCAGGTAATTGCCATGATGCCGCACCAGATTGATCCGTTCTGCCAACATCCGTTCGGCATTGCGCCACCATGGTTCATAGTGCCGGATGCAATGCACCGCCAATGCACCAGTTTCGGCAACCAGTGCAGGCAAAACATCACAGACATTACCGCGCCGCAGGATCAACCGAGAACCTAGTTTACGCAGGTCGGTATCGAGCGAGATCAGGCTATGATGCAACCACCAGCGCGATGCTCCGCCCATGCGGCGGTGCTTTGGCGTGTCATCGTCAAGGATGAAAACCGGAACCACGCCCTCGCCGCTTTTGACAGCAGCCAAAAGGGCCGCTTGATCAGCAAGGCGAAGGTCGCGGCGGAACCAGAGTATGTGTGTCATAGGGTCGCCATACCCTGTCGCAACGCCGCCGATGATACAGGCTTTGCGCTATAGATCATGGCCGAACGGTGGTTTTAAGGCTAAACCTGTCGCCAGCGCGTGGATCAAGAAAGCGTTGATCACGGACAGTAACATTGCCCTTTTCGTCGCGTTCAACAATCGGCATACGCGACCAGAAAAGATAGGGTGGCCCATCCTCTGCGGCCATCTCAATATGCGATAGCGTCAACCGGTCGGCACCATGCGGGCGCACTTTGCCGTGAACAAACGCATCGCCGGGCAGCGTGAACCAGCCATAGCCATAGACGGTATCATCCCGCCATTGCATGTCGCGTTTCCAAAACTGCACTGGCACAGCATTGGCGACCACCAATGTTGGCTTGATGCCCGTTTGAACCTCCACCTTTTCCGCAGTCATCCGTTCGGCGCGTTCGGTAATCAGGCCATTGGCAAAGATATAGGCACAGATCGCGGTGAAACCGAACCACGCGGGTTGCTGCCAATTGCCAGTGCCGCGTTTCTCTCTCCGCCTTGAAATCCATACGCTGGCGACCAGCGCGGCCCAGATCCAGATATCGATGATAAAGATGGTGTCGCCATAGAACCATTGCGAAGAAAACGGCTCCAACAGACGGATGCCATAGTTGTTCAGCCAATCGAGCGCGGGGTGGCTGATCGTGCCTATATACGCCAATGCCAGCAGCCAGCCTTTATGGATGGGCAACCGCTTCTCGCTCGGCCGCCATTTGGCCCAAGCCAGCATCGCGGCCCAAAGCAGGATGGGCAGTATCACCAAAGCAATCGGCCCATGCGTCACCCCCCGCCGCAACGCGAGATGCGTATGCCCGCCCAACAAAGTCGCCACCGCATCAATATCCGGCAAGTTCGCCGCGATAATCAACGTCGGCATGGCGAGGCCAGTCTTAGTCTTCATCCCCATTTGGCCAAGAACGGCCCCTGCAAGGGAATGGGTTAGATTATCCATAAAAAATTCTCACACGAAGCCACGAAGCAACAAAGGGACTATTTCTGCAAAGGTCGGTAATAATTGTTGGCAACACGTTTGACGCCGTCCGTGAAGCCATACATTCCAAAATTCATCAACAGGCCCAGAGACAAGTCCATAAGCCGGAGATACGTGAGCAATTGCTTCCCATGAACAGGAGAGTTTTGCTCTGTGGATTTCAGTTCGATAATAAGCTGATTTTCGATGATCAGATCGGCGCGGAAGGCGTTGTCGATGACAATGCCGTTATAACGAATCGGCACAAAAACCTGCCGCTCCACAGCCAAACCACGTTCTTTGATGGCCTCCACCATCAATACTTCATAAACAGTTTCCAACAGCCCGGGCCCGAGCGCTTTATGCAAATGATATCCGCAATCCACAGCTATTCTGGCGAGCTCCTCCAGATCAGGTGCAGCACCTTTTTGTTGCTTCGTGGCTTCGTGTGAATCCAAAATAATCCTACTCAACCGTCCAAGTTTGTCCCTTGCTGATCAACTTCTGCAAATCGGGTACTTTGCCCTCGGACAGTTTGGCATTCTGCTCGGTGATTGCCGCATCGAATGTCGGGCGGGGGTCGTCATATAGCACGCCCAATGCCATCGGGAATTCGCCGAACGGCATCTCGACCAGCATATGAGCGATGGAGCGGTTGGCGACATTGTGGACGATTACGCCCGCAGCTTGCCAATCGCCATCGACCACATCGACGACTTTCAGGTTCAGCGCCTCAACGTCGAGCGCGATGCCTTTGGTGCCTTTGGCGAACAGCATAGGTTCGCCGTCATACAACCACAGCTGATGATCCTCGGCGCCTTTGGGGATCGCGAATTCTTCAAAAACGTCTTTGTTGTAAACGATGCAGTTTTGGAAGATTTCGATGAACGCTGCGCCCTTGTGTGCGTGCGCAGCCTTCAAAACCTCGGGCAGGTTTTTCGAAACGTCAAATCCGCGCGCGACAAAGCGTGCGCCGGAACCTAGCGCAAACGCGCAGGGCGTCGCGGGGCGATCGACCGAGCCAAATGGCGTTGTCGGGCTGGTCGTGCCAACGCGGCTGGTGGGCGAGTATTGGCCCTTAGTCAGGCCATAAATCTCGTTATTAAACAGCATGATCTGGCAATCCAGATTGCGGCGCAGCAAGTGCATCGTGTGGTTGCCACCAATCGACAGCGCATCGCCGTCACCAGTAATGATCCAGACATCAAGATCAGGATTGGCCAGCTTCACCCCCGTCGCCACCGCAGGCGCGCGGCCGTGGATGGTATGGAACCCGTATGTTTCCATATAATAGGGAAAGCGCGAAGAGCAGCCGATGCCGGAAATAAACACCGTGTTTTCTGGCGTGCTGCCAAGCTCCGGCATCGTGCGCTGCACAGCCTTTAGGATCGCATAGTCACCGCAACCGGGGCACCAGCGGACTTCCTGATCAGTCTCCCAATCCTTGGGGGAGCCTTTGGTGATGGGGGTCATGTCATTCATGATTGGAACCTTCTAATTCCGAAAATCTATTGCGTCTGCGGGTTGGCCTTTGGCAAAGCCTGATCCGAGGATTGCGTTGTGGTGACGGACGATCATGTCCGCGTTCAGGTAGTCCTTAGAAATGGTGGTGTGTGCATCACTTACTAAGGTAACGTCATAGCCGAGCGAATAAGCCCTGCGAACGGTTGTATCGATGCAGTATTCAGAACACATGCCTGCAACGACTAAATGACGGACCTCCGAGCTATCTAGCAGCAGCTGCAATTTGGTGTTTTGGAAAGCATCGCAATCGCGCTTTTCAACCACTTCATCTCCGTCACGATAACCTGTGCCGGGATGGATCTTCCAACCATCAAGCGGCTTCTTCAGTGGATGCCCCTCTTCGCAGCCATCATGCTGCACAAACATCACTGGCACATCCGCATCGCGCGCGCGTGTGACCATTGCGCCGATTCTGGCTAACACGCCTTCCGGGTCGTGCACCTTCTCGGGCTCTGCCAACAACCCGTTCTGAACGTCAATAATGAGAAGTGCCGTATTGGTCACCCCAAAGCCCCCTCAATAGCCGCCTCAATCTCCGCAATCCTGAACGGCTGGCCGCTCACCTTGTTCAGCGGCTTTGCGTCCACCAAAAACTGGTCGCGCAGCACCGTCTTGAACTGCCCCGTGTTCATCTCCGGCACGATTACCTTGTCATAGCTTTTCAGCAGATCGCCCAAATTGGCGGGCATTGGCCAAATGTGGCGGACGTGGATGTGGCTGACGTCGTGACCTTTGGCGCGCGCTTTGCGCACGGCCTGATGGATCGGGCCAAAGGTGGAGCCCCAGCCGACAATGGCCAGCTTGCCGCCCTCGGTTCCCAAGGCGACTTCCTGATCGGGAATATGCGCTGCGACGCCATCAACTTTGCCTTTGCGCAGATCAGTCATCGCCTGATGGTTGGCCGCAGAGTAATTCAGATGCCCGCTATCAACCTCTTTCTCGATCCCGCCGATGCGGTGCAGCAATCCGGGAGTGCCGGGCTTCACCCATGGCCGCGCCAGCTTGTTATCGCGGCCATAGGGCTTGAAACCACCCTCTGGCACCGTCTCCAGGAACTTCACCGGAAACGGCTTATACGTCGCCATATCGGGAACTTTCCACGGCTCCGCCGCATTGGCGATATAGCCATCGGTCAACAGCATCACCGGCGTCATAAACTGCGTCGCAATCCGCACCGCTTCAATTGCGCAATCGAACACGTCGCTGGGGCTGCGCGCCGCGATCACCGGCATCGGCGCATCACCATTGCGACCATAGACCGCCTGATACAGATCGGATTGCTCTGTCTTTGTCGGCAGACCCGTTGACGGCCCGCCGCGCTGCGAATTGATAATCACCAGCGGCAGCTCGGTCATAATCGCAAGGCCCATCGCCTCAGTCTTTAGCGCAATCCCCGGCCCCGATGACGAGGTAACGCCCAACTGCCCGGCATAGCTTGCGCCAATGGCCGATGCGATCGCGGCAATCTCGTCCTCCGCCTGAAACGTGGTGACGCCATATTCCTTATACCGTACCAATGCATGCAAGATCGAGCTGGCGGGCGTAATCGGATAGCCGCCAAAGAACATCTTCACACCCGCCAATTGGCAACCGGCAACAAGGCCGAGCGCGGCGGCATCTGCGCCGTTGATGGTGCGATACAGCCCCGCCTCAACGGGTGCCGCATTCACGCGCGTGCGCGGAATAGCAACCGAGCCGGGATTGCCAATTTCGGCAGTTTCGCCATACGCATGGCCCGCATTCAACGCCGCGATATTGGCATCGGCAAGCACAGGATTTTTTGAAAACTTGTTTTTCAGCCACGCCTCAATCGGCGCACGGTCGCGGTCGAACATCCAAAGCGCTAGCCCCAGCGTCCACATATTTTTGCACCGCAGCGCGTCTTTGTTGCCAAGCCCGAACGGCTTTACCGCCTCAATCGTAAGGGCCGAGATATCAAACTGCACCAGCTGCCATTTGCCAAGCGAGCCGTCGTCCAGCGGGCTGACATCATATTGCGCTTTGGCAAGGTTCCGCGCGCTGAACTCACCGCTATCGGCGATAATCAGGCCGCCGGGTTTCAGGTCCACGACATTGGTTTTCAGCGCCGCGGGATTCATCGCCACCAACACATCGGGTGCATCGCCCGCAGTTTCGATGTCCGATGCACCAAAGTTAATCTGAAACGCCGACACGCCAAACAGCGTTCCTTGCGGCGCACGGATTTCAGCCGGAAAATCGGGGAAAGTTGCAAAGTCGTTGCCCGATAACGCCGCTGACAAGGTAAACTGACCGCCAGTCAGCTGCATGCCATCGCCAGAGTCTCCGGCAAAGCGGACGACGACTGACTCTGGGTTTTCATTGTCGGCTGGGGCTTGGGTATCGATGCTGCGCGCGGCAGTGGCCATTTCGTAAAATCCCGCAATTTTAATTGGTCTGTTAAATACGCCTTATGCGCGCCTTTGCGTCAAATCCAAATAGGAAATCTGTCTTTGTCCACAGCCTGACTTCGCCGCTCGCGGTTCTGAAAGCGATCAACTCAGCGCAAGAAGATGTAACAGATGTCGTTACTGGCTTGAAGGAATTGCTTGATAAGGTCATGGGCGACGCATGAAATCAAATGAATCGCTCCCCTATCGTCCATGCGTCGGCATTATGCTGGCGAACAAGGACGGCAAAGTCTTTGTCGGCCAACGTATCGACAGCGTCAGCAACATCGCGTGGCAAATGCCGCAAGGCGGGATTGATGATGGCGAGGATATTGAGGAAGCGGCCTTGCGCGAGTTGGAAGAAGAAACCGGCATCTCGCGGGATCTGGTCGATGTGCTTGCGCGGTCAAAAGAAGAGTATTTCTATGACCTGCCCGATGAACTGGTTGGTAAGTTGTGGAAAGGCCAATGGCGCGGACAGCGGCAATGGTGGTTTTTGATGCGGTTCAAGGGTGACGACAGCGATGTGAATATCGCCACCGCGCATCAAGAGTTTTCCGAATGGCAATGGGTTGCACCTGCGGACCTGCCAAGCCTGATCGTGCCGTTTAAGCGGCGGCTGTATGAGGGGCTGGTGGCGGAGTTTGCTGAGTTGGTTTGAAACGCCAGTTCGCTTCTTTTTTATCGTTTGCCCTGAGCCTGTCGAAGGGCGCGCTAAAGCTTCAACCAACGTTCACCAATTCGGGACGTGCTTCGACAAGCTCAGCACTAACGGCTTTTTATGCCGAACTTAGGAGCCCTACTCCTTCTTCGGCTCAACCTCACCGACAACCGGCTTAATCTCAACCGCGCTCGCCTGAACCACGGGCTTTTCCTTGGCCTTATCAATCGACATCGCTAACCGGTCTGCCCCTGAACAATCAGCGCGGCACAAAACCCGAAGGCGCGCCAAATTCTTTTGCGCCGCCTCAATCGCGCCCTTGGCCACCATAACTTCGCTTTGCGCGACAATGATCGACTGGTCATTGGGGTCAATTTCCAAAGCTTCACGGTAAAAGCGGATCGCTTTGCCTTTCAGCCCTTGCGTCTTTGCCACCTCGGCCAAGCCAACATAAGCGGCGCGGTTTAGCGGATCGACCGCCAAAGCCGTTTCATACCAACCCGTTGCGCCTTCGGCATCGCCGGTTTTCAACGCGGCATCGCCCTCTGCGCTGAGTTTCAGTGACTGCGGATCAATCTGATAATCCGGCTTTTTGCCAACACTCATGCTGGACGCTGTTGCAAACAGCAACGAAAGGGCGATGGCGGCAGGCGAAAAGCGCATGATCAATGTCCACATATTGGGGTCCAGACCCATTAAGAATGCTTTCGAGGCGTCAAAATGGCAAAGATATCGGAGCAAAATGTCCGCCGCAGACAGTCATTCTGTCTGCAAGGATATTTTGTTTCGAGATCGAAGCCATTTTGGCGTCCCCCCTCTTTCACAAATTGGGGATTTGACCCATTTTGTCCATTGCTTCGTTGGCAAGCTAGGAAATATCGACATATTCCCGTCACTTGCCGCCTCGCACTGAACAAAATGGCCTCAAACCTCGAAAGCATTCTTAATGGGACTGGACCCTAGAATCAAACCCCGGCTGTTACTGCTTTCGCATCCGGGCAAAGAAAAATCCATCGCAATTATCATGCGCGGGGGTCAGCAATATGCCAGCGCCATAGGCACGTCCAGCGGGCAGCGTTGTAATTGGCTCGACTTCCCAACCGGTGTTATCCTGTAGGAAAATATCCACCTGGCCCCTGCCCTCAGCGTCCAGCACTGAACATACTGCATAAACCAGATGTCCACCCCGCGCGACCATTTCGGCGGCGATCCGCAGCAGCTTTGCCTGTTCATCGATCACGCGTTTCAGCCGCGCTTCGTTAAGACGCCAGCGAGTCTCCGGGCTACGCCGCCAAGTGCCAGTGCCTGAACACGGCGCGTCAACGAGCACCAGATCGCATCCGCCGACAAGTTCCGCCATCATCGCCAGCTCTTTGCCGGGATTAAGCAGTAATGGCTCGACAAAGTCAGCCCCCGCCCGCTGCATTCTGGGCCGCAACTGGTCAAGCCGGTTGCGGTTAGTATCAGTGGCGATCAGCTGCCCTTTGCCCTGCATCGCCGCCGCCAATGCCAGTGTTTTGCCGCCTGCTCCTGCGCATAGATCAAGCACGGTCGTTCCGGGCTTCACATCGCAAGCCGCCACAATCAACTGGCTGCCATAATCCTGTACTTCAATGTGCCCGCGATTATAGGCGGCGTGGTTATCCAGCACAAAATCGGTGGGCAATCGCAGCGCATCGGGCAAAGCAAGCGGCTGTGCCTCTGGCAGTTCAGCCAGCACCGCATCGCGATCAGACAACAAAGTATTGACCCGCACATCCAGCGGCGCGCGTTCCATTAAAGCGCGTTGTTCGCCCGCATCAATCGGCTCGGCAAATTGCCCATCAAGCCAAGCAGGCAGCAATGCTATCGCGGCGCGAGGTTCATCGGGCGTGATTGCCGCTGCACCATAACCGCTGCCGTCAAAGCACTCGGCAAGCTCACCATCGCTATCGGCCAAAGCAACTATGGCGGCGCGGCCACTGGCTGGACGTTCCCCGAACGTGCGGATCGCACGCCACACCAATTCGCGCACCGCGCGCCGGTCTTTCGAACCTGCATAACGCCGTCCTGCAAAAAAACGTTTGGCGATGTGATCTGCGGCGGATCCATTGTCGCGGGCTGCTGCGATGATCTCGTCAAGCAAATCTATGGCCGCTTGCACGCGGGCAGATGGGGTCATTGCGCTTTTTCTTTGGATGACTCAATTTTCTCAAAAGCTTTATCGAATTCCTGATCCGATGGCCCCTGAACGCAAGAGAACGCACGTTTTGTGCCATAGGTAAATTCGGGATACAGCTCATGCTTTGCAACAGAATCTTCGCCATACATTTTGCAATCTTCCAACTGTGTAAACACTTGCGGGAAACGCTTGATTTCAAATTGTCCAGGATGATCAGGATGCCAAGTGACCAAAATCAGAAAGTAGATGATGACTTCTTCCATACGGAATCCTAACGCGTTGGGTAATTCGGGGCTTCACGCGTGATCGTGACATCATGGACATGGCTTTCGCGCAGGCCCGCATTAGTGATGCGAATAAACTGCGCGCGTTCTTGCAGGTCGGCGATGGTCGCAGACCCTGTATAACCCATCGCAGCCTTTACGCCGCCGACTAGCTGATGGATGACATCTGCCGCCGGGCCTTTGAATGGCACTTGGCCCTCGATGCCTTCGGGAACCAGTTTCAGCTGATCTTTGATATCCTGCTGGAAATACCGATCCGCCGAACCGCGCGCCATTGCGCCAACCGAGCCCATGCCGCGATAGCTTTTATAGGCGCGGCCTTGATACAGGAACGTCTCGCCCGGCGCTTCTTCGGTTCCTGCAAGCAGTGATCCGACCATCACGCTTGCTGCCCCTGCTGCCAGTGCTTTGGCAACATCGCCCGATGTGCGCAGCCCGCCATCGGCAATCACCGGAATGCCTGATTTGGAGGCTTCCTCAGCGGCATCCATAATCGCGGTCAATTGCGGAACGCCTACCCCCGCAACAACGCGCGTGGTGCAGATGGAACCCGGGCCGATGCCGACTTTTACGCCGTCTGCACCTGCGTCGATCAACGCCCGCGTCGCCCCTGCGGTTGCAACATTACCTGCTATCACCTGCACTTTGCTGGACAGCTTTTTAATCTCTGAAACAGCTGAGGCCACCATCTTGCTATGGCCGTGCGCAGTATCGACAACGATCAAATCGCATTCGGCATCAATCAATGCACGCGTGCGCTCAATGCCTTTTTCGCCAACGGTCGTTGCGGCTGCAACGCGCAACCGGCCTGCTTCATCCTTCGTTGCCGAGGGATAATTCACAGCTTTCTCAATGTCTTTAACTGTGATCAGGCCAACGCAGTGGAACGCATCATCGACCACCAACAGCTTTTCGATCCGCCGTTGGTGCAGCAATCGCCGCGCTTCTTCCTCCGACACCCCGGCCCGCACCGTCACCAAATCTTCATGCGTCATCAGTTCGGACACCAGCTGATCGGGATTTTCGGCAAAGCGCACATCACGGTTAGTCAGCATGCCGACCAACTTGCCGCTCGCCTCGACAACGGGAATGCCCGAAATCGCGTTGCTCATCATAATCGCGCGTGCCTGCGCCAGTGTCGCATTGGGGGCAACGGTGATCGGATTGACCACCATGCCCGATTCAAACCGCTTCACCTGACGCACAGCTGCCGCTTGTTCTTCGATGGTCAGATTGCGGTGCAAAACGCCGATGCCGCCCAACTGCGCCATCACAATCGCCATCCGCGCCTCTGTCACTGTGTCCATCGCCGACGACAGGATCGGAATGCTCAGCGCGATCGATTTGGTAATCCGCGTGCGCGTGTCAGCTTGGCTGGGGAGAATGTCTGACTCGCATGGCTGCAACAGCACATCGTCAAAAGTCAGGCCTAGGCGGATATCGGTCATGTTGCCACTTTGCTGTTCTATAGGTTGATTCGTGGCGGCCCATGTAACCAGTTGCCCCGTTATCCGCCAGTGTTGTCAGCCGGTTTTTCTACAGGTTGTTTGCGTGTGCTGGCAAAGTGCTTACCAAGCGCAATATGCAGCGTCGCATCCTCGGCGGCACCGCCCAATTCCGTCGCATCGGTCAGCTCATCATCCGGGCCGTGATAATCATCGGACAAGAATGCTTCCAGCAACGCTTGGTCGGCAAATGCGCCACCAACCATTAATGCTGGCACGCCCTTTTGCGCCAGCGCCCAGCCGTCTTGGCGGCGGATAAAGGCGTTCGCATCGTTCGACTTTTCGACTTTGCGTTTGGCTTTCTTTGCGACCTTTTCGATCACACCATCGAATTGTGTTGTGCCCCGTCCGATAATCGCGACTTTCGCGCCAGCAGGACCAATCGCGATGGTATCTATGTTCAACGCAATAACAATGCTGTCGAGCGGAACCGCCGGTTTTTCTGCAAAGGCATAGGCTCCATACAGGCCGCTTTCCTCCGCCGTGGTTGCCAGGAAATAGATATCGCGGTCATGCTTGCTTTTTGAAAGCCCGCGCGCCACCTCGGTCATCACCGCAATCCCGCTGGCATTATCGACTGCACCGTTACAGATGCGGTCTTCGTCGCCTTCGGGGCGACAGATACCCAGATGATCCCAATGCCCCATATACAGCACCGCACCGCTGCCCGGCTTTTTACCCGGCAGCTTGCCGATAACGTTGTTGCTTACAAACGCGTTCACATCGGTGGAGATATCGAAATCCCCCGTCACCCCAAGCGCGGTTCCGGCAAAGTCCGCTGCATCGGCGCTTTTGCGCAGCTTGTCCCAATCGCCGCCCGCCGCCGTTACCATCGCAACCGCAAAGCGCGCACCGATAACGCCCTCCAGCGCCGCCCGTTTTTCGCGCGACACCAGATTGATCGGACGCGAAAGCAATTGGCGGCGTATCAGCGGATATTCAGCCTGTTCCCCGGCAATGGCAATCACCGCCTCTGCTCCGGCAGCAATCAACGCCTCGCGCCGGGCGCGGATCGTCTTCATCTCTTCAGCGCCAAAGGCTGGACGATCGGCCAGCATCAGCACCGCTTTACCCGCAACATCGCCTGCAACTTTGCCATCGGCATTAATGCCATAGCCTGCAAACCACACCGGCAATTTGTTGCGCGCGTATTTTGCCTCTTTGCCGATCAGGATAATCTCGTCATCGGCAAAGCGCAGTTTTTCGCCGCGCGCAAAGAATTTGAACTCGGCCGTTCCCGGGCCGCGGCGGACCAGCTGCACCGGATCAAACCAGCTGCCATCGGTTGCGGCGGGTGTCAGCCCGGCCTTTTGCCATTGCTCGCTAATATATGCCGTGGTCTTGGCTTCCCCCGGCGTGCCCGGTTCGCGACCTTCAAATTCGTCGCTGGCCAGAACCTTGATATGTGGGCGCAGATCTTCCTCGCGGATCGCATTTGCAAACGCGCCAGAGGCCAGCAAGACTGTAGCAATCAGGCCAAACGCTAACCGGCGCATATACTCTCAACTCCCCAATGCGAGCCGCCGATGTGGCAACTCGCTCCTGTTGTTACAGCCCTCTATAGAAATAGATAACAACACGCGACCCCGAAATCGACAAACGCCATCCGATTTCTCTTGTGGATTACCTGTATATTGAGGACATTGCTCCCCATAAAACAGGAGGAACATATGGATGTTTTCGTTCTCGCACTGCTGATAGTGGCGGTCATATTCGTTTTGATGGGCGTCACCGTCGTCCGCCAAGGCTATGCGTACACAATTGAACGCTTTTTCTCTTGTGGATTATCTTTAGATTGAGGACATTGCAGGCATTACAAAACAGGAGGAAGACATGACAGGCGTTGTACTCGCACTAGCGGCGTTGGCGATCATATTCGTTTTGATGGGCGTTACCGTCGTCCGCCAAGGCTATGCGTACACAATTGAACGCTTTGGCCGCTTCACGCATGTGGCGATGCCGGGCTTTAACTTCATCCTGCCATTTGTCGACCGCGTGGGCCGCAAAGTGAATGTGATGGAACAGGTGCTCGACATTCCGGGCCAAGAAATCATCACAAAGGATAACGCCATGGTCGGCGTTGATGCCGTGGTGTTCTTCCAAGTGCTCGATGCCGCAAAGGCCGCGTATGAAGTGTCCGACCTGTATGTCGCGATTATGCAGATCACCACAACCAACCTGCGCACCGTCATGGGCTCGATGGACCTTGATGAAACTTTGTCGAAACGTGACGATATCAATGGCCGTTTGCTGGGCGTGGTCGATCACGCGACCAGCCCATGGGGCCTGAAAATCACCCGTGTCGAGGTAAAGGACATCCGCCCACCCGCCGATATCAGCAACGCGATGGCACGGCAGATGAAGGCCGAACGCGAAAAGCGCGCGCAGATCCTTGAAGCCGAAGGCATGCGCGCCGCCGAAATCCTGCGCGCAGAGGGTGAGAAGCAGGGCCAGATCCTGCAAGCCGAAGGTCGCCGCGAAGCTGCCTTCCGCGACGCTGAGGCTCGCGAGCGTGAAGCCGAGGCCGAAGCAAAAGCAACCGAAATGGTCTCCAGCGCGATTGCCAGCAGCGGCAGCCAAGCGATCAATTACTTCGTTGCGCAAAAATATGTCGAGGCCATCGGCATGTTCGCCACCTCACCCAACGCCAAAACGATCCTGTTCCCGGTAGAGGCAACCGCACTGATCGGCACGCTGGGCGGCATCGGCGAAATCGCCAAGGAAGCGTTGGGTTCGGATAAGGGTAAGTAAGGGCGGTGATCCTAATAGACCGCGTAGTCTGTCAGACCCAAGCCTTGTCATTCCCGCGAAAGCGGGAATCCATGGCCGAAACTGTCCGCATGGCCGACGACCGTTGTCTAAACGTATCGGTAAGGCCATGGATTCCCGCTTTCGCGGGAATGACAGAAGAGTAGGGGTAATTGTGCGTGTTAAATAACAACAAGAGGAAAACGACATGACCGAATGGCTAAGCACGCTGCAACAACATTGGTTCTGGCTGTCGCTGGGCTTCATCCTAGGCGCAGTCGAAATGATCGCGCCCGGATTTTTCCTGATGTGGCTGGGCCTTGCCGCGATCATCGTCGGCGTGCTCGCTTGGCTGATCCCGGGGATGAGCATCGCGATGCAAGTGGCATTTTTCGCCATCCTGTCTGTGCTGACCGTCTATGCGGGCAAGAAATTCCTGAAAGACAACCCGATTGAATCCGATGACCCGAAACTAAACAACCGCGGCGCGCGGTTAACCGGCGAAATCGTGACTGTCATCGAAGCCATAACCGACGGCAACGGGCGTGTTAGGGTCGGCGACACCGACTGGAGCGCACGCGGCGCGGACGCAGCAGCTGGCGCAAAGGTGCGGGTAACAGGCGCCGATGGGGCTGTGTTGCTGGTTGAGGTGATTTGAGATTGTCGTTGTGTCTCTAGTATCCGGAATTCTTGTTTGTGCAAGCAGCAGAACAACAATGATGCAATTTTGAGAGAGGCTTCATCTATGCCGATGACACTTGAACAGTATAGAGAAGCGTTTTCAGACGACAGTGATGACACGCCCGGTTGGGACGCAATTAACGCGCGTCTTGAGCAACTCTATCTTGACATCGAGCCTGAGCACTTTGGGACAATTATCAAATATATGTTCGGCGGCCCCGATCCACTCGATGGAATAAGCCGCTACCATTCGAACGCTGGCAACATGCCGCACGAACACATTATTTCATATGGATTTTCTGAGCTTTACTATAGCGAAGATGCCGCTGGAAAAGAGTTCAGCAAGTATGGATTTGAACTGACATTTAGGCTTAAACCATTCCCGGCCGATGCGAAGGACGTCATCTGGCCTAGCAATTTGATGCAGAACATCGCGCGTTATGTTTTTGAAACTGGAAATTGGTTCGAAGAATATCATTGGATGCCAGCCAATGGGCCAATCCGATCCGACACCGACACCGCAATTACCGGTCTAGTTTTTGTCATCGATCCAGAGTTGGGAGTTATCGACACGCCACACGGAAGTGTGCAATTTCTGCAAATCGTCGGTGTAACTGACGATGAGATCAACGCGATAAAAGACAAAGCAATAACTGCTGAAGAGGTCGTAACTCGATTGAGGAACGGCAACCCTTTGTTGGTCACTGATCTGGAGCGGACAATCAGCATTCTCTAGTATTCTGGGGAGAGCGTTCTGGGCACACAATACTAAATGGCCAGTTCAAAATACCAGCGCCAAAACACCGCTTGCAATGTAGGATTCTATTTGCGATTGTTCGTGCTTCGTTCTGTTTTGGCAGATCGGTATGCTCTTTCTTATTGTTGGCACCCCATCCCGATATCACACCAGAGCCACGCGTAACTTGCTGCGCGAAGTTTACACATTTGTCGCCGTCATAGTAAACTTTGCATAGTTTACCGCGACCAAAAAACCGTTCAGGTGAGACTTTAGTGTGATCTTTCAGTCAAGCCTTGGGACTATCCCCATGCGGAGACAGTCCCTTGTTTCACTGTGAACTTACACGGAAATCCGCCGTCTTACCGCGTCAGCTTTCCGGCCATGCCCATAATGTCGTCCAGCGGATTTCCGTCGCCGTCGAAATCAAGCATTGAGGCAAGGCCGCCTAAGCCGCCTCCGCTAGCGGGGGCTGCCGATTGACCGCCGCCGAGCACAGAGCCCAATATGCCGCCAAGTCCGCCGCCTGCGGACTGACCGCCGCCCGCGCCGCCAAGTAATCCGCCGAGCATGCCACCGAGGCCGCCGCCTTGGCTGTCACCACCGCCCTGCTTGGCCATATAGCCCGCGACCAGCATCGCGAGGATCGGCAGCATCTTTTTCAGCATGCCTGAATCAATGCCGGTCTGTTCCGCGGCATGGCCCGCTACGGTGCGACTAACGTCTTTGGATCCAAAAATCTGGCCCAGAATATCATTGCCCTTTTCAACCGGCGTAGGTTCTGGCGCGACAACGCTGTCGAACAGACCACCACCGCCAAGCTGGCCCAATAAGCCGCCAAGACCATCCAGCCCCGTGGGTTGCGCCTGTGCAGTCTTTTTGAAACCGCCAAGGATTGATGGCAATAGCGCGCCTGCGCCCATCTCTGCCATTTGTTCGTTTACGCCCAATTGCTGTGCGATCGAACCGATTGC
>JAAFIB010000022.1:36742-37802 GCA_013297725.1 Sphingomonadales bacterium
TCATATCCATTATGTCTCTCCCGATTTTGCCAATCAGATGCGCGCCTTTATACGGCTTTGCAAGACCAAGCGGACCGGTCGCATAAATCACCGGTCCCGATAATTTACGCGCGCATGGAATCTTTACGCTCCTATTCGCTGGCGAAAGCGGCTAGCATCCACTTACCCTATAAGAGAAGGAGACTCCCAATGAGCATTTTCGGTAAGATCAAGGACGCAATTTTCGGCGCGCCCGCGGCAGCCGCAGCGCCAGCCATGTCCTCAGAGGCAGCAACCGCTGCGGCGATGGACGCGATTAACACTATCAACGCGCAGGTTGCGGCGCAGGCGCAGAATGTCGACATCGACGCTGTGCTGACCGAAATGGGTCAAGGAAAGAACCTGAACTGGCGCACCTCGATCGTCGATCTGATGAAGCTGGTCGGCATGGAAAGCTCGCTGCAAGAACGCAAAGACCTTGCCATGGAGCTTGGCTATACCGGCGCATTAGAAGGCAGCGCAGAGATGAACATGTGGCTGCACAAAGCGGTAATGCGCGAACTGGCGGCCAATGGCGGCGTGGTTCCGGCGGACCTGCTCGATTAAGCGCAGCGCGCTATAGACGCAAAAAAAGCCCGGCCAATCGGACCGGGCTTTTTTATTGCGCTGATTTAGGGCGCTTATCTAGGATTGGCCCTCAATATCTTACTTCTTTCCGAACAGGCCTTTTGCCATATCGGCAACGTCATCCATGACCGATCCGTCGCCGTCCTTATCCAGAAAGCTGGTCGCTTTGCCGAGCATATCTTCGCCGCCAATCGCACCAAGCAAACCTTGAAGCTTGTCTTGGCCAAGTCCGGTTGCCGATGCCGCCGACTGAACGGTATCGCCCGGTTCCTTATGCGCTTTCCCCAATGCGGACATTGCGCCTGTCACCTGATCTTCGCTCAAGCCGAATTTGGTGGCGAGTTCAGCGACTTTTCCGGCACCGCCGATTTGTCCCAATAGTCCATCCAGCATTCCCATGATCTTACTCCTTCATAATTGAAGGCTGATTGTAGACCATATGCGCCCTGACGGA
>JAAFIB010000023.1 GCA_013297725.1 Sphingomonadales bacterium
GTTTGGTGCAAGTGCAATGGGCGGTGCTGTCCGCTACATTACAAACAAGCCAAACCTCACCGATTTTTCCGCTGGTTTCAATGCTAGCTATGCCTTCACCAAAGGCGGTGACGAAAGTGTAGCGGGCGACGCCTTTATCAACGTCCCTATCATCAATGATAGGCTGGCGCTTAGGGCGGTGATCTACACTGACCGGCAGGGTGGCTATATCGACAATGTCGCAGGCACTTTCCAGATGCCGTTCAATGGCAATGTGGGTATTGCTGGCAGGCTGCCGACAGGCAACCCATTGCTGGTGAGGCGCGCATTGCAATCTTGCGCTGCTGTCGTCAATTGCACAGGAAGCGGCTATCAGGCGCCAATTCGTCAATCCATTAACAATGACGCATTTGTTGAGAAGGACTATAACGACGCGACCTATCGCGGCGGACGTTTGGCGTTGACCTTCAAGCTGAGCGATGATTGGTCAGTGGATCTGATGCATGTTCGCCAAGAGCTCGATACTGACGGTGTATTCGATTTCGAACCCGATGTCGGCGATCTGAAAGTTACCAAGTTCAACGACAATACGCTTCGCGATAAAGCAGATCTGTCCACGCTGACAATCAATGGTCGGCTTGGTGCTCTAGACCTGATCTACACAGGATCTTATTTGAAGCATCGCGCCACGCAAGTTGCCGACTATGCCGGTTATTCGAACATCGGCCTCTATCTGCCCTATTATGAATGCGATGCGGGCGTTTATTACGCCAACGTTGCGCGCGGGAACACTTGCTACGCTCCGACCAAGAGTTATCAGACCCGCAACCGCACCAAGCGTTTCACGCAAGAGTTCCGCGTGACAACGCCTGCAGAAAATCGCCTCCGCGGTACCTTCGGTTTGTTTTATGACAACAACAAGCTGTTCGACAATACCGATTGGTCTTACCTAAGCGAAGCTGCGGGCTTTATTTATCGTCGTGCGCCGAACCCTGTGGTTGATGCCAATGACACCAGCATTCGCCCGGTGAAAGTCGGTTTCTTTAATGACGTTCAGCGTAAGGATAAGCAGTTCGCCGCCTATGGTGAAGCATCGTTCGATATCGTTCCGGAAAAGCTGACCATCACCGGTGGTTTGCGTTATTATAACGAAAAGGCATCCATAAACGGGTCATCGAATACAAGCTTTGATGGCGTTTCTCGCGGCGTCTACAATCCAGCAACAGGTACGTATTCGCCAGTCGCTACCCCACCGCAATTTTTTGGTGTCAGCGCTAACTTGAATCAACTGTATGCCGACGCGTCGCCTGCCAAATATACAGGTGTGCTGTTCAAGGGTAACTTGACCTATCGGTTCGGTGAAGGCTCGCTTGTTTATGCAACTTACTCAGACGGTTTCCGTCCGGGTGGTTTCAACCGTCGTCCCTGCCGCGTTCCAAGCGCGATCTGCCCGACCAATGCAGACTTTGTCCGTCTCGGCACCTATGTACCTGATAAGGTAGCAAACTACGAAATCGGCGGTAAATTCGCACTGTTTAATCGCCGGATGCAGTTGAACATTGCCGCCTATCAGATCGACTGGAGCAACATCCAGATAACAGTGTTTGACCAGAACATCTCTAACCAGACGTTCACCACCAATCTGCTTGATGCACGGATTAAGGGTGTTGAAGGTGATCTGACCTGGCGCGCTACGCCAGAATTCACGATCAACAGCGCATTCTCGTTCAACGATTCCGAATTGTTGCGGTATCGCAAGAACACAACGGTGCTGCGTCCTTTGGGCGGACCATTGGCGCTTAGCCCCAAATTCCAGTTCAACGCTCGTTTGCACTGGGAGAAAGAGTTGAGCTCGGGTCTGGCTCCATTTGCCAGCCTTAGCTTCCATCATGTCGGCAAGAGCATTTCGGACGTGATCGACAATGTGGACATTCGTTATTCGGGACCTACGGTTACTTATAATGGCGTCGTTGTGCGGGCTGGTGATGTCGTATCGCCGATACCGGCTGCACAACAGCTTGATTCCTACAGCACCATCGCAGCGTCATTCGGCGTTTCGAAGGATGAGTGGCGGCTTGAGGTCTTTGGCGACAATTTGACCGATGAACGCCCTGAATTGTACAAGAGCGCAAATGATGGTGAGCTTCGTACGACGACATCGCGACCGCGCACCATCGGTCTGCGTTTCTCGTACAAGATGTAAAGTGCAACAATCCTGGCAAAGCTAGGGTCGCAAAGGTGGGCCAGTCGCCAAAGGGAGACTGGCCCACCATTTGTTTGAAATAGGTGAGGAGCCAAGCCGGAATGCCCACAATTCCCCTTAAATTTGGCGAGAATTGCGGTATCAGCAATCATAGGGTGAGGATGATTGATGAGTGAAACTTTGGCGGCTGCAAAAGATTTTGACGCGATGATCGGTGACGCTCGGTCGTTGCTGAAAAATGGACGTGTCACTGATGCAGCAATTTTATCACAGCAAATTTTGGATGCTGAGCCGCATAACGGCGATGCGCTTTATATTGCGGCAGTCGCACGCCGCCTCGAAAAAAAGTTTGATGATGCGCTTGCGCACACTGACGCGCTGATCGCGCTTGATCCCGCCAATGGCCGGGCATATCAAGAGATGGCGCATTGCCGGCGTGATATGGGCGATCTTGATGGTGCATTATCGGCCTATCAAGAAGCCGTCGCGCGCAACAGCGCTCTGCTTGGCAGCTGGCAGATGCTTGAACGGCTGCACGGGCAGGCTGGACGCGAAGCCGCGGCCGACTTTGCAGCAGCGCAAGTGGATTATCTGTCGTCGCTACCCCCGCAATTGCTAACCGTTGCCAGCCTGATTCAAGAGGGCAAGATGTACAAAGCCGAGCAGCTTTGCCGGCACTTCCTGCAAACGCAGGGTCATCATGTAGAAGGCATGCGGTTCCTTGCCCAAATTGGGATGAGCTTTAACGTCCACGATGAAGCGGAATTCTTGCTTGAGTCAGCTGTCGTGCTTGATCCCGAAAATACGGGTGCACATTTTGACTATGTTGGCACATTGCAAAAGCGCCAGAAATTCTCCGAAGCGCTCGAGCAAGCCCGGTTGCTGCGTGATAAAGACCCCGAGAATCCCCAAGTCGACATGCTCTATGCCAACCAAAATTTGGCTGTCGGCAATTTCGACGAGGCACTCCGCATTTACCGTGACCGTGCCGAGGATACGCCAAACAACCCCGGCATACACCTGACGCTGGGTCATGCGTTGAAGACTACAGGAGAGCAAGAGGAGGCGATCAAAGCGTATACGCATGCCTATACGATCAAGCCCGATTTTGGCGATGCTTATTGGAGCCTAGCCAACCTGAAAACCTATAAGTTTAACGAAGCACAGATCGCATCGATGCGCGAACGTGAAGCCGCATCTGCAACGCAACTTGGCGACCGCTATCATCTGTGTTTCGCGCTTGGCAAAGCGCTGGAAGATCACGGTGCCTATGAAGAATCTTTCACCTATTACGAACGCGGCAACCGGCTGAAACGTGAGGAAGTCGGCTATGATTGGCGGCGGATCACGCAGGAAATCGATCGGCAGATTGAGCATTGCACCCCCGCGCTTTTCGCTGACAAGGCTGGATCAGGTTGCGCGGCAAGCGATCCGATTTTCATTCTGGGTCTGCCGCGCGCAGGATCGACTTTGCTTGAACAAATCCTCGCCTCGCACAGCCAGGTTGAAGGCACGATGGAATTGCCCAATATATTGGCGCTTGCGCACAAATTGGGGGGCCGTAGACGGATTGATGAGGAACCCGAATACCCGGCAAACCTTACCGAACTGACGCAGGACGAACTGACCGAATTTGGCGAAGCGTTCATCCGCGATACGATGATCCACCGCAAAGCGGGCACGCCATTTTTCATTGATAAAATGCCCAACAACTTCCGGCATATCGGGCTAATCCACATGATCCTGCCGAATGCCAAGATCATTGACGCGCGCCGCAGCGCAATGGGTTGCTGCTTTTCCGGCTTCAAACAGCTGTTTGCCGAGGGGCAGGAGTTTACTTACGGGCTTGAGGAAGTCGGCCATTATTACAGCGACTATGTGCGGCTGATGGATCATTGGGACAGCGTGCTACCCGGCAAAGTGCTGCGCGTGCGGTACGAGGATGTTGTTGCCGACCTTGAAACACAGGTGCGCCGCTTGTTGGAATATTGCGAGCTGCCCTTTGAAGAAGCCTGCCTGAATTTCCACCAGAATGAACGGGCGGTGCGCACCGCCAGTTCGGAACAGGTGAGGCAACCGATTTACAAAACTGGCGTCGACCAATGGGAAAATTATTCGCCTTGGCTCGATCCATTACGCGAAACATTGGGGCCGACATTGTCGGCGAGTTGAGGGGAGAATGATTATGGCAAGTGCACCACCAGTGAGTGCAGACAGCGTTTCGACCGTAGGGCAGCGCTGGTACGTCCTGTTCATCATGATGCTGGTCTACACAATCAGTATTGCTGATCGGTATGTGTTCTCCCAAGTCCAAGACCAGATCAAGGCGGAGCTGCAGCTGACCGATTTCGGGATCGGTCTTGTCGGCGGTGTGTCGCTTGGGCTGTTCTATGTGACCATGGGCATTCCCTTGTCATGGCTTGCGGACCGCAAGAATCGTCGCAATCTGCTCGCCATTTCGATTACCCTGTGGTCGGCAGCGACCGCGCTGTGCGGCCTTTCGAAAACCTTCTGGCAGTTGCTCTTTGCGCGGATCGGCGTCGGCATAGGCGAAGCTGGCGGGACGCCGCCGTGCAATTCGATCGTCGCCGACTATTTCCCTGCGGCACGCCGACCGATGGCGATGACCATTTTCGCCCTGGGCGCGCCGATTGGTGCCTGGCTTGGTGCTGATTTTGCCGGTGCGATCAGCCATGCATATGGCTGGCATATGGCCTTTATAGTGCTGGGCGTCCCCGGGGTGTTCCTCGCAGCTGTCATTATGCTAACCATCAAAGAGCCTGAGCGCGGCCGACTTGACGCGGTGTCAAGCACGGAAACCCCGACTTTAATGGAAACGCTGCGCTTCCTGCGCACTCAAAAGGCGGCCCTGCACGGTATGATGGGCGGGGGGCTTTCGGCCTTTTGGGGCTGGGG
Source organism: Sphingomonadales bacterium (assembly GCA_013297725.1). GTDB lineage: Bacteria > Pseudomonadota > Alphaproteobacteria > Sphingomonadales > Sphingomonadaceae > Sphingorhabdus_B. The sequence continues at coordinate 5,099 of JAAFIB010000023.1, forward strand.
GCTGATGTGGTTTACGGCACCCTTCCTGCAGCGCAATTTCCAACTTAACGAAGCACAGGCAGGCGCGATCACTGGGCCAATTCACCTGTGGATGGGCATCGGCGCTTCGCTGTTGACCGCTTGGGTTCTGACCAAACCGGCTTTTGCCAGTCCGAAGCGGGTCGTTCAATTGCTGAGCGTGGTCACAGCCTTAGCGACTATTCCGTCGATTATCGCCTATTACACTCATTCGCTTCCGCTCGCGACTGCGATGCTTTGGGTATTCATTCCGGCGATTTACTTTTATATCGGCCCCACCTTTGCGATGGTTCAGAATTTGGCTCCACCAAAAATGCGTGCGATGTTCGTAGCCATCGCACTCCTGTTTGCAAATGTCCTGAATCTGGTCGTGATCCCGCCACTGATCGGCTTCCTAAGCGACAGCTTTGCCGGCCCCTCAGGCGCTGACGGGGAATCCCTCAGGCTTGCTTTGCTTATCCTAGCGCCGACCGGATTCTGGGCCGCATATCATTATTGGGCAGCAGGCAAGACCATCATTGAAGATCAAAAGAGAGCAGTTGGATATGTCTGAGGCACCGCTTAAATCCTATATAAATGGCGAATGGGTGTTGCCTGCAACGTCGATGGCGACAGTCGATGCAATCAACCCTGCGACAGAAGAAGTATGCGCAACTGTAGCGATTTGCGGGCATGATGATGTCGAACGGGCGGTGCAGGCAGCCCGGGCAGCGTTCGATGGTTATGCAGCGACGACACTGGATGAACGTGTTGCTTTGGTTGAGAAACTGATCGCCATTTTTGAACAGCGCTATGGCGAGATGGTCACTGCCATCTCGACCGAAATGGGCGCGCCTTATGATCTGTCGCATGATGCGCAAGCCGAAAGTGGCCCCGGCCATTTGCGTGCAACGATTAAGGCTGTGCGCGAAATGACGTGGGAGTATGATGTCGGCACCGACGGGATTGTCGTGCATGAACCCATTGGCGTCTGCGTGCTGATCACGCCTTGGAACTGGCCGATCAACCAGATTGTCTGCAAGGTCGGCCCGGCGCTGATCACAGGCTGCACGATGGTGCTAAAGCCCAGTGAAATGGCGCCATTGTCCGCTCAGCTTTTTGTAGAGATGGTCGACGAGGCAGGCTTTCCAAAAGGCGTGTTCAACATGGTTCACGGCACAGGCCCAGCTATCGGCGATGCGCTGACCAGCCATCCCGAAGTCGATATGATTTCCTTCACGGGTTCAACGCGGGCGGGTGTGCAGATTGCAAAAAATGCTGCTGATACGGTTAAGCGGGTCGCGCAGGAATTGGGCGGAAAGTCTGCCAACATCGTTTTTGCTGACAGCGATTTGGAGGCGGCCGTCACGCGCGGCGTGCTGCATTGCTATGGCAATACCGGACAATCCTGCAACGCGCCAACGCGGATGCTGGTTGAGGCATCGGTCTATGATCAGGCGGTCGCGATTGCCGCTCGCGTTGCCAAGGAAGCAAAGCTTGGTGATCCCATGGAGAAGGGCGACCATTATGGCCCTGTGGTCAGCAAAGCTCACTATGACAAGATCCAAGGCTTGATACAGGCAGGCATTGATGAAGGCGCGCAATTGGTTGCGGGCGGCACAGGCCTTGCCGATGGCTTTGACCGCGGTTACTATGTGAAGCCCACGGTGTTTGCTGGCGTCCACAACAAGATGACTATCGCACAGGAGGAAGTATTTGGCCCGGTCCTGGTCTTGATTCCTTTCAAAGACGAAGCCGAAGCCATCGCGATTGCCAATGATTCCCCTTACGGCCTCTATGCTTATGTGCAGACCAGTGACATGGCGCGGGCGCGCCGTATAGCGCGGTTGATGCGCGCAGGCGGGGTTAGCATTAACGGCACCTCGCAGGATTATATGGCCCCCTTTGGTGGCTATAAACAATCAGGCAATGGCCGCGAATATGGCGAGTTTGGCGTGCGCGATTTTCTTGAGATCAAATCGATCAGCGGATTTCGCGCGCCGTGAAGCTAACTGACATAGAGACGTTCGTCGTCGGCAACCCGCCACCGCATTTTGGCGGGCGATACTTTGTGTTTGTAAAGATCACGACAGACACCGGTGTATCGGGCATTGGTGAGGCCTATTGCGTTCCCTTTGATCCGCATCTGGTTGCGAAAATGATCGAGGATGTCTTTGCCCGCTATGCGGCGGGGCAAGATCCGCACGACATCGAAAATCTGTGGCGGCGGGTGTATTCTAGCGGATTTACCCAGCATCCGGACTTGACGCTGATGGGTGTTCTGTCTGCGCTCGAAATGGCCTGCTGGGATATCATTGGTAAGGAAGCGAATAAGCCTGTTTACAAATTGATGGGCGGGCAAGTGCATGAGCGGCTGCGCGCCTATACTTATATCTATCCGCGTCCCGGCGACCAAAGCGACGTCTATCACGATCCCGATTTGGCAGCAGAGCGCGCCGCGGAATATCTGGCGCAAGGCTTCACCGCGCTGAAGTTCGATCCTGCTGGGCCGTACACCGCCTTTGATGGGCGGCAATTGTCGCTGGAGGCGCTCGACCTTTGTGAGCGTTTTGCCAAGCAATTGCGCGACGCTGTGGGTATGAAAGCGGATCTGCTTTTCGGCACCCATGGCCAGATGACAGCAGCGGGGGCGATCCGCCTTGCCAAGCGATTAGAGCCCTATGATCCGTTGTGGCTGGAAGAACCCGTCCCGCCTGATGCGCCCGATGAAATGGCAAAGGTTGCCCGCGCCACCAGCATCCCGATTGCAACGGGCGAGCGGCTCACCACCAAATATGATTTCGCGCGTTTGTTAAAGGCCGGAGCAGCAGCGATCCTGCAAATGAATTTAGGCCGGGTCGGCGGCTTGCTGGAGGCCAAAAAGATTGCGGGCATGGCCGAAGTCCATCACGTCCAGATCGCGCCGCATCTTTATTGCGGGCCTGTCGTGGGCGCTGCCAACATCCAGATCGCAACCTGCTCGCCCAACTTCCTGATTCTGGAAAGCATCGAAAGCTGGGGCGGGTTTCATAGCGAGATATTGAAGACGCCGATCCAGTTTGAGAATGGCCATGTCATTCCATCTACTGCACCCGGACTCGGCGTTGAGCTGAACGAAGAGGTGGCGCGCGCTAACCCCTATACCGGCACGATGCTGCATCTGGAAATGACGCAGCATCCGGCAACATGACCCAAGAATTTGACTATATCATCGTCGGCGCAGGCACGGCGGGGTGCGTGCTCGCCAATCGCTTGACTGAGGATGGCAAATACTCCGTCTTATTGCTGGAGGCAGGCGGCAGCGACCGATCGATCTGGATCCAGATGCCGATCGGTTATGGCCGTACCTTTTTCGATAAGCGCATCAACTGGATGTACGATACCGAACCGGTCGAGGCTTTGGGCGGCAGGCGCAGCTATTGGCCGCGCGGTAAAGTGATTGGCGGATCAGGTTCGATCAACGCAATGGTGTATGTGCGCGGGCAGCCGCGCGACTTTGATGATTGGCAGGCGCTTGGCAATCCCGGTTGGGGCTGGGATGATGTGTTGCCCTATTTCAAAAAGTCAGAGGATTTTGATTGGCATAGCGCGCATCACGGGCGCGGCGGGCCTCAGCATGTGACCGACATCTCGCCTTTTGTGCATCCTGTGTGCCATAGCTTTGTCGAAACTGCACAGGCGCTTGGGTTTCCGGCAAGCAGTGATTTCAACGGCGGCAATCCAGAAGGCGTCGGCTATTATCAGATCAACACACGCGGCGGTTGGCGCGCATCAACGGCGAACGCGTTCCTGCATCCGGCGCGCAAACGCAAGGCCTTGACGCTGCAAACTCATGCGCACGCGACGCGGATTTTGTTCGAAGGGAGACGTGCATCGGGCGTTGCTTACACACGCAAAGGCACCGCATTTGAAGCGAAAGCGCGCCGTGAAGTGATCCTGTCGGGAGGCGCAGTCAACTCGCCGCAGCTGCTGATGTTGTCAGGAATTGGTGACGCTGCTCATTTGAAAAAGGTCGGTATAGAGCCACTGGTTGATGCCAAAGCAGTGGGCCGCAACTTGCAGGATCATATTGCGGTATCCTATTTCTATAAAGTCCGCACTGCGACGCTGAACGATGTGCTGCATCCTTTGTTGGGAAAGGTTCGTGCAGGCTTGCGTTACATGGCGGATCGCGCTGGTCCACTGTCGCTGAGCGTCAACCAAAGCGGCGGCTTTGTGCGCAGCGATTCGACTAAGCACCATCCCAATCTGCAACTGTATTTCAGCCCCGTCAGCTATACCAAGACGCCGCTTTCAGAACGCAAGCTGCTGAACCCCGATCCGTTTTCCGCATTCCTGCTGTCGCACAACCCATGCCGCCCGACCAGTCGGGGGCATATCGAGCTGGGGTCCGCTGACCCTGCGGCACACCCTGTCATCCATCCCAATTATCTGTCGACACAGGCGGACATAAACGATGTGCTCGCAGGCAACCGGCTTTTGCGCCAACTCGCCCGCACCCGGCCCTTGGCAGATATCATTACCGAAGAGCTTATTCCCGGCAATGAGGTTGATGGCGATGAAGCTTTGCTCGCCGATTTTCGCGCGCGTGCCGATACCGTCTATCATCCGACCAGCACCTGCATGATGGGCTCCGATCCGGCGACGTCGGTTGTTGACGCTCGTCTGCGCGTTCATGGGGTGACAGGCCTGCGGGTTGTTGACGCATCCGTCTTTCCTACAATCACATCAGGGAACACCAATGCCCCCACGGTTATGGTCGCGGAAAAAGGTGCCGCCATGATCCTTGAAGATGCCAAAGGCCAAGCCAGCACCGACATGTGAATTTTATTTACCAGTCGGGTCCGGCACGCTACGCTCTCCGTTCTGGAGAGAGCAGCATAGATGGCCAACAAGTTTGAATTGCGAAGACTACCTCCGCTTAAGGCCTTGCGCGGCTTTGAGGCGGCGACGCGTCATCAAAGCATCCGCGATGCTGCGGACGAGCTTTGCCTCACTCATCCCGCTGTCAGTCATCAGGTGCAGCTGGTTGAGGAAGCATTGGGCGTCGCGCTGTTCGCGCAGGAAGGGCGGCACATCGTCTCGACCGAAGAGGGACGCGCGCTTTACCCCTATGTCCGCGGCGCATTCGAATCGTTGCTTGAGGGTGTAGAGGCGGTCCACCGCCATGCGCTTGACAAGCCGCTGCGCGTCCAGACTTATGTAACGGCATCGATCCGCTGGCTAGCAAAGCGCGTGCCGCATTTCTTGCACGACCATCCCGAAGTGACGTTGACCCTCAGCACCTGTGCGGTCGAATGGGAGTTTGACGATGTCCATGCCGATGTTGGGTTGGTCTATTGCGAGACAGTGCCAGACCCGACCAAATATCACTGGGTACCCTTGTTCGAATATCCGCTTTTCCCGGTATGCAGCCCGTCGCTTCTCAAAAAAATGGGCGATGCAGTATCAATCGAGGCGATGATGGAGCGGCCTTTAGTTGCGGTCTACACAGAGGTTAGAAACTGGGATGCCTGGGTTCTATCAACAGGGCTAGAGCTAAAGCCGACGACGCCGTTCCTGATGGTCGACACGCTTGCCGTTGCGTTGGAAATGGCGCTCGACGGCGAAGGGATCGCGCTGGTCAATGGTCCCTTTGCGGATCAGGATTTGGCTGATGGCCGTTTAGTCAAACCTGTTGCGCATAAAGCCGTTTGCCCCGGAGATTGGGGCCTGATTTGCCGGAAAGATATGCGCGAGAATTTGCGAATTAGAACTTTTATGGATTGGATTGCGGCGCATGTCGACGCGGCGGCCCGTCCCAATTAACGTTTAGGCACGACCTCATATCCCGATTCTTCGGGCTCATCATCGACCATCTGATCTGGAAAGCCGGTGCCGAGAACTTTTATACCCAGCGGTTCTTCATAACGGCGGATGATGTTGGGTGAAAATTCGCGTGATCCATATGCCGCTTCACCTTCTTTAAACAGTCGAACGATCAGCGGCGACATTTCGACAGGGACGCCAGCTTCTTGCGCGATTTTGTCAAACAGGCCGATATCCTTTGAAACCAGATCCATCGTAAAATTGATGTCGCGGCTTCCGTTCAGGATCACTTGGCTCTCAGTTTCATGGACGAAACTGTTGCCGGACGAAATCTTGATCGCTTCATATGTGGTGTTCATGTCAAGACCGATGGCTTTGCATGTGGTGAGTGCCTCGGCCAGCGCAACCAGATGAACCGTGCACAGATAGTTGGTCATCACTTTCAGCTGCGATGCGGTTCCCAGGTCGCCTGTGTGCAATATACGGCGGCCCATGGTGGTCAGCACCGGCAGCACAGTTTCAAATGCGGCGCGCGGGCCACCGGCAAAGATCGCTATGTTACCCGTATCGGCACGGTGACATCCGCCAGAGACCGGGCATTCCATGAATAGCGCGCCGCGTGCCTCGACCAGTGCACCCAGCCGGATAATTTCGCTGTAATCGGTTGTGCTCATTTCCAACCAAACTTGGCCGGGGCGCATCACTTGCAAAAACCCATCTGAGCCTTCTGCAACCGCACTGCTTGCCGCAGGGGATGGCAGGCAGGTGATGATCAGATCGACTGCTTCACCCAGTTCCATCGGGGATGCTGCCGCCTTGGCACCGCGCGCGACATATTCGGCGACTAACGCTTCATCAAGGTCGCGCACCACGACATCATGGCCGTTACGGATCAGGCTACCGGCGAGTTTGCCGCCAACATTGCCAAGGCCGATAAATCCTATTTTCATACGCGCCAAAATTATTCCCCAAGCGATCAGGGTTTTCCCCCATTTTAATGTAGAGATTAAGCCGCGAGCGCCACCGCGCCACAATTGAAAAATTTGGCAAAAGGGGTCAAAATTTTTGCGAGTAAGCTGCGGCTGCCGGGAAGCTAGTCAAGTTGAACAATTTCCACCGGCAAGTTCATTGGTGCCATCAAAGGTTAACTGCCCCGATCTCACGCCATGGCTGACAGGATGCGCTGACGCGCTTCGGCACAAACTTCCTTGCGGTCGGCGAGGGTGCTTGGATCAAACGGTTCAAGGAAATGGACATCAACGATATAGCTGCCGGGGCGTGTGAAGGCACGCCATGCGCTTTCCCCACCCGTCTCTTCGCCCAGCCATGCAATGTCGGGACCAGCAGCGCCAAAATCGAGCAAAACCGGTTGGATCAGCATCGGCTTTGGCGGCGGCGCGAGTGTCGCAAAAAGAGAAGGCTTAAACGGCAAAAGTCCGCGACCGTCCGATGTTGTGCCTTCCGGAAACAGCGTGACTGACCAGTTCTCTGCAATCGCATCGCGTAATTCAGATACCTGCCCAGCGACATTCTGTTTTTCGGTGCGACTGACAAAGATTGTTCGATTCTGGGCCGCCAGCCAGCCAACGACTGGCCATTTGCGGACCCCATCCTGAGCAACAAAAGCGGTCCCGGTAATCCCGCCTAATATGGGGATGTCATGCCACGATATATGGTTTGCGACAAAAAACACGTTTTTGCGCAGGCGCTTTCCATGGACTTTGACACGGGCGCCCAGCACGCGTGAGACTATCCGTAGATAGAGCATCGCCCATGGAGAGGGCTGTTTAAGCAGCTGCCACAGCAGATGAAGCGGCAGCAGCACCGCAAGCGGCAATGCAATCAGCAGCACACGCGCCGCACACAGAATATATGCCAGTGGTTCCTCTTTAGGAATTCTGATCGAAAGAGTGGCCACTTTTTACTCCGATGCGACGTTACTCAACCAAATGTGTGTGTAGACGATTTGTGTGACGCTGTGGTGACTTTTTATAGCCTGTATAGCTTCGCTCTGTTCCAGCTTAAAAAACATACGCTATCCACCAACGTGAAAATTTTTTGAACCAATGCCGCTATAATCCCCATTTGTCTCTGGTCTGTCATGCAGCCTAATGTCTGTGTAAATATTGCCATGAGGAGCGGGCATTTCATGCAAACATCAGCGCGGGTTGTCATCATCGGGGGCGGGATCATGGGGGCGTCACTGCTTTACCATCTCGCTGAGCTTGGCTGGACGGATTGCCTGCTGATTGAAAAGGATGAGCTGACCTCCGGCTCCACATGGCACGCCGCAGGGCAATGCCCCAACATCACCGGCAGCTATAACCTGGCGAAAATGCACGCTTATTCGAACGAGCTGTACCCCCAGTTGGAGGGGCTGACCGGGCAATATGTCAGCTGGCATAAATCAGGCGGCATCCGGCTGGCGACCAATGAGCGTGAGCTATCGTGGATGCGCTATATTCAGGGCTTTTCCAAGGTCATCGGCTTTGACATGGAGATCATACCGCCTGAGGAAATCCTGAAGCATAATCCGTTCATGACCCTTGAAGGTGTGATCGCAGGTGCGCGAACGACCGAGGATGGCCATGCCGATCCTTCGGGTATATGCAATGCGCTGGCCATTGGTGCGAAGAATATGGGCGCGAAGATCGTCCGCAAGAACCGCGTTACCGGCCTGACCCAATTGCCATCGGGCGAATGGGATGTGGAAACGGAAAAAGGCACCGTCCGCGCTGAAATCGTTGTGAATGCTGCGGGCTGTTATGCACGGCAAATCGCGCAAATGGCGGGTATCGACATCCCTGTGACCAATATGGAGCATCACTACGTCGTCACTGATCCCATTCCTGCATTTAAAGATCGCGACGAAGAAATCCCCGTTATGCGATGCCCGCATGTGTCCGGCTATTTCCGGCAGGAACAGAAAAGCGGGCTGATCGGCGTTTATGAGAGCACCGGTTTGGCCGAAGCATGGGCACCGCGCGGCGGGCATCCCGAATGGGAGTCGACCAGCGAGCTCTTCCCCGAAGATCTGGAGCGGATTTACCCTTGGTTGGAACGGGCGATTGAGCGGATGCCGATATTTGGCGAGGTCGGGCTTCGCCGTTTCGTCAATGGCGCGATCCCGCATACGCCCGATGGCGGGCCGTTGCTTGGGCCAGCGGTTGGCCTAAAGAATTTCTGGCATTGTTGCGGCACCAGCTTTGGCATTGCCCAGGGCGGCGGCGCTGGCAAATATATGGCGCAGTGGATGGTGTTTGGTGATGCCGACATTAACATGACCGAGTTCGATCCGCGCCGTTATGGTCCCTATGCTGATGAGCAGTATAGCCGTGACAAGGTGTTCCTCGATTACCGGATGACCTTCACCACCCGCCTGCCGGGTGAAGAAGAGCCCGATGGCCGCCCGCAAAAGATGAGTGCGCTTTATGCAAAGCTGAAAGATCAGGGCGCGGTGTATGGCGAAACCTATGGTTGGGAACGGCCGAAATACTTTGCGCTCGATGGTGCCGAAGAAATAGGCGGCTATCACCGGACCAACAGCTTCGATGCCGTCGCGGCCGAAGTAAAAGCGGTTGCCGAGCGGGTGGGTGTGCTCGATCTGTCGGGCTTTGCCAAATATGATGTCAGCGGCCCTGATGCCGAGGCTTTCCTCAACCGGATTTGTGCCAACCGCATGCCCAAAAAGGCTGGCGGGATTGGCCTTGTCCATCCGCTGTCGGTGCAGGGGCGCATCTATGGCGAGATGACCGTTACGCGTTTTGCCGATGATCATTTCTATTGCCTTTCTGCTGCCGCAGCCGAGCAACGCGATTGGGATTTGCTGATCCAGAGCAAATTGCCAGAAGAGGATGTGACGATTCGTAACCTGACCATGGATCTGGGTGTGCTCGTGATGAATGGCCCGCGTTCGCGCGATGTGCTGGCGAAGCTGACTAATGCCGACCTGAGCAATGAAGGCTTCCGCTGGCTAAGTGGTCAGGAGATTACGCTGGCCGGTATCAAGATGCGCGCGTTGCGAGTGTCTTACGCAGGCGAGTTGGGCTGGGAATTGCACCCTGCAATGAGCGATCTGGCTGCGCTTTATGACGCGGTTTGGGAAGCGGGACAGGAATTTGGCATCGTCAATTACGGCCTCTACGCCGCCAATTCGATGCGGACTGAAAAAGCCTATAAGGCCTGGGGGTCCGAACTAACCAACGAGTTGACGATGATCGAAGCTGACCTGCCGCGCTTCATCAATTTCAAAAAAGAGGATTTCGTCGGTAAACAGGAAACGCTTGATGCGCCGGACCGGTTCCGCATTGTGTACGGCGAAGTCGATGCGTCGAATGTCGATGTGCGCGGCGCGGAACCTTGCATGATCGGCAATACGTGCATCGGGCTTACGACGTCGGGCGGCTATGGCCACCGCGTTGGCAAGAGCTTGTTCTTCGCTTGCGTGCCGATTGAGAACGCTACGCCTGGATCAAGTTTTGACATCATGCTGCAGGGCGAGCTTCGCAAAGGCACGGTGCTGGAACACCCCGCCTATGACCCTGACAATGCAAAAATGAAGGCGTAATCCGCGTGGCTGAACTCCCCAAAAAAGCGAAGGTCGTTATCGTTGGTGGCGGTGTTATCGGCTGTTCCATTGCGTATCATCTGACCAAGATCGGTTGGGACGATGTTGTGCTGCTGGAACGCAAGCAATTGACCAGCGGCACCACTTGGCATGCGGCGGGTCTTGTCGGGCAACTGCGCCCGTCGATCAACATGACCAAGCTCGCCAAATATACCGGCGAGCTTTACCGCGGGCTAGAGGCCGAGACGGGCCAAGCAACCGGATACCGGCAGTGCGGTTCGATCTCTATGGCGACCAATCAGGAACGGTTCGAGGAACTGAAACGCAGTGCGTCGATGGCCAAGGTATTTGATCTGCCCGTCCATGTCGTGACGCCAGACGAGATCAAGGCGATGGCAAACATCGTCAATGTCGACGATGTCGTCGGCGGCATCCACATCCCCAGCGATGGCTATGCCAATGCGGTCGACATAACACAGGCACTGGCCAAGGGCGCGCGGACCGGCGGCGCAAAGATATTTGAGAACACCAAAGTCACTAAGATCCGCCACAATAATGAACGGGTAACCGGCGTTGATACCGATGAAGGCAGCATCGATGCGGACTATGTCGTCATTTGCGGCGGCATGTGGACGCGCGATCTCGCGGCCAGCATTGGCGTCGCCGCCCCCCTGCACGCTTGCGAGCATTATTATGTGCTGTTCGAAGGCGTTGAGGGCATCGACAACACGCTACCCGTGCTGCGCGACTACGACTATTGCGGTTATTACAAATACGATGCGGGCAAGCTGCTTGTGGGCGCCTTTGAGCCCAATGCGCGGCCCTGGGGCATGGACGGCATCTCCGAAGATTTCTGCTTCGATGAAATCGCCGGTAGTTTTGAACATTTCGAACCGTTGCTGATGGACGCCATGCGCCGCGTGCCTGCACTTGAAAAAGCAGGCATCCAGAAATTCTTCTGCGGCCCCGAAAGCTTCACGCCCGATGTGCGCTATCATTTGGGCGAGGCTCCAGAACTCAAAGGCTGTTTCGTTGCTGCTGGCCTCAACTCCATCGGCCTGCAATCGGCGGGCGGCGTGGGCAAAGTGATGGCGGACTGGATCCGCGATGGCATTCCGCCTGCGGACTTGTGGACTGTCGATATCCGCCGCAACATGCCGTTCCAGATCAACCGCAAATATCTGCGCGAACGTGTGACCGAAAGTCTCGGCCTGCTGTACGCGACGCACTATCCGTTCAAGCAGTATGAAACCGCGCGGGGCGTGCGGAAATCTGCATTGCACGACCGGCTGGTCGCAGCAGGCGCTTGTTTTGGCGAAGCATTCGGCTGGGAACGTGCGAACTGGTACGGCGAACCGGGCAGTACACCCAAATATGAATATAGCTATGGCCGCCAAAACTGGTTCGATGCCAATGCCGCCGAATGCAAAGCGGTGCGGGAAGCGGTCGGTCTGTTCGACCAATCAAGCTTTGCCAAATTCCGTCTTGAAGGCCGCGACGCGATGACTGTGCTCAATCGCGTCTGCGCCAATGATGTCGATGTCGCACCGGGCAAACTGGTTTATACACAGTGGCTGAATGAGAAAGGCGGCATTGAAGCGGATCTTACCGTCACCCGCCTTTCGGAAACCGCCTATCTAATCGTGACGGGCGCAGAGACTGAGACCAAGGATTTCAACTGGCTGAAACGTCACACGCCAGCTGATGCGCATGCGGTGCTGACCAACATAACATCTGGCATGGGTGTCATCTCGATAATGGGACCGAACAGCCGTGCATTGTTACAGTCGCTGACCCCCAATGATCTGTCGCATGAGGCGTTTCCGTTTGCGACCAGCCAAGAGATCGAACTCGGCTACGCCATCGTGCGGGCATCGCGGATCACCTATGTCGGGGAGCTAGGTTGGGAGCTTTATATCCCCACCGAATTTATGACCGGAGTGTATGACGAGATCGTTGCGGCGGGCGCGGCATTTGGCCTGAAACATTGCGGCTATCACGCACTCAATGCGCTGCGCATGGAAAAGGGTTATCGCCACTGGGGCCATGATATCACCGATGAAGATACCCCGTTGGAGGCTGGCCTTGGCTTTGCAGTGAAGATGGACAAAGCGGGCGGCTTTATCGGTCGCAATGCGCTTTTGAAGCAAAAGGAAGAGGGGCTGAAACAGCGGCTTGTTCAATTCCTGCTCAAAGACCCGCAGCCTATGCTCTATCATAACGAACCCGTCTGGCAGAGCGACCGCATCGCGGGCTATATCCGTTCGGGCATGTACACTCATGGCCTCGGCGGAGCGTGCGGGCTTGGTTATGTCACTGCGGCTGACGGCGGCGTAGTCGGGCCGATTGGTCCTGACGACTTTGAAATCGAAATTGCGGGCGTGCGCTATCCTGTCACTGCATCGCTGAAACCTATGTACGACCCCACAAACACCCGGATCAAAATCTGATGTCTGAAACGCAAAGCCAATTAATGCAGCGCCTCGCCGCCAATACGCGGGTGGGGTATAGCTTTGACCAAGAATTCTACGCAAGCGATGCGGTGTTCAAGGCCGACATGGACCAGATCATCAGCCGCAAATGGATCGTCGCAGGTCATGTTTCTCGCATCCCCAACAAGGGCGACTATTTCCTGTTCAAAATTGGCGGTGAACAGATTATCGTCATCCGCGAGAATGCCGACAGCGTCCGTGCGTTTTTCAATGTGTGCCGCCACAGGGGGTCGACTATCTGTCAGGCGGAAAGCGGAAACGCGCCGCGCCTTGTCTGCCCTTATCACGCTTGGACCTTCGGGTTGGATGGACGCCTGATCTCCGCACGGCTGATGCCAGAGGATTTTGACAAGGCCGAAAACAGTCTGTTTCCTTGCCATATCCGCGTTTTCCATGGGCTGATCTTCATCAACATGAGTGAGGATGAGCTCGATGATTTCGACGAGACTTTTGGCGATTTGGGACCAATTCTCGACTATCATGGCATGGCTGAAGCGCGCATCGCGCATGCGGGCAGCTACCCGACCACCGCCAATTGGAAACTGGTGATCGAGAATTTCTTCGAATGTTATCACTGCGTGCCGTCACATCCCGAATTTTGCTCCATGCATGCATCGGAATCGATTGTTGCGGTGGGTGCCGGGCCAAGCTCCGGACCCGCCGACGCAATTGCTAGCTTCGCGCCCAAGTTAAAGGCATGGGAAGAAAGCGCAGCAGCACTTGGCCGCCCTATCGGTACGATCGACGATGCGCCGGGCAGCAGCCACCTGCGCATATTGATGCAGCGGATGAACAAAGAAGGATGGGCCGCCGAAACGCAAGACGGAACTGCGCCGTCGCCGTTGATGGGCAAGCGTACCAAGCCCGATGGTGGGCGCATGCACCTAAGTTTTAGCCCGTTTAGCCAGATTGTCGCGGACGATCATTTTGTCATCCTGTTCCAGTTCACGCCGCGCAGTGCGCTTGCCTCTGACGTTGAAATGATCTGGCTTGTCGATGGCCGCGCAACCGAGGATCAGGTCGATATCGACAAGATGATCTGGGGCTATCACGCCACCACCACGCAGGACAAAATCATCACCGAGAATAATCAAAATGGCATCATGTCCAGCAGATACCGTCCGGGCCGCTATTCAGAGCAAGAGGGCAGCGTGATCAACTTTCAGAAATGGTATCTCAACCAATTCGGGCTTGAGCGCGCCGAGTGAGCATTGCAACCACCATGCACGCGGTATTACTGACCGGTCATGGCGGGTATGAAAAGCTCGTGTTGCGGGATGATGTGCCCGTGCCAATGCCCGGACAAGGCGATGTCCTGATCCGCATTGGCGCAGCGGCAGTCAACAACACCGACATCAACACGCGGATTGGCTGGTATTCAAAGGCTGTGGCTGAGGCGACCAATGCGAGTGCAGCAACCGGCATAGACGGCGCGGGCAATGATGGCTGGTTGGGTGCAGCTTTCGCCTTTCCGCGCATTCAGGGGGCGGATGCTTGCGGACGGATTGTTTCAGTGGGGCAGGGTGTTGACCCGGCGCGGATTGGCGAACGGGTGCTGGTCGAGCCTGCATTTCGCGGCAACAGCAAATATGACATCCGCTATTTCGGTTCTGAAGTCGATGGAGCCTTTGCCGACTATGCCTGTGTCCCTTCGGCCCACGCCCACGCGATAGAATCGCCGCTCTCCGACGTAGAGCTCGCAAGCTTTCCCTGCGCTTATGCCACCGCTGAAAACATCCTCACCCGTATCGGCCTGATGGCAGGAGAGTGCGTGCTGATCACCGGCGCATCTGGAGGCGTGGGTTCCGCCGCTGTGCAGCTCGCCAACAGGCGCGGAGCGGAGGTGATCGCGATGGCCAGCAGCGACAAGGCCGAAGCCGTCCGTGCTCTGGGTGCAACGCATATTATCCCTCGCGATGCTGATCTGGTCGCGCTGTTCGGCCAAGAGCATTTCGACGCCGCTGTCGACATCGTTGGCGGTATACAGTTCGGCGCTATCCTGAATACACTCAAACGTGGTGGCCGCTATGGCGTGTCGGGCGCAATCGCAGGCCCCATTGTCGACCTTGATCTGCGGACGCTTTACCTGAAAGACCTGCGCTTAATTGGCTGTACAGTTCTGGAGCCTGAGGTTTTTGCAAAGCTGGTCGGCTATATCGAACGCGGCGAGATCAGGCCTATGGTCGCGGCAGCCTTTGGACTGGCCGATATCGTTGCGGCGCAGGAAGCATTTTTGACTAAGCAACATGTGGGGAAGATAGTTTTGACCGGCTGGTCCGACTAGGGCAATCGGATTAATGACAACGGAGAGGGAGCAAAATGACAATATCAGATCGAGGTTTAGCCAATGGCTGACACACTACCCAATTTGAATTTCATGCTGGCCGCGGCACAAGGCGATGTCCTTGTCGTCACGCTCAATCGTGCGGATAAACGCAATGCGCTCTCCGCTGCATTCATTGAAGAAATCTGTTCTTTGTTCGAATGGGTCCGCCGCACCGAAGCCGTCCGCGCTGTCGTGATGAAGGCAGATGGCAGCGTCTTCTGCGCAGGGCTGGACCTGATCGAGCATCATCTGGAAGACCGCAGCGCAACCGACTTCATGTATATCTGCCGCCGGTGGCATGCCGCTTTTGATGCCATTCAGCATTGCGGAAAGCCTGTGGTGGGCGCGCTGAACGGTGCCGTTGTCGGCGGTGGGCTGGAGCTCGCATCATCCTTCCACATCCGTGTAGCAGACCAGACGACTTACTTTGCCCTACCCGAAGGGCAGCGCGGCATCTTTACTGGTGGCGGTGCCACAGTTCGTGTGGCTGGCCTCGTTGGCGAAGCGCGGATGGTCGATATGATGCTCACCGGCCGGGTCTATTCGGGCGATGAGGCTGTCAATGTAGGCCTATGCCAATATCTGGTCGAGGGATCGAGCTTTGACAAGGCGATGGAGATCGCCAGCAAAGCGGCGGAAAACCCGCCGCTGTCCAACTTCGCAATCACATCCGGCATCGCGCATATCGGCAATATGGCATCGGGCGATGCCTATTATGCCGAGGCCTTTATCGCAGGGATCACCAACACCCAGCCTGCGTCAAAGGACCGTCTGGCCGCCTTTATGAACAAGACGGCCGCCAAAGTGGTAAAGGAGTAAAAAGCGCATGTTCTCATTCTCTCCAACTTTGCGCGTGCGGCCATCGCCCTTTTTTGACTCAGCCGTGGCTGAAGGGATGGTCTCGGCAAATATCTATAACCGCATGATCATGCCGACATCCTATGGTGATCCGGAGGGAGAGTATTGGCGGCTGATCAACGGCGTGTCGCAATGGGACGTAGGCGTAGAGCGCCAAGTGCAGCTAAAGGGTCCGGATGCGGGTACGCTGGCGCAGATTCTCAGCCCGCGTAACCTGTCTAAATGCAAGGTTGGCCAGGGCAAATATGTGCCGCTATGCAATCATCGTGGCACCGTCATCAACGATCCTATTTTACTGAAACTGGCTGATGACTTGTATTGGTTTTCAATTGCGGACAGTGACATCTGGTTCTGGGCGAGCGCGATTGCGGCGGAGCGCGGGCTTAATGTAGAAATCAGCGAGCCCGATGTCTCACCCATGGCTATTCAGGGGCCAAAGGCCGAAGATGTCGTTGCCCACGTGATGGGCGATTGGGTGCGTGACATCAAATATTTCTGGTTCAAAGAAACCGAGATCAATGGCATTCCTGTAGCCGTGCAGCGATCCGGCTGGTCAAAACAGGGCGGGTTTGAAATCTATCTGAAAGACGGCAGCCGCGGCACCGAACTGTGGAACATCTTTAAGGAGGCTGGGCAGTCCTGGGGCATTGGCCCAGGCGCACCTGCCACACCAGAACGAGTTGAAAGCGGCCTGGTATCGGTTGGCGGCGATACGGATGAGAACACAAATCCATTTGAAGTGCGGCTTGGCCAGTATGTAAATCTTGACGTCCCAGATGATGTGATAGGGATAGAAGCGCTGCGGCGGATCAATCAGGAAGGCGTAAAGCGCCATCAGCTGGGCATTATCTTGAACGGAGACACGCCTTCACCGCTGGGCATTCGCACCGAAGAGATTGTCCATAATGGGTCTGTCGTGGGCAAAATGACCATCTGTGTTTGGTCCCCACGCATGAAAGCCAATATCGGCTACGCGTTGATTTCATCCTCCGTCCCGGTGGGCGAGGTCGTTATTGTCGCGCGCCCAAGTGGCCCGGTGAATGCGCAGCTTGTTGAGCTCCCGTTCCTGTGAGCGTTGAGCCGGCGTTTGATACAATAGCGCGCAGCGTCACTGCGCATTACTCGCTTGAGGTGACGGCAAAGGATGTCCCGGCGCTGCGCGATGCAGCGCCGATGATCCCGGCAGGCACGCCACTCTCCGTCACCTTCCTGCCCGACGAAGAGTCCGTAGCGCGCATCGCGGCGGTCGTTGCTGCGCGCAAGATGGGGTTTGAGCCGATGCCGCACTTTTCGGCACGGCGGATCGCCTCACAAACCGATTTTGAGGGTTATCTGCGCGGCGTTGTTGAACAGGCTCAAGTCACACGCTGTTTCATTGTGGCGGGCGATCCTCCGGCCGCATTGGGGCCGTATTCGGATACGATGTCGCTCATCCAAATCGGCGCTTTTGAAAAAGTGGGCATAAAGTCGATTGGGATTGGCGGGCATCCCGAAGGGCATCCGATCATGTCGACCGACGAATGCTGGGCGGTGTTGAGCGCGAAAATGGAAGAGATTGAGCGGCGCGGCATGGCAGCCTTGATCGTGACTCAATTTGGCTTTGACTCAGATAGAGTGCTGGCGTGGCTTAAGGAACTGCGTGCCCGTGGGATCGAGGCCCCGGTGCGCATCGGCATTCCGGGCCCGGCCAGCATCCGCCTCCTGCTCCGCTTTGCCACTCGGTGCGGCGTCGGCGCGTCCGCTGCTGTGATGAAAAAATACGGTGTTTCGATCACAAATTTGTTGGGATCGGCAGGACCGGACAAATTGGTAAACGACTTCGCCAAGGCACTTGGCCCTGATCATGGAAAGGTTCGGCTGCATTTCTATCCGTTCGGCGGCCTAGTCAAAACGGTCGAGTGGATCAACGGCTACGAGGCGCTGCGCGGGCTTTAATACTCAACGGTTCTGACATGGTCGCCTCTTCGGTGCCAACAAGTTTATCCCATGCCGTTCGCTTAATTGACACCGGTGTCTTTTTTGGATAATATTCTTGTTATTGGGGTAAAACGCGATGTTATGCGAAACGCATCGACCCGTATTTCGACTGAAAGGTAATTGCCATTTCGAAGCTTATCGGCCTTTCGCTGCTAGCGGTCTCGTTTCTCATCGGCACGAAAGCGTTGGCGGAGGAAAAGGGTGCCCGCGGTCTACGTCTGATAACGGCTCCTGCGACTATGGCGGCCAATCCGATCCCTGATTTCAGTTACGCAGGTTACGGCTTTGGTGTTGCTCCGATTCCGACTGATGGTGGCACCATCATCAGCGTCATCGATCATGGTGTGATCCCAGACGATAATAAGGATGATGCAAAGGCCATCCTAAAAGCGCTGGACGCAGCGGACCAAATACAAGGACGCGTCACTATTCGCTTTCCCAAGGGGCGGATACAGATTGGCGAGATCATTCCGGTTGAACGCAGCGACATTGTTCTGGATGGCGCTGGTAGTGGAAAGGAAGGCGGGACCGAATTCTATTTCCCGCGCCCCCTTAAAATCGTCGATACATCCGATCGCGAGGATGATCTGCGTGAATATCTAAAGCGTGAGGCGAAGTATCAAGTTGAGCCGGACCAGAATATCAACTTCCTGTTTTCGGAATACAGCTGGTCGGGTGGGTTTATCTTGGTCGGGCCGAAAAAGTCGCAGGCGGTGAGCTATTCGGCTAACAACGAGAAACGCGATGCTGTTCTAGCGCAGGCGGTTTCGGGTAAGCAGTTTGCCCAGCAGTTAACGGTATCGGACACAACAAAGCTGAAGGTTGGCCAAGTCGTGCAGCTGCAATGGTTTGCCACGGCGGGCGAAAACAGCCCGATCCTGAAATCACTCTATGGCGATATCAGCGGCTGGAATGCCAAGCAAACTGATCCGAAGATGAAGATGAACATCGGTCAGCGGCACTGGGAGTTCGCCAATCGGCCCACGGTGGCGCAATCGACGCGGATCACGGCGATCAAGGGCAATGTCGTGACGCTGGGCGATCCGCTGCTGCACGATGTTTCCGCCACCCAGCCCGCGCAGATCGCCAACTGGCAACACCTCAGCAATGTTGGCATCCAGAATATCCGCTTCACTTTCCCCTATAGCCCATGGTTCGGGCACCATCTGGAGCAGGGCTATAACGCTATCTATTTGACCGGGGTGTTCGATGGCTGGGCGAAGAACCTTGTGATCGAAAATGCCGACAGCGGCATCCTGACTGATAATGCGGCGTCGCTGACCATCGCCAACATCACCACCACGGGCAATCACAAGGCGCATTATTCGGTGCATGTGGGCGCGGTGCACAATGTGTTGGTACAGGATTTGCAGGTCGAAAATCCGGTCATCCACCCGCTATCGGTCAATACCCGCTCCACCCGTTCAGTCTACCAACGCGCTACGGTTCTGCGTGACGGCATTATCGACCAGCATAGCGGATCGAACCACCAGAATCTGTTCGATCAGATTGTGATGGATGTGAAGCCCAAGAAGCGCGATGGCAGCTGGACTTTCCCGCTATGGGTTGCGGGCGGCGCGCCCTATTGGAAGCCTGGCCACGGCCTGATGAACACGCATTGGAACATCCGGCTGAACTTTGAAGAGGGCGTCCCCGAAGGCCAGACAGTCCGGGTTTATAGCGGCCTCGAAGGCCCCGGCGCACGGATCGTCGGCCTACACGGCAATCGCCCAGTTGAGGTCGATTACAAACCCGACGCTTATGTTGAGGGTACCAACGCCGCGCCGTCCATCCCCTCGCTCTACGATTACCAACTCGCCAAGCGCCAAAAGCGCTAACTGCCAACGCTAAATGGAAAAGAGCCACTTATGAAAATCGCACTGATTATCGAAAACAGCCAAGCCGCAAAGAGTGCAATCGTCCATGATGCGCTGACCAGCGTCGCTAGCCAGCACGGCCATGAAGTCTTCCATTATGGCATGTACGCACCAGAAGATAAGGCGCAGCTAACCTATGTGATGAACGGGTTGCTGGCGGGCATTTTGCTCAATTCGGGCGCCGCCGATTTTGTGATCACCGGCTGCGGCACGGGCATGGGTTCGATGCTGGCGTGTAATGCAATGCCGGGCGTTTTCTGCGGGCTGGTGATCGACCCGACGGACGCATTCCTGTTCAGCCAGATCAATGACGGCAACTGCATGTCGATGCCCTATGCCAAAGGCTTTGGCTGGGCGGCGGAGCTGAATTTGCAGGATTGTTACCGCAAGATTTTCGAAAATGTCGGTGGTGCCGGCTATCCTAAGGAGCGCGCCGAAATTATGGCGAAGAACCGTGGCATCCTGAAAAGTCTGAAAGCCGCGTCATGCCGGGACATGCTCGACGTGCTGAAGGCGGTTGACCAAGACCTGCTGAAAGCCGCGATTGCGGGCGAACGTTTCGCCGAATATTTCTATGCCAATTGCAAGGACGAAAGCATCGCGGACTATTTGCGCGGCCTTTAATTGCGGAGATATCTGGTGACACATCCATTCGATCTCAGCGGCAAAGTCGCTCTCGTTACCGGAGCCAATACCGGCATCGGCCAAGCCATCGCGTTGGCGCTTGCAGAGGCTGGTGCTGACGTTGCGCTTGCTGGCCGTTCGCGTGCGGAGGAGACACTGACAGGTGTTCGCCGCTTGGGGCGCAAGGGCTGCATTATCGAGGCGGATTTGTCGACAACCGAGCCGGTCTCTGGCGTAGTCGCGCAAGCCTTGGCTGAACTTGGCGGGCTCGACATCCTTGTTAACAATGCAGGCATCATCCGCCGCAACGATGCGATCGACTTTACCGAGGCTGATTGGGACGCGGTGATCGACACCAATTTGAAAACGCTCTTCTTCCTCAGCCAAACCGCCGCGCGGCATATGATCGCGCAAGGTAGCGGCAAGATCATCAACATCGCTTCGATGTTAAGCTTTCAAGGCGGCGTCCGCGTGCCAAGCTATACCGCCTCCAAATCGGGCGTCGCGGGGTTGACCAAGGCGCTGGCGAACGAATGGGCGGCAAAAGGCCTGAACGTCAACGCCATCGCGCCGGGCTATATCGCCACCAACAACACCGCCGCATTGCAGGAAGACGAGGTACGCAACCGCCAGATTATGGAGCGGATCCCGGCAGGCCGATGGGGCGCGGCAAGCGACATTGGCGGGGCGGCGGTGTTCCTTGCGTCATCGGCTTCGGATTATGTGAACGGGCATGTGCTGGCGGTGGATGGCGGCTGGCTGGCACGGTGACGGGTGGCGATACAATGTGAAAGGCACGCAATTGCGTGAAAGGTCACACTAAAGTCTCACCTGAACGGGTTTCAAGTGTTGTAAGGACACCCCAAAGTTTACCATGACGAACCCACATGTGTAAACTTTGCGGCTTTGGACACAGAGGCTCAGCCACAGAGTTTCTGCAAGTGCGCGATACCAACAATATCAAAGAACGGTGGAACAATATAGAAACATTGATCGAATGTCAAGCTGCAAGCGATTGGGATTTGCAGAATTGAAATGTCCGATGCCGACCAGTTTTTGGTCATTCAGTGATTGAAACGAACGCCGCATGAGCGGCCATGAAATGGCCGTCGCTCCGTCGAACTCCGTAAAAGCAATCATTCTTGGGTCACGTCAGTCTCAATCCATTTACAATAGCTTCCAGCTCTTCGAGGTAGGCCTCGGCCGCTTCGGCGAAGTCCTCACTGTTTGCGCAGTCGATAGCAGCCTCGGTTATCGCACCAAGAAGCAAATGGGTGAGCGGATCAATCGGGCGCCTCTCGATAACGCCAACTTCCATTGCAGCAAAAAGCCCATTCCTGACCATGGCGCCGAAGTGACTAGCATCGATCTCCCGCCAACGATGCCATCCGAGGACTGCCGGACCGTCCTTAAGGAAAATCTGAGCGAACTGTGGGTTGGCGCAAGAGGAAAAAAACGCGCGGTTGCCCGCGAACATCGCAGCCAGAATGTCCGATTGCTGCATCAATGTCGCCTGCACTTCCGCCAAAATCTGTGAGGCGACGCCCTGCAACACAGCCTCGAACAAATCTGCCTTAGCTGGAAAATGATGATAGATAGCGCCCTTTGCCACTTTGGCGTCGGCTGCAATCTCGTCCATCGTAACATTGCTATATCCAAAAGAGCCAAAGCGAATTTGCGCCGCCGACAAAACTGCATTGCGCGTTGCCTCCCGTCGCTCCTTCTGCGTTGCCATCGGCTTTCCTCTTGACATACCGACTGAGAGTCGGTTAATACCGACTTATAGTCAATATTCTGTTTCTATATCGAAGGGACTTCGCATGGCAACCGCATCTTCCATGTCCATTGATCCGCGTAGGATGGGAGTAGTCGATGTTAAGTCGGACGTTGCTCGCAACCGCAGAACTGTCCAGGCGATGGTCGATAGGTTTGCCAAACAGGACATTGATGGCATCATGGCGCTGATTTCAGACGACGCAGTCTTTTGCGACATTCTCGGGAAAGGCGCTCGTGGTGACGAGCATAAGGGCAAGGATGCCATAAGAAAGGCCTTTGTCCGTCAGTTCGAGTTGGCCGGAAGGCACAGCTACCACAGTGCCAACATCGTGGCCGACGGCGATTACGCCTTTGCAAGTTGGACGATGGTGATAGGCGATTCTGCCGACCCATTGGCAGCCAGATTTGAAGGTATCGACGAGTTCGCTTTCAATGCAGCGGGGCTAATCATTCTCAAGAAGGCGTGGCTCAAGGGGCAGTCTCGGCTAAGGCGCACGTTGCTTGCGCACAACCCAGCCGGTGTGTTTCGCCACTTTGGCTATTCGCTCAGATCGTGGGCACGCTAAGCAAACAACAACCGCTAGAATCCATCTTATCGCACCTAAGCTGATCATGGGGGCCGGGAAATGACGACAGCTCAGAATATCATTTGCGGATCAGGACTCCTGCTTTTCGCTCTGGGTTTGCTCAATGGCGTCATCATTCCGAAAACGAAATCTCCACGGCTCAGCCTTTCGGCACATCTTACCGCCGTTCAAAGTGGAACGTTTCTCATCTCAATTGCTTGGGCATGGCCCCATTTCGAAATGGCCGCGTCGACGTCCATCTTCGTCGCATATAGCCTTTGCGGCTCGCTTTACGTCCTTTGGCTCGCTTTTTTGCTAGCTGGAATTTGGGGCGCAGGACGCAATCTGGCAATTGCAGGCCAGAACTATGAGGCCGCCCCAGTGCGGCAGGCCGTCGTAACAGTATGTCTTGGTCTAGGGGTTTTGGGAACGATGGGTGCCAGTTCCCTTCTTCTATTCCAGTGGATCAGATTTTGAAAAAGCAAATTATCATCGATTGAAAGGGAGCATTATGCCATGGACGTCTTTCGAAAAGCCCTGTTCGCAATCCTGCTGGGTTCGTCCGTGATGTCGGCGCCAGTCGCCGCGGAGCCAGTCGGGCAGATCACGGGCGTTGGGGGTATATTTTTCAAAAGTAAGGACCCTAAGGCACTAATGGCGTGGTATCGAGACGTGCTCGGTATCAACGTAGAAGCATGGGGCGGGGTGCAAATGCGCTACGATGCACCCAACCATCCGCCCGCATTGGTGCTGACAGCGTTCGATCTAGCTACAAAAGAGCTGGAACCGTCACGGCGCGAATTCATGCTTAACTTTGCCGTCGACAATCTTGATGCCTTTCTCGAACGCCTGAAAGCGAAGGGCGTCGTTGTGCTGACTCGCGACGACGATGATCCCTTTGGGAAGTTTGCGTCGATTGTTGATCCGGATGGCACGAAACTCCAATTCTGGGAACCGAAGCCGGAAGCAGTGAGTAATTAGTCTGCTTGGCAGCATGTGCTCTGAACCTTGTTGTTAGGAAGCTGATCGGCCTGCCCCGGATGTCGGATTTCAGCTCATGGCAAGAAAAAAACCGGCAGATTGAAAACTGACGCTATGGCGGCTTCTGATGTATCCAGTTCAAAACCGGACAGTCAGCACACCCCCACAAACCCTCCGTTCAGCTACCCCGCAACAACCCCAACCGTATCCCTCTCAATCACCGCTGAGCTCAAAGTCGTCGGCACAGCCTTTGCCTCGTCATGCCCCAGAAACCGGCCCGCCAGTTTCTCTGCGGCCAGTTCGCCCATTTCCACCAGCGGCCAGCGCACGGTGGTGAGGGAGGGCCAGATGTGTTGCGCGGTGGGGCTGTCGTCGAAGCCGATGACGGACAAATCGCCGGGGATCGAAAGCCCCATGCCGAGCGCGACGTGCATTACGCCAGCGGCCATTTCGTCGTTGCTGGCAAAGATTGCGGTGGGGCGGTCCGGGCGGTTCAGCAACTTTTCACCCGCCGCAATCCCGGATTCGAACCGGTAATTGCCTGCTGCGCATAAGCTGGGGTCCAGCTTCAGCCCTGCCGTGCGGATCGCAGCTTGAAACCCGGCCTCGCGTTCGGCGGCTGAACGGAATCCTTCTGGGCCGCGGACAAAACCTATTCTTGTGTGCCCTGCGGCGGTGAGGAGGCGGCAGGCGGCGGCGACGGCTTCGCTATCGTTGCTGGCAACGCAGCGGTCCGGCGCATCGAGCAAAGCTGAACCGATGCGGACATAGGGCACATCCAGTTCGCTGCACAATTGCGCCAGATCGTCTCGTTCGGAAATCGGCGGCAGAATCAATACACCCAGCGGCCGGTGGCGCGTAAGGAACGCGCGGACATCATCAAGCATACGATCCGACCGGCGATCGACGGGGCGCACCGCAAGCGCAAGGTCGCTGTTCGCAATCGCGCGCAGCACGCCGTTCTGGAAATTCAGCACCGTCTGCGCATTCGGGTTATCGTGCAGCAGTACCAAAGTCATATTGCGGCGCAGGGCAAGGGCGCGCGCCTGCGGGTTGGGGACATAGCCAAGTTCCGCAATAGCGGCCTGCACCCGTTCGCGCGTCGCGCCTTTCAGCCCCTCTTCGCCATTGATCACACGGCTGACGGTTTTTTTCGAAACGTCTGCGTGCGCCGCAACGTCGTTGATCGTGGGCTGACCAGAGCGGGGCTTTATCGACATCAGCTAACGGTGTTTCATCAGGTTCATACACAGGACTAAGCAAGGACTGCTGCTAACATCAAGAAAATTCATGCGCTACGCATTGATATTTGACACCGGTGTCATTTTGACGATACAGAATAAGGCAGGGAGAGAGAATCAGTGCAAGCATCCATTGCCAAAGCCTTTGTCGACGCGCGTTCGACAGGTGCCGTCATCGCCGATTACCCCGGCGATATTCCGGTGGCGCTGGACGATGCCTATCAGATTCAGGACACCGGTATCGCGCTGACGGGCAAAGCTGTGGGTGGCTGGAAAGTTGGCCGCATTGCAGAGCCGCTGATCGGAACTTTTGGTTCTAACCGGCTCGCCGGGCCGATATTCTCTGACCAAATTGTTGATGCAGATGCTGGCGGTACGCCTGACATGCCCGTGTTGGCAGGGTTTGCCGCGATTGAGGCTGAATTGCTGTTGCGCGTTGGCCGCACACCGCCATCGGGGCTGACGCTGGATACCGCGCGCGACTATGTCGATGACGTCCGCTTTGGGCTAGAGGTTGCCAGCTCGCCGTTCCCGGGCATCAACGATCATGGCCCTGCGGTTACGATAACCGATTTCGGCAATAACTTTGGGCTCGTGCTAGGGCCGCGGATTGAGGATTGGCGCACGCGTGATCTGTTGAGCGCGCCCGTATCGCTGTCGATTGACGGCAATGTCGCAGGGCAGGCGCGGCTGGCGCAGATGCTTGACGGCCCCTTTGGTGCTCTGTGTTTCCTTGTTGATAGCCTTGCCAAGCGCGGACTGCAGCTAGCACCCGGCCAATGGGTATCAACAGGTGCAATCACCGGCGTTCACCCGATCACAGTCGGACAGAAGGCCAATGCCAGCTTTGACGGTGACTTCTTGGTTTCCTGTCGCACAATTGCTTACAGCGGTTGCGAAAATTCTACAGGGGGCAAAGTATGAGCGACACAACTGGCACACCGCCGCGCACCGGGCGTTATCGCTGGACCATCGTCGCGCTGCTCTTTTTTGCGACCACAGTGAACTATATCGACCGCACAATGCTGGGGCTTTTTAAGGCAGACCTAACAGGCGAATTTGGTTGGTCAGAAAATGATTATGGTAACATCGTTACTGCATTCCAAGCCGCCTATGCTCTAGGCTTCCTGATAATGGGGCGGCTTATCGACCGATATGGCCCCAAAATCGGATATCTAATTGCCATCATAATATGGACCGTCGGGCATGTCATGCACGGTATACCTGAACTAATCGCGCCATTGGCCAACACAATTTTCGCGCCTATTCTTGTGTTCATATTAACAATCTACAACGCGATTGCGGGCCTATTTGGGGGCGGCGGCGATATAGTCATTCCTGCTGCAACCGTGCTTTCCTTTATGCTTGCCCGTGTTGTTCTTGGGCTGGGCGAAGCGGCTCATTTCCCAACTGTCGTGCGCGCAGCCAGCGAATGGTTTCCGCAAAAAGAACGGTCATATGCGATTGGCTGGGTTAACTCAGCAACCACAATCGGCGTCATCCTGACTGCGCCGACGATCTGGATATTCAAAGAAATTTTCAACCTCGAATGGCGCGATGTATTTGTGTATTCGGGTGTTTTCGGCTTTGCCTTGCTGGCGCTTTGGTGGTGGCATTATTCCAATCCACGCGAATCTGGCAAAGTAAGCGAAGCCGAACTGAGTTGGATCGAGCATGATCCACCAGAAAAAATAGAACAGGTTGGCTGGCTTAAACTCGTTACCAAGAGGGAGGCTTGGGCCTTTGCTCTAGCGAAATTCCTGACTGACCCTGTGTGGTTCTTCTTTCTTTTCTGGCTGCCGGGCTATTTCAAGGAAGCGTATCAGGTGGATCTGAAGGTTGTGCTTCTTCCCATGATTGTCATGTATCTGATCTCAGACGTGGGCAGTATTATGGGTGGATGGCTATCATCCAAGTTGATCCAGAATGGAAAGACGCCAAATTTTGCACGAAAAGTGACAATGATAGTCGCCGGGCTTTGCGTGCTGCCACTGCTATTCGTCAGCGGCGCTGGCAACATATGGGTAGCGACCTTGATCATCGGACTGGCGCTGGCGGGGCATCAGGCATTTTCAACCAACCTGCTGTCGCTGCCGCCGGATATGTTTCCAAAGCGCGCGGTTGGTTCGGTAATTGGCCTTGGCGGTTTCATGGGCGGCATTGGCGGCATGATCATGGCGAAGTCCACCGGCCTAGTGCTTGATGCGACCGGCGGCGATTACACTGTCATCTTTGCTGTCTGCACCACCGTTTATTTCATCGCGATTGCCGCGATCCATACGCTGTCGCCAAAGCTGGCACGGGTCGAAATCGCATAGGACAAGACGGGAGAGGTCGGAGCCATGACATATTCATCAAAAATGACACCGGTTACCATTGACGACCGGAATAGAGTAGATAACGAACACGGGAGCAGGAAAATGACATTGAAAAACATCTTGATGGGCACCGCTGCGGTCCTGACGCTACAAGGCCAAGTTGCCTATGCGCAGGATCAGGCGCCGAAAGAGGGTGAGCAAGCTGGCGAAGAGATCGTCGTCACCGGTATCCGCAGCTCGTTAGAAAAGGCCGCACAGATAAAGCGTGATGCTGATCAGATCGTAGATGTCATTACCGCTGAAGATGTCGGCAAGCTGCCCGATGCAAACGTGGCCGAGGCGCTGCAACGCGTGACCGGCGTTCAGATTACCCGCGTGTTCGGCGAAGGTCAGGCGGTTAACATCCGTGGGCTTCAACAAGTGCGCGTCGAAGTTGACGGCCGTACGTTGCTTGGCTGGTCCGCCCGAGTTTCACCACCGGAAAATGATAACCTCGGCCGTTCGTCGGGCCTTGACGCTGTGCCATCATCGCTGTTCGGGCGTCTCGAAGTGCGCAAATCTCCACTGGCCAGCAATGTCGAAGGCGGGCTTGGCGGTACAGTCAATCTGATGACGCCAAAGCCGTTTGATTTCAAGAAAACCACGCTCTCTCTGCGTGCGCAGGGCACTTATTCCGATCAAGCCGACAAGCTGGAACCCAATCTTTCGGGGCTATTCACCACCACGTTTGCAGATGGCAACATTGGCGTGTTGCTGTCGGCAGAATATCAAAAGCGGACATCGAGCCTGCAGCTGTTTGAACGCAATAACTGGTTTGCGGCGCTCAATGGTCAACCGGCTCTGACGGCTGGTCAGCCAACCACGCGCATTCTTGTGCCGCGCCTGCTGCAGTATGAAAACACCGATATCGATCGCACCCGCTTTGGCATCAATGGTGCGCTGCAGTTTCGGGCGGGCGATGATCTGACGATAACATTCGACGGGCTGTATTCAAAACAGAATGCCAATCGTACCAACCAGTTCATCGCGCTAAACCTTGCCAACACACAGACTGGCCTTGTCGTCACCAACCCCGTTATTGAAAATGGATATGCTGTTGCGGGGATCGCACGCGGCAATATCCGCACAGGCAGCCAGGTCCGCAAAGATCCGACCGTCAGTATGTTGTTCGGCGGGAACGCTAAATATGACGACGGCAAATTCTTCGCCAATGTCGATGCCTATTACAGTAATGGCACGCTGCGGCAGAAGATTGAGGTGATTACGCTGCAAACCGCCAACAATGCGGTTGATGGCGTCTATGATTTCCGTAACGGCACTGTACCAAGCCTCAGCGTCGTAACGCCGGGAAGTGTTACGGCAGCCAATCCTTCGGGCACGCCTTTCAACTTGACTGCAACCACCAGCTTTCCGTTGCCGCGCACTGATCGGCTGACTTACCGCGCTAACCAGCTTCCCGGCGATCTGGACGAAATCACCACCAAGGTTGATGCAGGTGTTGATCTTGAATCGGGCGTGAAGATCACCGGCGGTCTGCGCTTTGTAAAGCTTGATGCGAAGTCAGAGGCCTTTCGCAGCCGCGCGAATGGAGTCTATGTCGATGGCCTGGTCAATGGTGTGCAACAGCCCGGGCTGACCCCGTTCCTGAATACCGGTTTGCCCAATTTCCTGTCGAGCATCCCCGGCAATTTCCCGCGCGCTTTTCTAACTGCGACAGCAGACACGCAGTTCATTCTTGACCGCGTGCTTACCCCGGTAGTTGGCGAGCTGCCACTGGCAGGCGACCCGCTGTTCCGCAATTCAGCGCGCGACTATGACCTTACCGAAAAGACCGTCTCGGGCTATTTGATGGTCGATATCGAAGGCGACATGTTCGGGCGTCCTGCTAAATTCAATGCAGGTGCGCGTGTTTCCAACACCAAATTTCAGGTGCTCACCTTCTCGCAAGTCGGCACTGGGCCGCTGGTCCCACGGCTTGACAAGAACAACTACACCAACCTGCTGCCGAGTGCGAACTTCAGCCTGAACATTACCGATGATTTCCTGATGCGTCTGTCGGCATCGCAAACCATGCAGCGTGCAGGGCTTGCCGACCTTGCGCCGTCAACATTTGTCGATGCAACAAACCGCACGTCCAGCGGCGGCAATGCACAGCTGACGCCTCCAATCTCGACCAACTTCGACGCCTCGTTCGAATATTATTTTGGCAAAAGTTCGTTGCTGTCGGCGGCGTTGTTCAAAAAGAAGGTTGAAGACTTCATTATCACTAACACCACGCAACAGATCGTTGCGGGCTTTGAAAGCCTCGGTACGATCCGTGTGCAGCGTCCCGAAAATGTCGCGTCCGCAACGGTTACGGGATTTGAGGTCGGAGCGCAGCTCTTCTTCGATTTCCTGCCTTCGCCTTTTGACGGTTTTGGAATGATCGCCAACTACACTTATGCGGATTCAAAGGACAGCAACGGCTTCCCGTTGGTCGCGACATCAAAGCATAGCTACAATCTAGTCGGATTGTTTGAGAAAGGACCGTTTTCCGCTCGCATCGCTTATAACTGGCGCGACGATGCGGTGTTCGAATTCACTGAAGGCCGCCCAGATGTGATCGCCGCACGGTCGCAACTCGATGCGCAAATTGGCTTCGATATTACTAAGCAGTTTGCTTTGTCCTTTCAGGCACAAAACCTGATCCCGAAGGATTCAGCGACGGTTGAGATCAGCAATTTCAACAACACTGCACTGAACAGCTATGCTTTGTCCGAACGCCGCTTCACTTTCGGCATCCGGGCAAAATTCTGACGGTGCAGCAGCGATAGTAAGATAGTGGACACCTCCCTACTGGTCAGGAATGCACAACATGGCGCATTCTTGGCCAGTTTTTTTTGAAGCTAACCGGCAACTTTCCGATCCGGCAGCCTTTGATATGGTAATTAACGCACCATGACGCGCATAGTTTTCATCGGTGAAGCCATGGTCGAACTCTCCAGCAATGGAGGGCAATCGCTTGCTGGCTATGGCGGAGACACGCTGAACACCGCGATCCATTTAGCGCGCATGGGGCATGATGTTGCCTATCTGACCGCGCTAGGCAGCGACGAAAGTAGCGCTGAGCTTAAGGCCAAATGGACCGCAGAAGGCCTTGATACCTCGCTAGTTCTTCAGCATCCGACGCGCAGCACTGGGCATTACGCGATTGCAAACGATGCTAACGGTGAGCGTAGCTTTAGCTATTGGCGAGACAGCAGCGCAGCGCGTGAGATGTTTTCGTTGCCGGGAATTGACACCGCACTTGCTGCTGCGGCGAAAGCTGACCTGATCGCTTATTCGTTGATTACCTTAGCGATTCTACCAGAAGCAGCGCGCGCGCAGTTGCTTACGCTTAAGCCGCGGCTTGCGTTTGACGGCAATTACCGCCCCGGTCTGTGGCCCAATGCGACCTGTGCGGCTAGCGCGCGTGATGCGGCAATATCGCGGGCAAGCATCGGCCTGCCAACGCTTGAAGACGAGATGCAGATTTCGGGCGAAAGTTCTGCCGAAGATGTTGCCCGCTATTGGCAGTCATTGGGTTGCGCGGAAACCGTCGTCAAAATGGGCGCTAAAGGATGTTTGTTGCCTGACGGTGATATCATCCCGCCGCCGCAGGTGTTGTCTCCCATCGATACCAGCGGCGCTGGGGATGCGTTTAATGCCGGCTATCTGCACGCCCGCCTGTCCGGTGCAACGCCGCAAGAAGCTGCACAAGAAGGACATAGACTAGCCGGGTGGGTCGTAATGCGGCCCGGTGCTATTCCGCCTCACGATTAGCAATCTGTGCCTCTCGCCACATTCTGGTGAACAGCATAGCAAAGAAAAGGTTG
>JAAFIB010000024.1 GCA_013297725.1 Sphingomonadales bacterium
AAAGGTCCGCTTGGATAGAAAATCTCGTAGGCGATGTTGTTATGCGGCTTTTCATGCGCGACCACCGTGACCATCGCTTCATGGGCATAATCCCATTTCGCCAGCTTGATACCAGCAGCATCGCGTGTAGCGCTGGCTCTACCTTCAGCGACGATCAACAGGTCGGCGGCAAGCACTTTGCCATTGGCAAGGGTGACATTTACCCCAGCATCTGATCGTGCTTGCGATGCAATCGTCATCGGCATGTG
Organism: Sphingomonadales bacterium; assembly: GCA_013297725.1. Classification (GTDB taxonomy): domain Bacteria; phylum Pseudomonadota; class Alphaproteobacteria; order Sphingomonadales; family Sphingomonadaceae; genus Sphingorhabdus_B. Next base: position 249 of record JAAFIB010000024.1, read on the forward strand.
CAACTGAATCAAGGGCTGCGCTTTTGCCGCCGCCTGCAGCACTTGGCGCAACCGGCGATTTTCAAACATCTGCCCCAAAAAACCATCCTCGGGCGATGGCACAAAATCGAGCGCGCCGGGTTTCAGGCCGTCGCTGACCCAGATTTGTTCAATCGGACAGCCATGACCCGCAAGTTCATCGCCCAAACCGAGTGCCGTCAACATCTTCATGCTTGCGCTGGAAATAGCCGAGGCACGCCCGTCAAAATTGGCCGCCAGCATCGCCTCAGGCTCGGCGCGGTCGATAACATGGCTCGATATACCATGCGCTGCCAGCGCGAGCGCCTGTGTCAGCCCGATCAAGCTGCCGCCAATGATGATCACGTCTCGCTTTTCCATGGATATGCTATGCATCCGCTGGCCGGTAAATTCCATGCCATTTTTACCCTTAATAGTGCCCGACTCTTGACGCGGAGTCCGCAGAAGTTGAAAAGGCCGTCATGGCTTCACTATCACCCCGTTCGCAATCGACTGACTGGCGTCAAATGATGCGGCTGTCTTTGCTGCGTAGCGGTGCATTGATCGGCGCTGCAGCGCTTGGTCTATTCGCTGTATTTTATGGTGTTTCGGTGCTGAGCTATGATCCCGGCGACCGCGCATTCAACAGTGCAGCCGCCGATGCGCCGCATAATTGGTTGGGACAAAGCGGTGCTTATCTGGCGGATAGCGCGCTATTTGTGTTTGGACTGACCGCGATTTTGTTGGTTCCCCTTATGCTTGTCATCGCGCGCCGACTGTGGCGCGACGTTCCTCAACCAACTTGGAAACGCCAGCTGCTGCTGTGTGTGCTCGGCATGGTCTTGATGGGTTTCGGCATGGCGCATTGGCAGCATGGTGAAACAATTGGTTTGCCTGCTGGCTGGGGCGGAACGCTGGCAATCCTGATGGATCATAGCGCAATGGCATTGCTTGATACCATGTCGGGCGGGTGGCGCACGCTGGTGCGGGTGTTGTTGATTGTACTGCCATTATTTGGTGGCTTGGCTTTAGTGCTCCGCTCGCTTGAACTCGAAAAACCCTTGTTCCGTATTCCCGCGATCCCGTTTCCAAGCTTTGGCGGAAAACCAAAGGAGATTGCCGATGATGACGACGGTGAAATCCCTGTTCGCGATATCGGCAAGCCTGCGCCGCCACGCCCCTCGGTCGAACCTGACCGCCGTCCACCGCCAGAGATTAAAGAACCGGTCAAAGCTGCTCCGAAAGCCGTTTTTGCCAAAAGTGCCAAACAGGGCGATTTCTTTGGCACGTATAAGCTGCCGTCTGTAGATCTGCTCGATCCGCCGCCACCCAGCAATGCGCCAAAACTGGATAAGGCCGCGCTGGAACGCAACGCCCGCCTTCTGGAATCGGTGCTGGATGACTTCCACGTAAAGGGTGAAATTACCGCCGTCCGCCCTGGCCCTGTTGTGACGATGTACGAACTAGAGCCTGCGCCCGGTGTTAAAGCATCGCGTGTTATCCAGTTGGCCGAGGATATTGCCCGCAATATGTCGGCGCTGTCGGCGCGCGTTTCGGTTATTCCGGGACGTACTGTCATGGGTATCGAACTGCCAAACCATAACCGCGAGGCTGTGGTGCTTCACGAAATGGTTGGCTCTGGCGCCTTTGCTGATCAAAAGGGACAGTTGCCGATTATCCTTGGCAAAAACATCTCTGGCGATCCGGTGATCGCTGATCTGCAACCGATGCCGCATCTGCTGATCGCGGGGACCACGGGTTCGGGCAAGTCGGTGGGCCTCAATACGATGATATTATCTCTGCTGTATCGGCTGACCCCCGATCAGTGCCGGATGATTATGATTGATCCCAAAATGCTGGAACTTTCGGTTTATGACGATATCCCGCATTTGCTATCCCCTGTCGTCACCGAACCCGCCAAAGCGATCCGTGCGCTGAAATGGGCGGTTGAACAGATGGAGGATCGCTACCGGATGATGTCCTCCATCGGCGTCCGTAATCTGGGCGGGTTCAATGAAAAGGTTCTGGCGGCGAAAGCAAAAGGCACTCCGCTGGGTCGCCGTGTTCAAGTCGGCTATGACGCGATGACCGGCTTGCCGCAATATGAAGACCAGCAGCATGATTATGCGCCGCTGCCGCAAATTGTGGTGGTTGTTGACGAGCTTGCCGATTTGATGATGACGGCGGGTAAAGAGGTCGAATTCCTGATCCAGCGGCTGGCGCAAAAGGCACGGGCGGCGGGTATTCACCTGATTATGGCAACACAGCGACCGTCGGTTGATGTCATCACCGGCGTTATCAAAGCCAATCTGCCGACGCGGATTTCTTTCCACGTCACCAGCAAGATCGACAGCCGTACCATCCTTGGCGAACAGGGTGCAGAGCAGCTGCTTGGCAAAGGCGACATGCTGTATATGGCTGGCGGCAAAGGGCTGACGCGTATCCACGGCCCGTTTGTGTCTGATGATGAAGTCCGCCGCGTCGCTGACCATTGGCGCAGTCAGGGCCAGCCCGACTATATCTCCTCCGTCACCGAAGACCCCGAAGACGGCGGTTTTGCCCTTGATGGTATCGGCGATGACGACAGCCCAGAGGATGCGACATATCGCAAAGCCTGCCAGATCGTCTTTGAAAGCCAGAAAGCCTCGACCAGCTGGGTGCAGCGGCAGTTGCGCATCGGCTATAATAGCGCCGCGCGCCTGATCGACCGTATGGAAGAAGACGGCTTTATCAGTGCCCCGAACCATATCGGCCGCCGCGAAGTTCTGCGCGATCGTAATGGCGAACCCATTTAACCGATTAACGTCCCATTCAAGCCGCCGCTCTCATTTGCGCCAGAATATGTCATAAGGAACCAAAGATGAAAAACATCTTCACTGCATTCGCGCTCTCCCCTGTGTTGCTCGTCACCAGCGCTATTGCCCCTGCGCAAAGCACGAATGACCTGTCAGAGGTTGTCGCACACATGCAGGCGACGTCAACAATGTCGGGCGGCTTCACGCAGACCGACCGCAACGGCAAATCGCTGACGGGCAAGATTTTGCTAAAACGCCCCGGCCATGTCCGCTTTGAATATCAAAAAGGTGTGCCGTTGCTGATCGTTGCTGATGGCAAGTCGCTGACCATGATCGATTACGAGGTCAAACAGGTGCAACGCTGGCCGATCAAAAACAGTCCGCTGGCCGCATTGCTTGATCCCGGCAAAGACCTTGCAACCTATGGCAAGCGCGTGAACACATCTGATAAAAATGTGATCAGTGTCGAGGTGAAAGACCCTAAGCGCCCTGAATACGGAACCATCACGATGGTCTTTGTTCGGCAGGCAGGTGCGCCGGGCGGATTGACGCTGAATGGCTGGGTCGCGCTCGATTCGAAAAACAACCGAACATCGATTCGACTCAGTGGGTTGAAATTCAACACGCCGATCGCACAATCAAACTTCACATGGAAAGACCCGCGCCCGACAAAGCGGAAATGATTAATATGGTCGGTGAGCCGAGCCGAAGGGCGGACCAGATGAGAAGCTGAACGGTTTTGTTCATCTGACGGACAGGTTCAAAGGCCTATTTTCTCTATATCGAAAGATGGTCGTTACGCGGTTTTCCCCCTGTTGCCCCGTAGCGATTAAGCCACCTTTTGATATCAGCGTGACGAACGCAAGCTTGGCCCTCATCCCAATTGCCCCCGGGATGGGGGCTTTGCTTTTTTGGTTGTCCAGAGCCTGCAAAGCGCTTGCTCCGTCCGCTTCCCCCCCTTAAGCATCCCGGCATGACGACCACACTTCGCATCGCATCCTGGAACATCAATTCCGTCCGTTTTCGTATCGACATTGTCGAACGCTTTCTGCGCGATCATGGGCCTGACATATTGTGTCTGCAGGAAACCAAGGTGGTCGATGAACAGTTTCCCGAGGGCGCGTTTCGGCAGCTGGGCTATAACCATATCGCCCTTAACGGACAGCCGATGCACCATGGTGTTGCCATCATATCAAAGGTGCCATTGCACAACCGGACGGCTGAGGACTGGCAAGCCAATGGCGAGGCGCGCCATGTTGGCGTCGAGGTTGCAGGCAGTTTCCGGCTTGAGAACGTCTATGTGCCTGCGGGCGGCGAAGCACCGGATTTTACCGATGGTTCAAAGTTCAGACAGAAACTGGACTTCGTCGGGCGGATGACGGAGTGGAGCCGCGCTTTGAACAAGCCAACGATCCTGACCGGTGATTTCAATATCGCTCCACTGGAAACGGATGTGTGGAGCCATAAGCAGCTGGTCAATGTTGTCAGCCACACCGCTGTAGAGATTGAGGCGCTGGATAAATTGCAAGCGACAGCAAACTGGGTTGATCTGGCGCGGCAGTTTATCCCGCCCGAAGAGCCGCTGTTCACATGGTGGAGCTATCGCGCGCAGGATTGGGAAACGTCAAACCGCGGGCGGCGGTTAGATCATATGTGGGTAACGCCGGATTTGCTGGACAAGGCGGTTAGCCATGTCGTGCATAAACCCGTTCGCAATTGGGGCAAGCCATCGGATCATATCCCGATCGTAACGGAGTTTCGCCTTTGAGCGGTGCTGATCCCAAAAATGCAGCCAAAGCCATTGACGCGTTGCGGCGGGGCTGGGCGGTTGCGGTTAAAGGGAATAGCGCGACGATTGGCTTAGTCGCGATAGAGACGTGTTCCGAGGTGGCAGGAGCGTCGGGCATATTGCTGTCGGCCAGCCGCGCTGCGACGTTAAAACTCGCTAACCAGTTTGCAGCGGCGGATACGGCCTTGCCCGTCTTGATTGCCCGCCCTGCGGACCTTGATATGTCACTGGCGCTGGCGATTGCTGATCCCGCTCTTGATCTGCGCTACCCAATGAAAGGGCCGTTTGCAGCGGCCGCACTTCCTGACGCCGATGCTGCGAAAGCCGCAATGGAAATGGCGCGGGAGGCCGGATTGCTGCCTGCCTTTCTGGTTGTTGATCCTGTATTGGCAGATGCGCATACCACTCCCGCTGACGTCGCAGCGTTCCAGGATGCAGGCCAATTGCGCATCGCCGCGCGGGCGCGTTTGCCTGTGTCAGCCAGCAGCGATGCAGAACTTATTGCCTACCGTTCGGCCGCCGATGCCGCTGATCATGTCGCCCTTGTTGTTGGAAAGCGCGACAGCAGCACGCCGGTCGTAAGGCTGCATAGCGAGTGTTTAACAGGCGACGTGTTGGGTAGTCTGAAATGTGATTGCGGCCCGCAGCTACATGAAGCTTTGCACCAGATCGCAGGCGCTGGCTGGGGCGTGTTGCTTTATCTACGCCAAGAAGGCCGCGGCATCGGTCTGGTCAATAAATTGCGGGCCTATGCTTTGCAGGATCAGGGATTTGACACAGTGGATGCCAATACCCGCCTCGGTTTTGCCGTCGATGCACGCGATTTTGCGGTGGCGGCACAGATGTTGCGACTGTTGGCGGTGGATCAGGTGCGCTTACTGACCAATAATCCTGAGAAGGTAGCGGGTCTAGAAGCGGAAGGCGTTGCCGTTTTAGAGCGACTGCCGCTGAAAATTGCAGCAAACCCGCATAATGCCGGATATTTGGAAACCAAGCGCGACCGCACAGGGCATAAGCTTTAGGTTCTGTGCCTAAACCACCAACTCCTCAAGCATCCGGCGCGACACGATGCGTAGGTGGTCCTCATACCTTTCGACAATCCCCCGGCGAAGCAGAGCGGCAAGCGCGCGCGACCCAGTCTCGCGGGTCGTATGGACACTTAATGCAAGTGCAGAAATAACGGGTACTGGCCTGATTTCATCATTGGCATCCGCCATCTGCAGCAACGCTTTATGAAAGCGGCCACTTGCCGATAGCCCGATCCGCGCCGCCATCCGGTCAAGCATCAGGTCAAGCTGCCGCGCCAGCAGACCTGCAATCCCTGAACCAATATCGGCATGCGCCCGGGCCAAGTCTGCCAAGGATACTGCCGGGATCGAAAGCAACCGTGTTTCGGCAATCGCGCGTAAATCGGCCCGGTGCAGCATCGGTTCCGGATACGCTCCAAAAATTTCACCCGGCCCGTGCCGGGTTAACTGCGCCTGTTGCCCGTCGATACCGAAAATCTCGGCAACAACGCTGCCTTCAAGGATCAGGAACAGCATATTCGAGGGATCACCGCGTATCGCTATATTTGCACCCGCCGAATAACGCCTCTCCGTCATCGCGGATAGCAATACATCTGCGCTGTGCGGGCCACAGCCAAAACAGGCAGCAATCGATGAAAGCTGCTCAGCCCTTCGATGATCGCCCCCCGCGTGCATATCTACCCGCTCGGCCACACGGCAAAGACATCGACAGGACCGTCTGCCGTTTCCATCTCGCCCATAGGCTCAATCCGGCTGCACCGTCCCTCGGTCAGCATGGCCATGGCTGCGCTGCTTGTGGCAAAGACACTGCCCACCGGCGTGTTGCGCAGTAATGCCGCAACGGTGTCGCGCCGCCCGGTTGAGGTGCAGTCGATAGCGGCTTGGACTGAGTGTTCTGGAATGGCTGCTACTGCTTCAGCAAGCGAAGCAAATCCTAAAGGGTCAGCAACCCCTGCATCATCACCCAGAGCAACAGTAAATAACAACGACCCATCGGACAAATCCGCGACGCCATGGGTTGGGCGGCTTGCCTCGACAGCAACGTGGACGACGGGGCGCCGCGATGCCAGCCATGGGTCGCCAAGCGCAGGCCTGTCCGCTGGCTCTATCCGCAATGCGACCGCGCGGCTTTCCAGAATTATGGCTTTGGAAATTGCTCTGCCCATTGCCCAGTAGTCGGCTAGGGCGACGCCCGCGCGGGTCGTCACTGAGTCGCCATTGCAAATCGTCAGCGAATGGGCGGCGTCGCACAAAGCGTCAAAACGGACAGTCCACTCTGGTCCATATGGAGCCACCGATGATTGGCAAAATACCTCGCGGCTGGATGGCAGCACAACATGCAGTTCGGCTCCGCACGCCAATAACGCCTCTGCAGCAAGAATATCAGCGCCAGCCGCGAGCGCACCATAGCCAAAGCCGGGGGCGATCTCGACAATTGCAGTGCTTATAGCCTCAGCCGCTATCGCATCGTTGCTGTCGATACCCAATATGCCGCTATAATGCAGGCTGGGGGCCGGGCGATACGGATCAAGCCACGCTGCATCGCTGCCCGTTTCTGCCAAGATGGCGGCAAATTGGCGCAGAGTTGCGGCATGATCCTCCCATGCTTGTGGCGCGCATCGGATCGCGGCGGAAAGGCTGGTTTGCGCGTCAGGTGCGCGACCCAATAGCAAGAAAGCCTCTGCCCGTGTTGCTTCGCGCCAATAGGGCGTTTCACCCTGCGACCGGTCGCCATCGACCAGAGTTAAAACATCGCGCGCTATCGCAGCGGCGCTGGCTCCGTCGCCTGCAAACAGTGCCATCGCTGCAGCATTTATTAAAGGATAGCTGTCGGGGCGGATGCGGGCAGCGCGGCGATAGGATGCCCCGCTTTGCGCAAACAACGCCGCCCGCTCCGCCCCTGCCGCCTGTTTTGCCCTATCTTTTAGCAAGCGGCCTTTCAGCGTTAGTGCCTCAATCTCCTCCACCCCATCCAGCCCCGCCGACAGGAACGCATCCCACGCGCGGGAAGTCGCTCCGGAACGGGCGAGGGAGAGGATGGAGGGGATGTTGCTGGGTTTCATTGTATCAGCTGTTAGCCTGGAGGAGGATTACCACCGCCCATGTTGCCGCCGTCAGGATCGATAACCATAGGTATGACGGCCTTTGGATCTTCTAAATTACAGCTAGCCGTGCCTTTTTTACACATAACGATGTTAAAATTTATTGAGTAATCTGCTAATTTATTGTTATTTGTCGGGTTATTGATATCTTGTCCGTTTTTATCTCTTAGAAAATTATCAACCTTCAATATTTTACGCTGATCATTTTGACTTATGTTTTCTAAGCGTGCATTATAAAATGATTTATTTTTATCTTTTTCTCTACCCGACAGTCCTGTGTGCGGAATCGGATCATGTGATCCGTATGGTGTAAGTAGCATCGGTGTCTTATGGTTAAACTGGACATTACTGTTCGCGATGTGCGCATAAATATGCATTCGTTTGCCAAAGTTGAAACCTTCGAAGTTTTCCCTGATGTTCCCATCTGCTTTGCAGTTCCCCGGGCTGGTTTCACCGGCTAACAACTTGATTGCGCAATCGATATCGTCCGCCTGCCCCGATATTTTATTGAAATAGGCGTGCTTAACGACAAGTTCTGGTAAACCTGATGCCGTTTGCTGAAACTTCAAATAGACAACTGCATAATGTTTCGCGAAATCCGCTGGCAGCGCCATAGTTTTGCTGGGATGATCGCCCCATGGGCCGGATAAGCCCCGATCATTATCAGAAGTAAAGTAGACCAATAAAGCCCCCGCAGCGCCACCTAGCAAAACGGCCGGCAAGGCTTTCATAATCACGTTCGACATGCTTATTCTCCTCCTGTTAATTGCTTTTCCATCTTGGCCAGATCATCCCAATAGGGTTGCAGCCAGCTTTGCTGGCCTGGCTTGCGGGCGATGTCCGCTAATAGCTGTTTGGTGCGCTGCAAAGCTGCCTTTGCAGAGGGTCGATTGATTTTGAGCAATGCTCGCGTGTGCATGTATAAAGTGCGTGCGCACGCCTTTTTGATGTCAACATTGTCGGGTGCTTCACGCGAAAGATCTGCACATTTCAGTTCTACTGTCGCGACCAGCTTGGCACTGTCTGCATAGCGCCCTTCTTCGACTAATATTGTCGCAATACCGAACTGCGGCCAAAGCTGCCGATATCGAAGTTCGAAATTTTTCGGATCTTTTGCGGCCAATGTATCAACAATTTTTTGCTCATTATCACGCGCTCTTCGGGCTTTTTCATAATCCTTATGAACCCGATATGCATCTGCGAGCCAGCCGTAACGGTTGGCTAACGCTGTTTGAATTTCAACATCGTTTGGGGCCGTTTTTAGCGCGGCGATCTCAAACTGTATTGATCTCTCGCAATGACGAAGTGCTTTGGCGATGTCTTTAGCTCCGCCTAGATAATATTCGCACAGATTACCTTCAGCGTAGCCCATTTCGAGATTGGCCCGTGTTCGGTCCTTGTCTTTGGATAGCAATGTTCGGGCCTGTGCAAGATAGGCTAGCCAATGACGTTCTGTGCCTGCCGTATCTCCGGCGCTGGCTGCGGCTCTCCCCGACCAATATTCGCTCTGTGCATGTGTAAAAACCACATCGGCATTGTCAGGTTCGCGCTCGATTAGAGCCGACGTAGCTTTATGTGCTTCGCGAAATTTGGCGGAAGCCTTCCCCAGTTCTCCGAGTTTTTCAAAATCCTCGCCCATAGCGTGCATAATTTGCGCATCGAGGAGTTGCGCTTTTATGGAACTACCGCCGTAATAGGCTTTGGCTCGATCGTTTACAGCGCCCATCACGTCCAGCCGCCCCACCCCCTTCAGCTTATCTCGCAAATCGGTCAGCATATACTCAACCAAGCCCTCCGCCTCCGCCCTTTGCAGGGTGGCTTCGTTGCGGGCTTGGACGGCAAGGGTGGTCATGATGCCCATGATTAGCATTGCGGCCATGGCAGCCCCCGTGATCCACATCACGCGGCGGACGCGGCGTTGTGCGTCTCGCTGGACCAATGCGTCCAAAGGAACACCTGCGATACCGGCCACGATTTTGAGAAAGCCTAAAGCTTCGCCATCGCCTTCTTTGCGTAGATCGGCAGCAAGAGGCTCGGTGCCGCCCTGAGTTAATGCGGCTGGAAATACCTCTTCCGGTTCGCCGCGCACCACCGCCGCCAGTACCGGCCCGTCCGGATGCAGCGTGCGAAACAGGGCAATTTCTTCACCGACCCAGCGCGATGCTGCCGCATCTGGCGAACAGATCACGATCAGCGCCTCGGCCTGCGATATTGCGTCGCGGATGGCATCTGACAGGCTGGGGGCTGCGGCCAAATCTTCGCGGTCGCGGAATATCTGGCCCAATGCAGCCTGCCCGCCGGTGTGTGATTGCGCGAGATGTTTGGGAAGCCGGTAACGTTCTAGCCGCGATTGCAGCTTTGCCGCGATGGCAGCATCGGCATGGGCGTATGAGATAAAGGCAGCAAAACGCCGCCGTGTATTCAACTCTGCTGATTGCAACCCCTTTGCCATCGCACACCCCCACAGCGATTCGATGGAAGAAAGTTACAGGATTTTAGATTGAGTTAAATGGTTATTTTTGCGACAGATATTGGGCAAGTGCGCTGGTCTGGGCCGCATTGAAACGCAGGCCAAGCTTGGTCCGTCGCCACAATATGTCCTCTGCCGTCCGTGCCCATTCACGGGCCACAAGATAATCAACCTCGGCAGCCGTCAGGCCATGGCCGAAATCTTGCCCCAGATCAGCCGTACGTTGCGCGTTGCCCAACCAGTCATTGGCCCGTGTGCCATAAGTCCGCGCAAGTCGCTTGACCGTCGCTGCATCAAGGAAGGGGTATTGGTTATGCAGCGTATCGCCGACAACGCCAGTATCGCTAACCGGAAAGTCACCGCCCGGCAGTGGCTTGGTTGCTGTCCAGCTTGGTCCGCCCAGCTGCGGCAACCATCGCGCTAGCTTTGCGACAGCAGATTCCGCCAAATGCCGGTACGTGGTGATTTTGCCGCCGAACACAGACAGCAAAGGCGCGGCATCGCTATCGTCTGTATCAACATCAAACCTGTAGCCGCGCGACGCCGTTTCCGGCTTGCCCGAACCATCATCGACTAAGGGGCGGACCCCTGCATAGCTCCATACAACATCCGCAGGTATCACAGGTTTGCGGAAATACTCGCTGGCTCCTGCGCACAGATACGCGATTTCCTCGTCGCTGGCTTTAATCGGGTCGCCGGGTTGATGGTCAGCATCGGTGGTGCCGATCAGGGTGAAGTCATCTTCATAAGGGATTGCAAAAAAGATGCGGCCATCGGGGTTTTGGAAAAAATAGGCGCGCGGGTCGGTGAACATACGTTTGACGACGATGTGCGATCCGCGCACCAGCCGGATCTTATCCTGCGTTACGCTGAATTGATTTTCAACGCGGTCGAGCAGGGAAAGAACCGCAGGGCCAGCGGCGTTGACCGCCGCCTTGGCCTTTACCACGCTGCCATCGGCGCAGGTGACGAGCCATAGTCCGCCTTCGCGCCGCATCGCGGTAACATCGCTTTGTGTTCGGATCTGTGCGCCATGGTCGGCCGCATCGCGGGCATTCAGCACCACCAGCCGGGCGTCATCGACCCAGCCGTCCGAATACTCAAACGCAGTATCAAAGCCGGGCTTTAGCGGAAGCCCCGCTGCATCGCTGCGTAGGTCCAAGGTCCGCGTCGCAGGCAACAATTTGCGGCCGCCCAAATGGTCATAGATAAACAGCCCAAGCCGGATCAACCAGCGCGGGCGCAGCCCTTGGCGGTACGGCAAGACAAAACGCAGCGGCCAGATGATGTGCGGGGCAATCGCCCACAACCGCTCCCGCTCGATCAGGCTTTCGCGCACCAGCCCGAATTCATAATGCTCCAGATAGCGCAAGCCGCCATGGATCAGCTTTGTCGACCCCGATGATGTGCCGCTTGCCAGATCGCCGCGCTCTAACAGGATAACCTTTGCGCCGCGACCCGCAGCATCGCGTGCGATGCCGCAACCATTTACGCCGCCGCCGATTATGGCGAGGTCATAGATCGCCTCGGGGTCAGTCATAGAAATGCCCAGGCCACAAATGTTGCCCCGGCAAAGGCGGTGAGGGTGGCAAAGATAACGGGAAGCATCGCTTGCCAGCCATGATCCAGCAGTGCCTCTAACCGGCTGCGCATTGCCGTTGCGGTCACGGCAAATAGCAACAGGGCTTTTGATGCGATCAGGCCATATTGTTGGACGAAGGTTGGAACAGTGATCAGCGAATTGACCGCGACCAGCGCGAAAAAGCCAAGGATGAACCACGGTAGTTTTAGCTTGGCTGCAAGGCTTTTGGGTTTCCCGTCTGCGCTGCCAATAGCCAGCCCGATTAACGCGACTACTGGCGCGAGTAAAGCAACGCGCGACAGCTTAACAATCGTTGCCGTCTCTCCTGCCTCTTGGCTGAAACTATAGCCGCCGCCCAGCGCCTGTGCGACATCATGCACCGCTGCGCCCATCAGAAAGCCTGCCTGCCGGTCAGTGAAGTTGAGCGCATCGGCAATCAGCGGATAGGTCGACATCGCGATTGCACTGGCCAGTGCAACACCAACTAATGTCAGTGTGAAATATTCATGATCCAACCGCTTTTTGCCGATCAACGCATAGATCGCAAGGGCCGCCGATGCGCCGCATATCGCTGTCGCGCCGCCGCCGAGCACGCCAGCATAACGCCCAAGCCCTGCGATCCGTGCACCAATCAAGCCTGCGCCGATAGTGACTGTCATCACCGCAACCAGCCCGGCAAAGGCCAGCGGGCCCAGCTCACCAATTTGCATCACCGTCACTTGCGTACCCAGCAGCAATATTCCCCAGCGCAAACCCGACGTCGCCGCCAGATCAAGGCCTGCATACACTTTGGGATTGGCCGAGACGAAATTCATCGCAAGGCCCAGCAACAACCCGGCAAGGATCACCGGCATGCCGTAATGTTCGGAAAACCATGTTGCCGCCGCTGCTCCAATGCCAATGACGATCAGCCCGGGCATATATTCGCGCAAGCCGGTCCTACGGGCGGGGGCAGTGCCTTCCTGTTCGGAAAGCAGCACCTCGCCATAGAGGTCAGCGATATAATTCGCCTTTATGTCTTGCGGTGTCATATGCGCGTCTATAAGCTTTCCTGCATAAGGTTCCAGCCTATAAACACGGGCGGGTCAAGCGGGAGAGGGATATGATCATGCGCAAGGCTGTTTTCAGATGAAGCCGATCACACCAACGCTGCGCTGGACGCTGTTTGGCCTATTGTGCGTTGCGGGGATCTTCAACGCGATGGACCGGCCAATCATTTCGATCCTTAAGCCTTCGATGCAAAGCGATCTCGGCTGGAGCGACAGCGAATATGGCCGCCTTGCGCTGATCACCCAGATTGCCGCTGCCGCGTCCTTCCTTTTCACCGGCTGGCTTATCGACCGCATCGGCGTCCGTCGTTCGATGATTGGCGGTGTCACTGCATGGAGTTTGGCGGCGATGGCGCATGGCTGGGCGCTCGCGGCTTGGCAGGTTGTTGCCGCGCGGATCGGTCTTGGCGTAACCGAGGCGATGCAAACGCCACTCACGATTAAGATGGTGGCGACGCTGTTCGAAACCAATCGCCGCTCGCTCGCGCTTGGCGTCAATACTGCCATCGGCAGCATCGGAACGATAGCTTTGCCGTTTGTTATTCCCCTGCTGGCGACGGCTATCGGCTGGCGCGGCGCGTTGCTGATCGCAGGCATCGGTGGCTTCATAACTCTGGCAGCATGGCTGGCTGTGGCGCGCGGCGTTAGGTTTGATGACAAGGCCGAGGACGAGGCACAGGATTGGTCGGACGACGGTAAACCTTATGGTCCGATACTACAGGATCGTCGGACCTGGGCTATCGTTATCGCTAAGGCGGTATCGGATTCGACATTCTGGCTGATGACATTCTGGCTCCCCGATTTTTATCGCAAGACTTACGATTTGACGACTGAGCAACTCGCCGTGCCGCTCGCACTGGCGTTTACGGGTTCGGCGTTGGGCGGCCTTATCGCGGGCGGGGTTTCGACCGCCTTGATCGGGCGTGGCTGGCCTGTTGCGCGCGTGCGTTTTGCCGTAATGCTGGTTTCCGCGCTGATTGTGACGCCAGTACCGTTCGTCCTCGGCGTCGGCAGCTTCTGGCCGGTCGCGGTGATGATGGCGGTCGTGCTCGCGGGCCATCAGGGCTTTTCGCTATCGATTTTTGCGACGATTACCGATGTCGTGCCGCGGGCAAAGATCGGGCGCGTAACCGCTTTTGGTGCGTTTTGCGGCAATCTGGCTGGCGGCTTGCTCGTTTATTATGTCGGTATCGCGCGCGATGCCGGATCCAGCTTCACCCCGTTTTTCATCTTCGCAGCGGTATCCTACCTGCTGGCTCTGGCTTGGTTGCACCTGTTGATGTCGACAATCCGGCGGGTGGAGTGATTATTTTGTAAAAACGGCAGGACGATAAGACGGCAGGACGGCGTTGCGGCAGGCGCTGACATCGTCTTGCCGTCTTTCCGTCCCGCCGTTTTTACTTGAAATTCGGCAGCCAATAAAAAGCTAAGGTGAAGGGTTTTTACTCAGCCTTAGCCAACCCGTGCTGCTCGACCATTTCTTGCAGCTCGCCCGCTTCGTACATTTCCATCATGATGTCGCTGCCGCCAAGGAATTCGCCTTTGACGTAAAGCTGCGGGATGGTGGGCCAGTCGGAATATTCTTTGATGCCTTGGCGGATTTCCATGTCTTGCAACACATCAACGCTAGCATATTCGACGTTCAGATGATCAAGGATTGCAATCGCTTTGCTGGAAAATCCGCATTGCGGGAACAAGGGCGATCCCTTCATAAACAGGACGACATTGTTGCCCTTGACCAGTTCATCGATACGTTCGTTTGCAGACATTATAATTCCTTTAACTTTAACCGTAGCCGTGAGCCTGTCGAAGGGCGCTTGCCCGATAGACGTGCTTCGACAGGCTCAGCACAAACGGTAATCTATAACCAGACTCTATGGCGCAGCGGTGGTCAGTTGCAGCGCGTGAAGCACGCCGCCCATTCTGCCGCCCAATGCATTATACACTGTTTGATGTTGTTTGACGCGGGGCATGCCGCGGAAAGTTTCGCTGATGACATGCGCGGCATAATGATCGCCATCGCCGCGCAGGTCAGTTATTGCGATCACCGCATCTGGCAACGCTGCCTGGATCATGCCTTCAATTTCGTCCGCCGCCATCGCCATGCTGAATGCCTTATGCCTGCTCGATGAACTGGCGGCGCGCCTCAACCATTTTGGCATCTAGCGCAGCACGAATGGCGTCGTCATCGGTTTCCACACCAGCCGAAGTCAAATCACCCAGCAATTTGCGGACAACATCTTCATCGCCTGCTTCTTCAAAATCGGCCTGCACGACAGACTTGGCATAGCTATCCGCTTCTTCGGGCGTCAGCTTCATAAGCTCGGCGGCCCATAGCCCGACCAGCTTGTTACGGCGCGCAGTGACGCGGAACTGCATTTCTTCATCATGCGCGAATTTGTTTTCAAAGGCATTTTCGCGATTATCGAAAGTAGTCATGGTGAATTCCTCTGCCGCTAGGCTCAATAAATAGTCACGCGGCTCCTGCCAAACAAGGGCCGCGCCTGCAAGGTTTACATCGTCACGACCAGCTTGCCGACTGCCGCGCGGTTGCCCAATTTGGCAATCGCATCACCGCCGCGTTCCAGCGGGAATGTTTCGGACACTAATGGCTTGATCTTTCCTGCGCTATAAAGCGCGAACAATTCGGCGATGTTTGCGCGGTTCTTCACCGGCTCACGCGCAGCATAAGCACCCCAGAACACGCCGCATACATCACAGCTTTTCAGCAGGGTTAGGTTCAGCGGCAATTTGGCGATACCCGCGGGAAAGCCGACAACCAGAAACCGACCTTCCCATGCGATGGACCGCACCGCCGGTTCGGAATAATCACCGCCGACAGTGTCATAGATGATGTTGTAACCATTAGGGCCAGCCGCAGCTTTAAACATCTCTGCGACCGCTTTGGATTGGTCTTTGTCGAACGGCTGATAGGGATAGACGACCACTTCGTCAGCGCCCGCTTGCCGCGCTACTTCGGCCTTAGCTTCGCTCGATACCCCTGCGACCACGCGGCCGCCATAGGCTTTGGCCAGTTCAATCGCCGAAATACCAATGCCACCTGCACCGCCGAGGACTAGAACATTGTCCCCCGCCTGCATCCGCCCGCGATCTTTGAGTGCATGAATGCTGGTGCCATATGTCATCAGCAATGATGCGCCTTCTTCAAACGACATGCTGTCGGGCATTTTATACAGGTTATGCGTCGTAAGCGCGATCTTCTCGACCAGTCCGCCATGGCCGCAACCGGCAAGCACCCGGTCGCCAACGGCAAATTCGGTAACGCCTTCGCCAACCGATTCGATAATCCCTGCGATTTCACCACCCGGCGCAAACGGGCGGGATGGGCGCATCTGATACCGGTCCTCGATTATCAACGTATCGGGAAAGTTGATCGCACATGCCTTTACGGCCACCACAACTTGCCCCGCGCCAGCCACAGGTTCTGGCAGCTCATCCAACACCAAAGTTTCGGGGCCGCCAGTTGCGGTGGATAACAGGGCTTTCATCGGATATTCCTCTCGTTCAAACTTTATCCGCGCGGCGGACTCTTGAATGCTGCATAGCGGTTTCACCCATTGTTGCAATTGGCTGACATGATACGGCTAACGGATGTAAAGAAGGCGCAAAGGCACGAAGACACAAAGGGGTAGCACAACATCTTGGCGCCTTGGCGCCTTTGTGCCTTTGCGCCTTTTTCACATAAAATGGCGCAAGCGCCGAATTACCCCAGCGACGGAGCGAGCCAAGGCTTCTCCGCCGCCAGCCTATTTTCATATAGCGAAATATCATCGCTACTTGCCAGCGTCAGCCCGATTTCATCAAGGCCTTGCAGCAAGCAATGTTTGCGAAAGCGGTCGATTTCAAAAACAAATCGATCCTGAAACGGCGTCGTGACCGTCTGATTTTCCAGATCGATATGGATCGGGTCAGTTTTGGCAACCTCCATCAACCGGTCGATGGCTTCCTGCGGCAGCACCACCGTCAGCAACCCGTTCTTAAACGCATTACCAGAAAATATGTCAGAGAAGCTTGGCGCAATCACCGCCTTGATCCCCATATCATCCAGCGCCCATGCGGCATGTTCACGCGAAGACCCGCACCCAAAATTATCTCCCGCGATCAGGATCGGCGATCCCGCATATTCGGCACTGTCGAACAAATTACCGGGATCGGCGCGAATAGTCTCAAACGCCCCTTTGCCAAGGCCGGTGCGGCTGATAGTTTTCAGCCAATGGGCCGGAATGATAACATCGGTATCGACATTTTTCAGGCCAAAGGGATAGGCTTTGCCTTGGATGGTGGCGACGGGGTTCAATTCTGATCTCCGGTTAAAGTTGGTTTCCCAAAGCCACGGTCCATGAAGCTTGGCAAGGGGCAACCCGGTTTAAATCTGTCTCTGCCTTCAGGTTCAGGGTGTCGTATAATCGCTGCACTCCGGCCCGGGACGATCAAATTCATACCGCGCGGTAACTGGATTATAGGCAATGATCCGGCGGTAGCTGCATTGCTGGTCCTGACGGGGTTTCAGGGCCTCATCGCTCAATCGGCCTTTCTCCAAATTATCTTCTGAGCGGCGACTATATCCGGGCGTCGCCACCGCAGTTGTTTGATAGATGAGCTGCGGCGGCGATGTCCGCTTGGCTTTTATGTCCAAAGATAATTTGGCATCGAAACTATATTCATCATGGCAAACACCACGCCGCTCTTCATAATCCTTCTCGCTGAAGCAGGCGCGGATCAAGACATTGGCTGATAGCGGCACTTGCAAGACTTCCTGCAAATACGGTTTTCCGTGGGACGAAGCGTCAATCCGATAAAGGGTAAGCCTTTCACCGTGGCCACCCCCGCCGGAATACATGGCAGTGCTTGTCGCCAGCAGGCCAATGGTGAGATGCTCCGCTCGGGCAGCATCCATTGCGGGTTCTCTTATGATCTGCGGCCATAGCGCAAATCCTGACCTGTCGAATCCGGCTGATTGCGATGCATCGCCCATCGGATATGTCCATTTGCTGAGCGGCTGCAATGGTTCATTGCTACGCGCTCGGCCATCGAAAATGTCCAGACTGAAACTCTCAGTCGTGGGATCATGCGAAAGCTGCAAGCACCAGCTTTGGTCGCTGGTGCACTGCAGGTCAGGATTGACAGAGGGTTCCTCTTCGCCCGTCCTCGCGACAGGTTCGCTGACCAGCGCCTCGATCCGTGTCTGGGACACAGCAACAGGGTCGGCAGACGACAAGAGAAGCGCCGCAGCGAAGATCACCCAACCAACTCCCGCACATCGCACAGCCTACCCGTCACCGCCGCCGCTGCCGCCATCGCTGGCGAAACCAAATGCGTTCTCGCTCCCGGCCCTTGCCGCCCCACAAAATTGCGGTTCGACGTCGATGCACACCGTTCGCCCGCTGGAACTTTATCGGGGTTCATGCCGAGGCATGCCGAGCAGCCCGGTTCGCGCCATTCAAGGCCTGCTTCGATAAACACCCGGTCCAACCCTTCGGCTTCGGCTTGGGCCTTTACCAATCCGCTGCCGGGGACGACGATCGCCCATTTCACATTCGCAGCCTTTGTCCGGCCCTTCAGGACAGCTGCTGCGGCGCGTAGGTCTTCGATGCGGCTGTTGGTGCAGCTGCCGATAAAGATATTCTGGACCTCGATTTCGGCCATCGGCGTACCCGGCGTCAGGCCCATATAGGCAAGGCTTTTGGCCGCGGCTTCTTGCTTGGACGGATCGGCAAAGCTTGCAGGATCGGGGACTACGCCGGTGATCGGCAACACATCCTCGGGGCTGGTTCCCCATGTTACGCTGGGCGCGATGTCGGCGGCGTTGATGACGACGACTTTGTCATAGACCGCTCCCGCATCGGTCGGCAGCGTGCGCCAATAGGCAATTGCTGCGTCCCAATCTGCGCCTTTCGGGGCCATTGGGCGGCCTTTCAAATACGCAAACGTCTTTTCATCAGGCGCACACAAACCTGCCCGTGCACCGTGCTCGATGGCCATGTTGCTGACGGTCAAACGGCCCTCGACGGATAGCGCGCGGATCGCGCTGCCGGTATATTCGATAACATAGCCAGTTCCGCCTGCTGCACCTAAAACGCCCGTGATGTGCAGCACAATGTCTTTGGCCGTCACGCCCGGGCCGATGTCACCGTCAACGCGGACTTCCATGGATTTGGATCGGCTAAGTTGCAGCGTTTGCGTCGCCAGAACATGCTCCACCTCGCTAGTCCCGATGCCGAATGCCAGCGCGCCCAACCCTCCGTGGCACGCTGTATGGCTATCACCGCAAACGATGGTTGTGCCGGGTAGCGAGAAACCCTGTTCCGGCCCGACAACATGGACAATCCCCTGTTCGCGGTCCGTTGCGCCGATATAGCGGATGCCGAATGCAGGGGCGTTAGCCTCTAATGCGGCCAGCTGTTGCGCGCTTTCAGGGTCAGCAATCGGCAGGCGGTTGCCCTGTGCATCTTTGCGCGGGGTGGTCGGCAGGTTGTGGTCGGGAACTGCAAGCGTCAGGTCGGGCCGGCGCACGGCGCGGCCTGCATTGCGCAGCCCTTCAAACGCTTGCGGGCTGGTGACTTCATGGACCAGATGCCGGTCGATAAAGATCAGGCACGTGCCGTCTTGTCGGGCCGAGACGACATGCGCGTCCCAGATTTTTTGGTATAAAGTAAGGGGCTGGGTGCGGGGCTGGTTCATGGGATTTCTAAAGCCACAGGCCGCAGGAATTGGCAAGAAAGGATATTTTAGGACCGTTCTAGAATTTGTAATAATATGCGCCTATATACAACCAATCATGACAACACTCTCCCACCTGTTCCCGATCAAGATTCTCCCCGAAGACATCGACTTTATGGGGCATGTGAACAATTCGCGTTACCTGAATTGGGTGCAAGAAGCTGTGCTGGAACATTGGCGCAACCTCGCCCCGCCAGATGCAGTGGCGCAGCGGGCTTGGGTGGCGTTAAAGCACGAGATTACTTACCGAAAACCCGCGTTTCTTGAAGATGATGTTGTCGCCAATGTGGTGCTGGAAAGCATCCATGGCGCACGCGCCTTTTACGAAACCGTTATCAAACGCGGCGAGGATGTGCTGGCCGAGGTTAAATCCAGCTGGTGCTGCATCGACGTCGATACGTTGCGCCCGGCACGAATCACTGCAGACATTTCAGCGTATTTCTTTCCGAAAGCGGATTGAGCTATAACAGTGATATTATGGCGCAGCCGCATATTCGCAAACATCAATCTGTAATTGGCCTGTCGTTGGCAGCGTTGATGTTCAGCGTCTGGCTGTCTGTGCATTTTTGGGCGATGTTTGCGTTTCGGATTGATGGCAGCAACTGGCCGCTGGTTCCGGTGATTTTTGCGCTGCAATGCTGGTTGTCCGTGGGCATGTTCATTGTTGCACATGACGCAATGCATGGCAGCCTTGCCCCCGGAAAGCCGAAATTAAATGGTGTGGTCGGGGCAATCGTCTTGTCACTGTATGCAGGATTTGGCTGGCGTAAAATGCGCGAT
The DNA here is from genome assembly GCA_013297725.1 of Sphingomonadales bacterium. Taxonomy (GTDB): domain Bacteria; phylum Pseudomonadota; class Alphaproteobacteria; order Sphingomonadales; family Sphingomonadaceae; genus Sphingorhabdus_B. The sequence continues at coordinate 20,582 of JAAFIB010000024.1, forward strand.
GCGCATCTTGCCCATCACCGGTCCGTCGGCACTGCGGATGATCCCGATTTTAACGCAAATAACCCGCATGACTTTTTGCCTTGGTATGGCCAATTCCTGAAACGCTATTTCGGCTGGCAGTCGATGCTGTTCGTGTGGACCGTCGTCCTTGCCTATTTCTTCCTGCTTGACGTGCCGCCAGAGAACATCGCGTTGCTTTATGGCTTTCCGGCAATTGCGTCATCGTTGCAGCTTTTCTATTTTGGCACCTATCGCCCGCACCGGCATGAAGATGCAGCTTTTGCAGATCATCACCGTTCGCGGACCAATGATTATGGCACACTCGCCTCGCTGTTCAGCTGTTTCCATTTCGGCTATCATCACGAGCATCATTTGGCGCCATATGTGCCTTGGTGGGGGCTGCCGCAGCAGCATAAAGTGTATTTGCATGACAGGATTAGCGCGTGACCATATTTGACCGTATCCTGATTGTTGTTGTGACAGTGGTCGCGATGGAATTTGTCGCCTGGGCCGGGCACAAATATGTCATGCATGGTTGGGGCTGGAGCTGGCACCGTGACCATCATGAACCGCATGACAATGTGCTGGAAAAAAATGACCTGTTCGGGATTGTTGGCGCTGTCGCTGCGATCAGCCTGTTCACTTATGGCTTTTATTATTCGCTACCTCTGTGGTGGGTGGCGATGGGGATCACCGTCTATGGCCTCATCTATACGCTGATCCATGACGGGCTGGTGCATCAGCGCTTCTTTCGCTGGGTGCCGAAAAGCGGCTATGCCAAACGGCTGGTACAGGCGCATAAACTGCACCATGCAACTATCGGCAAAGAAGGCGGCGTCAGTTTCGGCTTTGTCTTTGCCCGCGATCCTGCGGCGTTGAAGCAAGAGTTAAAGGCCCAGCGTGAGGCGGGTATTGCAGTTGTTAGAGAAGCGGCGCTGTAGGGTCCTGACCCTAACCCTCTGGCCGCGTCCACAGCCAAGTCAGGCACATTGCCGCAATCACCGGCGGCAGGAAAATCCACGGCGCAGATAGCGTAAAATATCCAAAAACTATGCTAGCGGAAAATGCGAATGTCGCCGCGATTTTGCCGCGCCTGCTAACCGCCCCCTTTTCGCGCCATGTGCGGATCGGCGGGCCATAAACCGGATGGTTCATGATCTTTGCCTCAAGCGCAGGATTGCTACGTGCGAAACAAAATGCGGCAAGGATCAGGAACGGCACTGTAGGCATAATCGGCAGAAATATGCCGATCACTCCCAAAGCTGTCGAGACAATGCCGCCGGTCAGGTAAAGCGGACGCTTCACGATTGATGGATTGCCTTAGTCACATAATAGCTTTCCAGCCCCTCTGGACCACCTTCACTGCCAAAACCTGAATCCTTGATGCCGCCAAAGGGCATGTCGGGCATTGAAATTCCGGCCGTGTTGATCCCGACCATGCCCGATTCAATCAAGTCGCCCGCCATGTTCGCTGTCCGCCCGTTTTCGGTGTGGACATAGGCGGCAAGGCCAAAGGGCAGGCGGTTGGCTTGTTCTATGGCATCGTCAAAAGTCGCAAACGGACGGATCAGCGCAACCGGGCCGAATGGTTCCTGCGACATGATGTCAGCCTCCATCGGCACATCCGATAGGACCGTGGGGCGATAGAAAAAGCCGTCGCCTTCATCGCGGTTGCCGCCCACGCCCACGCGCGCGCCTTTGGCAATGGCGTCTTCGACCAATGCGCCCACTGCCGATGGACGGCGCGGGTTAGCCAGCGGCCCCATGATGTTGGCCGCATCCATGCCGTTACCAACGGTGATCTTTGCAGTGCGTTCGTTAAAGCCCGCTACGAACCGGTCGTAAATCGCCTCTTGCACATAAAAGCGCGTGGGCGAGATGCAGACTTGCCCGGCATTGCGGAATTTTTGCGTGGTAACAATGTCCAGCGTCTTTTCCAGATTGCAGTCATCGAAAATCAACACCGGCGCATGGCCGCCAAGCTCCATCGTCACGCGTTTGATGCCATCGGCGGCAAGCTTCATCAAATGGCGGCCCACAGGGATTGATCCGGTAAAGCTCAATTTGCGGATAATGGGGGAGGCGAGCAGTTGGCGACTGACCATATCGGGGACACCAAATACCAGCTGAGCGACGCCAGCGGGAATTCCGGCATCGTCTAGGCAGCGCATGATGGCGCTGGTTGAACCCGGTGTTTCTTCGGCAGGCTTTGCGATCACGGAACAGCCAGTGGCAAGCGCTGCTGCAACCTTTTTGGACATCAGCGACACGGGAAAATTCCACGGCGTCAGCGACGCTACCGGGCCTACCGGTTGCTTCAATACCAGCGCCCGCTGGCCTGCAGGGCGTATGGCGACACGGCCATAGGCGCGCTTTGCATCCTCGGCACACTGTTCGAAAACATTTGCGCATGACAAAACCTCTGTCCGCGATTCGGCCAAGGGTTTGCCCTGTTCCATTGTCAGCAGGATGGCGATCTGTTCCGCCCGTTCGCGGATCAATGCAGCGGCTTTATGCAGCACCGCGGCGCGCGCACCCACATCAGTTGCGCGCCATAATGCAAAGCCTTTGGCCGATGCGTCTAATGCTTCATCCAGATCAGCAGGGGTCGCCAAGGGCAATTCGGCAAGCACTGCGCCGGTGGCTGGATTGACAACTTGATGCACATCGCGGCCTTCGCCGCTGCGCCATTTACCATTGATGTAAAGTGCAAGGTTCGTGTCATATGCTGTCGTCATGTGTGTTTCCGTTAGTAAAGTGCTGTGTTGCATCTAGGCATTCGCGCGCTGCTTTGAAAGGCGGACCAACGCGAAAATTGGAATACCGGCGATCAACAGCACCAGTCCCCAAGCCAGCGGTTCTAATCCGGCACCATAAATCGTCCAAATCGCATAGATTGCTGCAAGGGCCATAATCAGCGGGAAAGTCGCGCCAGCCTTTAACTCGCCTTTGCGCCACAGCCAAAACGCCGCCGCAGTGCTGCCCAGATACATGACCAGAACAATCGAGGTGGTCAGGATGATCAGGAATTCAAACATTGATTGCATCGACCGGCTGCTGTTCATCAGGATCACGACTGTCAGCAACGTCGTCGTAAACAGATGTGCATTGCGCGGCGTGCCGTTGGGGGCGGCTTTGGCCAGAAACGCAGGGAACAGTCCGTCGCGCGCCATCGCCGCAGGTAGCTCTGCTTGACACAAGACCCAGCCGTTTAACGCCCCCAGCGCGCTGATCGCGGCGAAGGCGGCGATGACTAAACCGGCATTGCTGTTGCCGCCATAGGTTTCGACGAAATCGGCAAAGGGGGCAGGGGATGCAGCGGTCAGAGCGGCTGGCAGCATCAGCACAACGGCAGAGCAGACAAAGATATACAACAGGCCAGCACCGCCGGTACCAAGCAAAGTCGCGCGCGCGATGGTGCGTTCTGGGTCAGTTACTTTGTCTGCCGGGACCGTTGCTGTTTCAAGGCCCAGCATCGCCCATAGGGTCAGGATGGTAGCGGTTGATATTGCAGACAGGCTGATCTCGCTGGCCACAAAGGGTCTAATATTAGCGACCCCGCTGTCTGCGAGCACCCAAGCAGCAAGCCCGATCACCGCGACCAAAGGCAGCAGCTTTATGATCGTCCAAACCAGCTGCACTTGGCCCGCCAGTCTGGTCCCCATGATGTTGATCAGGGTGAAGAACCAGACGATAGCCACCGTAATCGCCGCTGATGTGCCGGTTTCGCCAACGGCCGGGAAAATCTTGCTCAACGCGCTGACTGCGCCGGTGGCAATCGCTGCATTCCCTACCCACATCGAAATCCAATAGGCCCAGGCAATGGCAAAGCCTGCACCATCGCCAAAGGCTGCACGCGTATAAGCATAGGGGCCGCCCGCCTTTGGCACAGCGCGCGACAATTGCGCAAAGACCGCAGCGATGCACAATGCGCCCGCAACAGTTATCAACCAGCCAAAGACCGAGTTCCAGCCAAGCGGCGCAAGACTAGCGGGAAGCAAGAATACGCCTGAACCAATCATGCTGCCCATGACCAGCGCCAGCGCCATCCAAAGTCCCATTGGGCGTTGCTGTTTTTCCTGACCCAATTCCATATCGCGTCTCCCCACTGACAAACTGGCACGGCGCGCCCGACAAAGCCAAACAAGTTTTGCGCAACGGGCAAAAATTAACCCTCTGTTTACCCTGATTTCCTAGGTCGTATGTGTGGGTCGAACATCAGAACAACTTGGCTTTATCAAGCGCCTAGGCCGCAGTGCGTCCGAATGGATTTCGCCGCCGGTTCCCGATCATATCCAAGGTGCATTGTATCAGGCGCAATTTAACAGTGTGCGGCGGCAAGTGCCGATGCTGCTTTCGGTCGCGGCGCTGAACGTCATCATTATCATGGCCGTATGCGCACATGAAAATTTGCCGCCAAGCAGCTATTTTTGGATGGCGGGGCTTGTCGCCTATTGCTTTATCCGGATTTGCATGTGGATGCACAGGCTGAGTAAGCCCGTCGATGAAAAAGTCATTCCCCGCATTTTGAAGTTTAATGTCATCGCATCTTTGGTGATGATCACAATATTGGGACTGACGATCACATATACCTTCATCGCCGGAACATTTGAATCGATGTTGCTAATCCCGATGTCCTTGGGCTTTGGAACAACATCGATTGCGCACTGCCTTTACACTCTGCGCCCGGCAGCGATTGGTACAACCGTCATGGGGTTGTTTCCCAGCTCAATTGCTATGATCATCGTTGGACCGTTTGAGGCGCAGATGCTGGGTCTTGCAATGGTCAGCGTTGGCGTTTTGATGATCCGGTTTGTTGCCGAACAGAATAATCAGCTGATATCCGGACTGTTGCTTGCTGAGGAAAATCAGCGACTGGCGTTGACCGATCCGCTAACCGGTCTGGCCAATCGGCGCGCGACGATAAAGGCGCTTGATGCCGAAGTTGCAGCAAACACTAACTTTGCTGTCGCTTTGATCGACCTTGACGGATTTAAGCAGGTTAATGACGCGCTTGGTCATCATGTTGGTGATTATCTGCTGTGTGAAACTGCGCGGCGACTTGAAGCCTCAATCCGCACCGGTGATGAAGTCGGCCGTCTGGGCGGTGACGAATTTATCGCTGTATTCCGCAATGTTGCTGGCGAAGCGGATTGCGCCGCACGGGCCAACGCTTTGCTCGCTGGATTATGCAAACCTGTCGGTTTTGAAGGACATCGTTTGAACTTTGGCGCCAGCCTTGGTTTTGCCGTTCAAGGATTACACGGCGGGCAGGTCGAACAGCTTTTGCAAAGCGCCGACCGCGCGCTTTATGCAGCAAAACGAAGTTCAGATCGCGGCTTTGCAACGGGCAATCAAGCCGCACGCCGCGCCGCATAGAGTTTTTTTGGGTTAGTGCGCCAAAAACACAGGAACCTCAGTCTCCGCCAAAACATAGTGTGTCACTCCGCCAAATAACGCTTCACGCCAGCGGCTATGGCCATAAGCGCCCATCACTAAAAAATCGGCACCATATTGTGCCGCTGCTCCGACAAGTTGTTCCTCAACGGTATGTTCTGCTTTGGTGATCGCCTCGATGCGCACTTGCACGCCTTGCCGCGCCAGATAGTCGGCAGCATCGGTTTCCGGAAAAGCGTCTTTCTCGCTGCTGACCTGCGCCAATATAACGTCGTTGCATGCAGCAAGTAACGGCACTGCACAGCGCAAAGCAAAGGACGCCTCTGGTCCGCCGTCATAGGCAATCACCGCCCGGTTAAAGCCAAATCCTGTGTGGCCGGTTGGCACAGCAAGGATCGGCGTGCGGCAGGTCATAGCGATGTCGCCTGCCAAGCTCCGCCCCGGTTGGCTGGCCCCGCGCCGGTCGGGATCAAGCGACAGGATCGCAAGGTCCGATAGCCGGGAAGCCTCTGCCAATATCGCAACACGAGAGCTACCGTCGATGACCTGCCAGCTCCAGCTAACACCTTCATTATCGAGATCCGCCTCAATCTGCGACTTAAGCTTTGCCCGCGCCGATTCCGCCGCCTCAAATGCTTGAGCTACAAAATGCGCACCGCCAACCATGTCAAACGCGACAAAGTCTTGCGCCAATGCAGGCTGAACCAAAATCAGATGGCTGCTAAAGCGGCGTGCGATGTCGAGGGCGGTTTCCATGCGGCGGGTAAAGCCAGCATCATGGGCGACGTGCAATGTTAGCGTTTTCATCGGGCAACTCCTGTGGTGGATAGAAACCTTATGATACGATTCGACGGCCTCCTCATTGATATGGATCAAAAAGGCTGTTCATCTTTTGCCACTGCTGCCAGCTTGGCAGCAATTAGGAGAGAGTGATGGAACGATTCGAGACAATAACAGACGGCTTGCGCTTTCCCGAAGGACCAGTGGTGATGCCCGATGGCAGCATCATTCTGACCGAAATTGCGGACGGCAAGATAACCCGTGTTTTGGCTGATGGTTCAAAGCAGACTGTGGCCACAACTGGAGGCGGACCCAATGGCTTGGCGATTGGCCCTGACGGAAAGCTGTATTGCTGCAACAATGGCGGCTTTGAATATGTAGATTCGGGCAGTTATCTGGTTCCGCACGGCATCGCTGCGGATTATTCGGGCGGACGGATCGAACGCATCAATATCGAAACAGGCGCAGTTGAGGTGCTGTATAAATCGGGCGATTTTGGCTGTGTGCTGCGCGGTCCCAACGACATTGTGTTCGACGAGCATGGCGGGTTCTGGTTCACCGACCATGGCAAGCAAGATTTCAAAACGCGCTGCCACGACATTGTCGGCATATTCTATGGCAAAACCGATGGCAGCTTTTTGGAGGAAGTGATCTTCCCAAGCTATAACCCCAATGGCGTCGGCCTGTCGCCCGATGGCAAGACGCTGTATGCCGCTGAAACCTATACCTGCCGCTTAACCGCGTTCAACATTATTGCGCCTGGTAAAGTCGATGATGCCGCTGGTCCGGGTGGCCCCGGCATTCCGGTCTATCGCCCTGCAGGCTATAAATTCTTTGATAGTCTGGCGGTGGAGGCCAATGGCAATATCTGCGTCGCGACCATCGGCGAATGCGGGATCAGCGTTATTTCTCCTACCGGCGAGCTGGTCGAATTTATCGCGACTGACGACATTTTCACGACTAACATTGCCTTTGGCGGGCCAGACATGATGGACGCCTATTTGACCTTGTCAGGCAGCGGACGGCTGGTCAAAACGCGCTGGAATAGGCCGGGGCTGAAATTACAATATCAGGAGATTGAATGATGACAGCTTGGGCAATTGATATCGACCGCGATGATGTGACCAAAACCGAGGTTGTCACAACGGACACTTCGGTGGGGCATGGCGAAATTCTGGTGCAGATCGACAGCTATGCGATGACCGCGAACAACGTGACCTATGCGGTCTTTGGTAAACCATCGGGTTTGTTCGGCAATGATCAGGGCTATTGGGATTTCTTTGCCGAACGCGGCGATCCCGGGCGGCTTCCGGTCTGGGGCTTTGCAACGGTTTTGGTCAGCGATGTTGAGGGTGTTGCACCGGGCGATAGTTTTTACGGCTATTACCCGATGGCAAGCCACGCGGTGCTCGTGCCGGGGAATATCACCCCCGGTGGCTTTGCCGATGTGACACCGCGCCGCACGACGTTGCCGCCGATCTATAACCAGTATCAACGGATCGAGGCGTTGGGCGATTACCGCGCCGAAGATCATGATTATTGGCCGGTGTTTCGTCCGTTATTCCTGACCGGCTGGTTAATCGCAGACCAATTTGAGGATGATGGCGATTACGGCGCCAAACAGGTGCTGATTGCCAGCGCATCCAGCAAAACTGCGATTGGTCTGGGCTATTCGATGAAGCAACGGGAAGCTGGGCCGCAGACGATTGGTTTGACCAGTGCTGCCAATGCAGAGGCGCTGGCGGCGCTTGATATCTATGACCGCGTTGTGGCCTATGATGATATATCGACGCTGATTGATCCAGATGTTCCGTCGGCGCTCGTCGACATGGCGGGCAATAACGCTGTTACGCGCGCAGTGCATTCGCATCTGGGCGAGAGCCTGAAATACTCAATGATCGTTGGTAAATCGCATTGGGATTCAGCGCCAGAAATGGACGCGATGCCGGGGCCAGAACGCCAAGGTTTCTTCGCGCCCGGCCGTAGCCAGAAACGGTTGGCCGATTGGGGTGGTAAAGGTTTTGCAACACGGATGGCCTCAGCTTGGCTGGGCTTTATGGATGTTGCACCCGGGATTGCGGCAATAGACAAGCGTTCAGGCGCGGATGCGGCGCTTGATGCGTATCACGAGGTGCTGGGCGGCCGGGCCGATCCCAAGGTTGGAATTGTGATTACGCCTTGAGCTATACACATGTGATTTTCGATTTCGGCGGAGTGATTACATCTTCGCCATTTGAAGCGTTCAACCGGATGGAGGCGGAGCGCGGTTTGCCGCATGATTTTGTCCGCCGCGTCAATTCGGCCAATCCCAATGATAATGCCTGGGCCAGATTTGAACGCGCAGAGATTGATGCGGCTGGCTTTGACGCAGCCTTCGCTGCCGAAGCTGAGGCGATGGGTCATATGCTGGACGGCGCATCGGTGATCGCGTGCCTATCGGGGGACATCCGGCCCTATATGGTGGCGGCACTAGATAGGTTAAAAGCCGCTGGTTTTGGCATTGGCTGCATCACCAATAATGTAAAGGCTGGCAGCGGCGCAGGCATGGCGGGCAGCGCGAATAAAGCCGCCAAAGTCGAGGCAATCATGGCCCGGTTTGATCATGTCATTGAAAGTTCGAAAGCGGGCGTTCGCAAACCCGATCCGCGCATTTACCAGATGATGTGCGATATGTTTCGGGTCGAACCGTCGGCATGCATCTATCTTGATGATCTGGGCATAAACTGCAAACCCGCCGCCGCGCTTGGCATGCACGCGATCAAAGTGACAGGCGGCGAACAGGCGCTGGCCGATTTGGAAAGCGCGCTTGGCATACCGCTACGGTAAGCCCAATCTTGCGAGTAGCGTAAAGAGCGGCTAGGCGAAAACCTAGTTTCTCCCATAGTCCGAAAGGGCCGCCCAGATGAAAAAACTCTATCCCGATGCCAAGGCTGCACTTGATGGCCTTTTGACAAACGACATGTTGATTGCCTCGGGCGGCTTTGGCCTGTGCGGTCTCCCCGACCGCCTGCTTGACGCCATCGTCGAAAGCGGCGTCACCGGGCTGACCTTTGCATCAAACAATGCGGGCATCGACAATGAAGGCATCGGCAAATTGTTGCGCACACGTCAGGTCAAAAAGATGATCTCGTCCTATGTTGGCGAGAATAAAGAGTTTGAGCGGCAATATCTGTCGGGCGAATTAGAGGTTGAGTTTTGCCCGCAAGGGACGCTGGCGGAACGGATGCGGGCGGGTGGTGCAGGCATTCCTGGGTTCTACACCAAAACCGGCGTTGGAACGTTGGTCGCCGAGGGTAAGGAGACTAAGGATTTTAATGGCGAGGAGTATATCCTCGAACGCGGGATCTTTGCCGACCTTGCCATTGTGAAGGCGTGGAAAGCGGATGAAAGCGGAAACGTTATTTTCCGCAAAACCGCGCGTAACTTTAACCAGCCAGCGGCAACATGCGGCAAAATCTGCGTTGTAGAGGTGGAGGAAGTGGTGCCGGTCGGCAGCCTTGATCCCGACAGCATCCATCTGCCCGGTGTCTATGTGCAGCGCATGATCATCGGCGCGCCATACGACAAGAAAATCGAGTTCCGCACAGTTCGGGAGCGGGACGCGGCGTGATGCAACGCTGGCCTGCCTTGGGCCTGTTGCTGGGCGCTGCGTTGACGCTGCAAGGCTGTGTTGCGCTGGTTCTGCCCATCGCCGCAGCGGGGGTGATTGGCAAAAAAGAAGTCGACAAGGCGCGGGCGCGCACGCGAGCGGCAGAGGCAGATTTTAAGGCCGCCTCGATCGACAAGACAGCTCCTCCGCAGGTTTTTGTCGGCGACGCGCCGCCAGAGCAGATTGCAACCGCGCTGCCTGTGCCGACAGAGACCGACAGCCCCGGCGCTATGACTGCGCTGGAGCGGCTGGCGGCATCCAACATTTCCAATGCGTATCTCCCCTTCGTCCGCCACGCGCTTGGTGAAGCGGCAAAACGTGGCAAAGGCAAAGCTGCACGTTCGGCGGTGTTGACGGAGAACGTGTCGCTGACGCAGCCGCAAACGATCAGCTGTGATGCAAAGCCGATGGCGGTGCTGATTGACCTTGATGTTGCCCCCGGCACGCCAGCGGAAATGGATGTTGAGCGGCAAAATGGCTTTGCAGCATTGCTAGAGACGTTGCGCGAATCCGGCATTCGGATTGCGTGGTTGGCGGAGACTGACGAAAGCCAGCTGAAACCGATCCTTGATCTATTGCGCGAAGGCGAAGAGCCGGTGCTGCGCGATACCGATATTATGCTGATCGGCCTGCCCGGTAGTTACCGCAAACAAGAACGCCGCTGGTCGCTTGCGGCAAGCCATTGCGTCGTTGCCATCGCTGGCGATCGCAAAAGCGATTTTGACGAACTGTTCGATTATTTGCGCGACCAAAGCTATGCCATCCGGCTGGAGACCTTCACCGGTCGCGGCTGGTTTGAACTGCCCCATCCCATCGCCGCAATTGATAGCGAGCGGCTTGAAATTACTTCCGACAAGAAAGCATCCGAATGACCGACACCATCACCAAAGGCTGGAGCCGCGATCAAATGGCGGCGCGTGCGGCGCAGGAATTGCGCGACGGCTATTACGTCAACCTTGGCATCGGCATCCCGACCTTAGTTGCCAACCATATTCCGGCGGGCGTCGAGGTTACGTTGCAGTCTGAAAACGGCATGCTCGGCATCGGCCCGTTTCCGTTTGCGGGTGAAGAAGATCCCGACCTGATCAATGCAGGCAAGCAAACGATCAGCGAGCTGCCGCAATCCGCCTATTTCGACAGCGCGGCCAGCTTTGCAATGATCCGCGGCGGGCATATCGACTTGACCGTGCTGGGCGCGATGGAGGTTGCCGAAAATGGCGACATCGCCAATTGGATGATCCCCGGCAAAATGATCAAAGGCATGGGCGGCGCGATGGATCTGGTCGCGGGCGTCAAAAAGATTATCGTGGTGATGGAGCATAACGCCAAGGACGGCAGCCCCAAATTCATCCCGGCCTGCACGCTGCCGCTGACCGGCAAGAATGTGGTCGATATGATCATCACTGACCTAGCCGTATTCCACCGCCCCGACCACGCATCACCGTTTAGGCTGATCGAGATGGCCCCGGGCGTGACGGCGGAGGAAGTCGCGGCGAAGACAACTGCGAATTACGTGAACTGATTGGAATGGAAAAAATTCTGATATCAGCGTGTCTTTTGGGCGAACCTGTTCGGTACGATGGTGCTGGTAAACGCATCCAGGATCCCCGGTTAGATATCTGGCGATCCGAGGGCCGATTGGTTCCGATTTGTCCAGAGTTGGCAGGCGGGCTATCCGTTCCCAGACTACCTGCGGAACGACGGGAAACGACCATTGTCGATAAATCAGGAGCCGACGTTTTGGCCTCTTATGAAGCTGGCGCACAAACCGCTTTGAAACTTGCTCAGGCACAAAACTGCAGACTAGCGTTGTTGAAAGAGAACAGCCCGTCCTGCGGCAGTAGCAATATTTACGACGGCACTTTCACAGGCAGAACTATTGAGGGCGAAGGGCTGACGACCGAAATCTTGCGCGCCAATGGCATCGAAGTTTTCAGCGAAAATGAATGCGACGCACTTGATGCACGCCGGATTGAATTGGAAACAGCGCAAGGTGTCTGAGGTTCCATCCAATGCAGGTTCAGCGGCGCTGATCGCTGGCGGCTGTTTTGCCATCGGCACGGGCCGCGCGTGGCCCGCACTTTTGGGGCGAGACTAACCACAACAATGCTCCGCATCTTAACAGCATTGATTGCCATTGTTGGTTTGGCGCTGGCTGGCTGGTTTGGCGTGCAACGCTATTTCGGCAACGAGACGCTTCCCGCATTGCCCGCGGTTTTCAGCAAGGCCGATGACGGGCTGCCCGATACAGCGGCGGAGTGGCGCGGGCGCATTGATTACCGCCGCCTCGATTTGCAGCTGATCGAACTTAGCTTACGCCCCGAAATGGCGGGGCTGGCGGTCGCGGTGGTGGAGGATGGCGAAGTGCGTTTCGTCCGCACCTATGGTGTGGCGGATCGATCCACACGGGAACCGGTAACGCCGGACACTGTGTTCCGCTGGGCGTCTGTTTCCAAAACGGCCACCGGCATGCTGGCGGCAACGCTGGCAAGCGAAGGCACAGTCGATTTGTCGCGCCCTGTCGCCAGTTGGCAAACCTCGCTGCGCTTACCTCAAGGCGCAGAGGCCCGGCTGACGTTTGCGCAATTGCTATCGCATCAAACTGGCCTGACCAAAAACGCGTATGACGAAAAGCTTGAGGCAGGCGATGACCCGGTTGCCATCCGGGGAAAGCTGTTCGCTGCGCCGCTGCAATGCCCGCCGGGCACATGCCACACTTATCAAAATATCGCCTTTGATGCGGCGAGCGAAATACTCGGCGAGGCGGGGCAAAGGCCCTTTACCGATCAAATCAGTGAACGGTTCTTTCGCCCGCTGAGTATGGCCAGTGCGACCTATGGAATGGCAGGGCTGACCAGTGCAACGGAGTGGGCCAGACCGCATCACCAAATGACAGTCCGCCCGCTAAAAGAGGCGTATTGGCGCGTCCCCGCCGCTGCTGGCATCAACAGCAACATCACCGATTTTGCCAAATGGATGCAGGCGATGATGGGGGAGCGCGCAGATGTGATGACACCAGCCGCGATCCAACTTGCCGAGACGCCATTGATCGCAACGCCGCGCATTTACAGCGGCGATCTGGCCAAGGCATTGTCGGGTGCAGGCTATGGCCTTGGTCTGCGTAGCTTTATCTATAACGGCCGCCGCTTGCTCGGCCATTCGGGTGCTGTGGCCGGATATCGCGCCACGATGATCTTTGATCCTGTCACCAAGACCGGCGTGGTCGCCATGTGGAACGCCAATTGGGGCATCCCGTTTCGCATTCCGTTTGCCGTGTTGGATAGCTATCAACAATTGCCCGATTGCGGCTGGCTTAATGTCGGTGCGCTGCCCATGCCAGATGAAGAACCAGACTTGCCAGCAGCGCCAGAAACTAAGGAGATTAGTCCATGCCTAACCCGTTAATGTCTTACACGCTGATTACCGCAAACCGGAACTATTCCAGCTGGAGCCTGCGGCCATGGATTTTGATGAAGGCGTTGGGTATTGCCTTTGACGACCGGCTGGAACCGTTCACTAAGCCATCCAACTATGATGAATTCCGCACGTTTTCGCCCACGGGCCAAGTGCCGACGTTGCTGCATGCCGAAGAAAACATTAGCCGGACGATCCACGACAGTATGGGCATCACGTTGTATCTGGCCGACCGGCATGACGGCGTTTGGCCAAGCGACCCCGCCGCCCGCAGCTGGGCGCAATGCGCGGCGAGTGAGATGCACAGCGGCTTTTCCGCACTGCGCAACGATTGCACGATGAATGTGGGGGTGCGGGTGAAACCCAAGCCTATGTCGGGCGCGCTAAAAGCCAATGTCGCCCGCATCCGCGAACTATGGGAAGAAGGCTTGTCACGCTTTGGCGGCCCTTATCTTGCCGGAGCAGAATTCACCGCCGCCGACGCTTTCTTTGCGCCAGTCGCGTATCGGGTGCGGACCTATGGTCTAGATGTCGGAGCCGGGCAGGCATGGGTCGACCACATCCTTGCCCATCCCGCGATGCTGCAATGGGAGGCCGAGGCGCTACAAGAAAGCTGGCGCGAAGAGGGGCACGAGGAAGAGTTGCGCGCGTGCGGCGAGGTGATTGCGGATTATCGGGTGGGGTGAGCTCTGGAAGCAGAAGCGCCCAAAAATCGACCGGGTAAGTGGGTCGCTAAATACCCGGTCGATAAAGGGTCGCGGACAGAAAAATCCCCCTGCAACGCATAAACTAATGCTCCGCATAAGGTGTTGCCGCCAGCTCAAAAAAAATACCTATTTTTCTTTAGGGTATGGGCTTTTGCTGGGCCGGGGCACCAAACTTCGCCTCGATCCACAGGCCGACGATCGTCAGCTCGCGTGCAATCCATATATCCAGTTTCTCGGCAAAATCTGGATCAAGCAGCACGCGGCTTGATGGCTGTTCGCGGCGCAGCCATCCTGCGTGTTCGGCATCGGCAAGCATACCCGCAATATGCGCAGCCGAAACGCCAAACTGTTCGGCCATCGCGGTGCGATGCACTTCAGTTTCGAGGCCGTCGCGTCCGGCCAGCCGCAGCATCAACAAATAGCCATGCCGCCGGTTCATGAACGCCTCAATCTCTGGCATACCCTCCATCAGCGTGAATTGGTCCATCACTGATCGCAACATGATCCCTGTTAAATAGCGTTCAAGCACGTCCGGCCCATGGGCCAGGTTGTGCGGCGTGTCAGGCAGCGGAAAGATCATGCCTACACAGTTCAGCACCGCTTCAAACCAGTCGCGTTCCGCCGCAATAAATATGTCGGTCAGCTCTAGTCGTTTGCGCCTTTTATCTTCCGGGTCGCTGATCACACGGATCAGGCCGCGATCCTCCATCTGGTCGATCATAGCGCGGATGCGGGTGGCGCTTGCGAAACCGCCTGCGGTTAAGGCAAAAACAACGGCCTCAACCGTCGCTCCGTTCTTTTGCAGCCGGTTCATGCCCGTTACGGTTATGGCAAGAGCAAAAGCTCCGGTATCGGCGTTGATCGTGTGGCGGAAATGATTGTGCAGGCGGCTGTCAGGAACCTCGGTGGAAAATCGATAGCGCGCAGCAAGGAAATCGGGATGGGTTCGGGTTTGCGCCACCCGCGCATCAAAAAGCTGTCTGTCAATTCGACCCTTGTTATCCATCGACCCCAAACTCTTTCATCCTGTTTTTGCGTGTTTCTTAATGAAACAGCAAGTCACAAAACGATGGAGGTGGGCTGCGGTAGATTTAGTTGTTGGGCCTCCATTGTTAATGGCGGCTGCTTGCCTCGATAATGCTTGAAATGTAGGACTTCCTTTGCCAGTCCCGTGTCCAGTTCTTTGACAGCGTCTATATCCTTTCAGCAATAAATCGGGAATAGGCTGCTGCGCGCTTGTAGGAAATTATCTGTCGCGGGGCTTTGCGGAAATTACGCCGTTGGTGTTGCTCCTGGTAAACTAGGTGTAAGTTTTGACTCACACGAAGCCACGAAGCCACAAAGAAGCGCCTAAAACGCGTAGCGCATTTCAAAATTGCAAAAGTCACCCCTGCCACAGGCAATGAGATAAACCAGCTCCGCCGGATAGCATCTTCTTTGTGCCTTCGTGGCTTCGTGTGAAATAAATCTTCGTAGCGTCTCAGCTCGAGCTACTTACTCACAGCGCCAGCAATAGCCTTGGCAAAGATTGCCCCGGCATCCGCCGCATACCCCAGAAACAGGCTTGGCTCAATCAGCTCCAGTTCCATCAGCC